>CAOKRC010000001.1 GCA_948471035.1 uncultured Clostridium sp.
TACTATATCCCTATTTTCAACTTCTTTACTGCTAATCAATTCACGGATTCAGGATTATACAATAGTTTACATACATCTTCAAGTTTTATTATTTATTTAATAAAAATATTTGGATATAATAATATCTTTATTACATCCAAATATTTTTATTTTTTGTTTTTTTTAACAACTATATCTCCAAATATTTCTTCTTGTGATGCTATTACTTTATTTCTTCTTGTTAACTCTAACAAGCCTGAAAATGCTGTAACTACTTCTTGTTTATTGCATTTTGATAATGTATACATCCTATTAAACACAAATTTAGGTTTTCGTAATAGCTCTCTAAACATTTCTTTAACTTTACTTGCAACAGTATATGTATCTGTTATTGCAATTTTCTTTATATTTTCTGCATTTTGATTTAAGCGCACTTTATTTCTTTCAACCAAAGTCTTATATACATCAGGAATAACTTCTTTTGTATATTCCTTTTCTAATTTTTGTTTTGGAAGTTCAATAACTTCTTGCATTCTAAATAATCTATTTGAAAATTCTAAATAATTTTCTCTTAGCTTAGATGTAATCTCTTTATATTTCTTATATTCAATTATTCTTGCAATTAACTCTTCTTCTGTTAGTTCCTCTTCTTCGTCTACTTGTTTTGGTAATAAACCTTTTGATTTAATATATAATAATGTTGATGCCATTATTAAAAATTCGCTTGTTATTTCTAAATTCATCTCTTCTGCTCTGTTAATATATTCAATATATTGGTCTGCTATTTCACTTATTTTTATATCATATATATCCATTTTATTTTTATCTATTAATGCTAATAATAAATCTAATGGACCTTCAAAATTTTCTATTTTTATAGCATATTTATTGCTTTGTAAAGTTAATACATTTTGCATTTAAAATACTTCCTTTATAGTTTGATGTTTATATCCTTTTTTCATAAGATACATTTTTATATCTTCTTTTTCCATTGTTTTTTGCTTCTTTTGTATTAAATTTGTTGCAGATTTAATTTCATATTCTTCTATCATTTCTTTATTATTATAGATATAGTCTTCTAAATCATTTCTATTTATTCCTTTGGTTAATAGCTTGTACTCTATTTCTTTTATAGATAAATCTTTTAATGACATATATTCTTTAACTGACCTATCTATATAATCAGTATCATTTAAGTATCCTGCATCTTTTACATATGCTATAATATCACATAACATATCCTTTTGTATAGTGTTTTTAAATTTATTTTTCACTTCGTATTCTGTTCTTTTTTTATACATTATATAATTCATAACTTTTGTCTTTTCTTTATCAAATTCTTCTATTGTATACATTAATTCCCTCCATATTCTTCAAACAATACCGCCCAAAGTGCTAGTAATTAAAATCGCCCCTACTACAAACTCTCATCAATTAGTTACGACTGTTATATTTATACAAAAAAAGGGGAATCCCCCTTTTTTGCTTTTATTCTTCATCTTCTGTAACGTTTTCTTCTTCTCCTAAACTCTTTTCAAATGCTTGTTCAAAATTATTTCTTATTTTTTGTTCAATTTCTACCATTACTTCTGGATTATCTAATAAGTATTTCTTTACATTTTCTCTACCTTGTCCTATTCTTTCTCCATTGTAACTAAACCATGAACCACTTTTTTCAATTATGTCTAGGTTAACACCTATATCTAATATATTTCCTTCTTTTGATATTCCCTTACCATATACTATATCAAATTCAGCTTCTCTAAATGGTGGTGCAACTTTATTTTTTACTACTTTTACTCTTGCTCTACTTCCAACAACTTCTCCATCTTGTTTTATTGTTTCTGTTTTTCTAATATCCATACGAACAGATGCATAAAATTTTAGTGCTCTACCTCCTGTTGTTGTTTCTGGGTTTCCAAACATAACACCAATTTTTTCTCTTAATTGGTTAATAAATATTAAAACTGTTTTTGATTTATTTATTGCTCCTGCAAGTTTTCGTAATGCTTGTGACATAAGCCTTGCTTGTAATCCCATATGAGAATCTCCCATATCTCCATCAATTTCTGCTTTTGGTACTAATGCTGCTACAGAGTCTACTACTATAACATCTAATGCCCCACTTCTAATTAGTGCTTCAGTAATTTCAAGTGCTTGTTCTCCTGTGTCAGGTTGTGAAACAATTAAGTTATCTATATCTACTCCTAAGTGTTTTGCATATACTGGATCTAGAGCATGTTCTGCATCTATAAATGCTGCTTCTCCACCTAGTTTTTGTGCTTCTGATACTACATGTAATGCAAGTGTTGTTTTACCAGAAGATTCTGGTCCATATATTTCTATAATTCTTCCACGTGGCACTCCTCCAATTCCTAATGCAATATCTAAACCTAATGCACCAGTTGGAATTGCCTCTATATTCATTGCCTGGAATTCTCCAAGTTTCATTACCGAACCCTTTCCAAATTGTTTTTCTATTTGTCCCATTGCCGCTTCTAATGCTTTTCTTTTTTCTGAATTTTCTGTATTCATATAAAACCTCCTATATTTAAAACGTTTGTTTGTATTTGTATTATCACATTTAATTTTTTATTTGTCAATACTTTTTTTAAATTTTTTTAATAATTACGTTAATGTTTAGATTAATATTATCGTAACCAGCGTAAGTGTAGTAATATATTTATCTTTAAAAGTGGAGTACGCGGAGTCTCCAGAGACTGTGACGAGTGTCGAAACTTTTCAAAATAAATATATTACTACATGGGAGCGGACTATCAAACAACATAAGCTGAACTGTAACATAATTACTGAATAATTTCTAAAAGCAAATAAATACATATGCCTCCCTTCTTTTATCTAATTATCTTAAAATTCTAATTTGGAAATTTATTTAGATTATAAGATTTATCTTTGATTATAATTTCACTTTACTTAAAACTTAACAAAATATTTTTTGAAATAAGTAATTCCTAAACTTTCCCATATGTCAAACTAAAAACTGCCTTTTGATAATATTTGATAAAACTTACTTTTATGAAATTAATTTTAAACCAAAATTATTATATTATGGATTTCGAGCTTTGTAAACCTTATTTTGGAATAACATTGAATTTTTTTACATAATATTGTATAATAATAACATAACCAATAAAGGTTAAATTTGAAAGGAGTAACATTATGCAATACGTTTTTAAATTTCCACTCTACAATTCTACACTTGACTTGAATAAGCGGATAAGCAGTATCAATCACTTTTTAGCCAATCACGTAAGTAAAGAATGTAATCACCGTCACTTTGGCATTGAATTATTTAAGCCAAATTTTTCGTTAAATTCCTGTAAAAGGAAATGTGTACGAAAGTTTGCTCTTATGCCTGAACATGAGGGACACTATTTATTAGGTTTCTTTTTTTTCAATTCGTCTAAAGATAATGTTGGTAATCTGTCGCTAATTGTGGATTTAGGAAAAGAAATAACTAAAGATACAAAAAGAGATATTGCTATCTTTTCTTCCTTTGCTTCTTTTTCATTAGATTCAGTTATTTTTGGTAGCACAGATCACATTCTTACTATTACATTTGAAAGCGATTCTCTCGGTCAAATTTTGAGTGATTGCTTTTCACATGTATTAAAAACGGATAATACAGATTCATCAACAGAAGAATCTGATAATTAAGCTCCTAAACAGATTCTTAAATTAAGACCTTTGCCTCCATAATTTATATATTATGGAGGCTTACATTTTACTTGCTAAACAATTATATTTTTATTATATTTTCATATAATATGTATTATTTGAAAGGAGTTTTTATATGTTTAACGAATTAATAGAAACGCTAAAAGAACAAATTGTTTCTTCTACTTGTGAGCTTATTAAGATACCAAGTGTGCATACAGAATCTACTAATCCCTCTATGCCTTTTGGCGAAGAGTGCAGCCATGCCTTAGAATATGTTTTAGAATTAGCCTCTAATTTAGGGTTTAGAACTAAAAATATTGATGGCTATTGTGGATATGTTGAGTTTGGTGAAGGTGAAGATTTAATGGGTATTATTGGTCATTTGGATGTTGTGCCCGAAGGCGAAAATTGGACTTATCCTCCTTTTTCTGCCACTATTCATGATAATAAAATTTATGGCCGAGGAGCTATTGATGATAAAGGACCTGTTATTGCTAGTCTTTATGCTATGAAAGCTGTTATGGATAACTGTAAAATTAAAAAAAGAGTTCGATTAATTTTAGGTTTAAATGAAGAAAGAGATTGGAAGTGTATTGAATATTATAAGAAGCATGAAGAAATCCCTAGTTTTGGATTTAGCCCTGATGCTGATTTTCCTTGCATTTATGCTGAAAAAGCTTTACTGAATGTTCATTTAAAAAGTAACTATAAAGCTAATGATAAAATTAAAATTATTAGTATTGATTATAATAATAATGCTATGAATGTTGTTCCTAAATTTTGTAGAATTAAACTTAAAATAGATAATGATAATGATAATGATATTGATATAGATGAATGTATTATTAATTTAACTCTTATAAAGAAAAAGCATAATTTTAATATTACAGTACGTAAAGAAAATGATAATTGTATTATTATAGAATCATTCGGTATAAGTGCTCATAGTGCACATCCTGATTTAGGCGTTAATGCTATATCTAATATTATTATTATTTTAAATGAATTACTAAAAATTTATAATATTAACATAGAATTATTATCTATGTTTCGTCGTTATATTCATACACAATATGATGGTAATGATTTAAATATTGATTATAAAGATGAATCTGGAAAATTAACTTTAAATGTAGCAAGATTTTTCTTAGAAAATAATACTTTAGGTTTTAGTATGAATTTAAGAATTCCTGTTCATACAAGTATAGATAGAATAAAAACTACATTTAATAATCTTTTTGAAAACACTTCTATCATAGTAAGTTTTGATGGTGAAAAAGATGCCTTATATATACCTAAAGATAATAACTTAGTTAGTACTTTGTGTTCTATTTTTAATGAAGTAACTGGTAAAAATGAAGAGCCCATAGCAATTGGCGGTGCAACATATGCAAGAGCATTTAAGAATTTCGTTTCTTTTGGTGCAAATATGCCAGGAGATGAAGACATGTGCCATAAAGTTGATGAATTTATATCTATAGATAATTTGATTTTATCTACAAAAATATATGCCACTGCTATTTATAAGTTCTGTAGTTAATTTTAAATTTATAATCAAGTTTGAAGTATATAATGTAAAGTGTATAAAGCTTTTCTCTATTTTTTTAATAACTGTATAGTAGCTTATTAAAACAGTAGAGTAAAAACCCATTTAATAGATAATTCTAATTTATCACTAATTTCTATTATTGTATATATTACAAAATCGTATTATTTTATGAAATTATCCTAGTATGAAATCCTCAAGACTACCTTTTTATACATTTTGTGATACAAAAAAATGACCCAAGTATTTGGGTCATTTTTATTACCATATTTATTATTCTGCTGAACCTTCTTCAACTTCAGCATCTGGAGCATCATAAGCTTCTAAGATAGCTGCTTGAATTTTTTCTCTTGTTTCAGCATTGATTGGATGAGCTATATCTTTGAAATCTCCGTTTGGAGTTTTTCTACTTGGCATAGCAATAAATAATCCATTTTGGCTCTCGATAACTTTGATATCGTGAATTACGAATTCATTATCGAATGTTACAGAAGCAACAGCTTTCATTCTGTTCTCTGAATTTACTTTTCTTAAACGTACATCTGTTATTTGCATTTTGTGCACCCCTCTTCATAAATTGTTTTAATATTTCGTACTGTTATGTACAAATATATTATTCGTCACAAATCTTTTTTTTCCTTCTATTTTTTACAAAAAGTAGAAGATTTTTTTCATATAATATGAAAGTCATATTTTTAATATATTTTGTTACTTACTTTTAATTATGTATTATTTAACATTTTTTATACATAATACATAAAATAATATTGAAAAAAAACAGTTTAAAGTATATAATTTTGTTTATGATGAATTCTTTATAAAAGGAGCGAATGGCTTTGGCTAATATTGAAAATATAAAAAAATATAAAAGAATACATATGATTGGAATTGGTGGAGTTAGTATGAGTGGTATTGCAGAAATACTACATAACTGGGGTTTTATTATTACAGGTAGCGATGCTCATTCTTCCGAAATTACAGATAAATTAATAAAAAGTGGAATTAGTATTACAATAGGTCATGATATAGATAATTTAAGAAAAGCTGACGCTGTAGTTTTTACTGCTGCTATTTCTAATGGTGACCCTGAAATTATAGAAGCTCGTAACTTAAATATTCCTTTAATAGAAAGATGTGATTTTTTAGGAGAGCTTACAAAAGCTTTTGAAAATACTATAGGAATTTCTGGTACACATGGAAAAACTACAACTACTTCTATGGTATCTGTATGCTTTTTAAAAGCTGGTCTTGACCCAAATATTCAAGTTGGAGGAATTCTAAAACAAATTGATGGTAATTATAAAATTGGTAATAGCGAATATTTTATAATTGAAGCATGCGAATATGTAGAAAGTTTTCTAAAATTTAGGCCTAAAGCAGAAATTATATTAAATATCGATAATGACCATTTAGATTATTTTAAGACCTTTGATAATATAAAAAATGCTTTTGTTAAATATGTTAAATTGCTTCCTTCAAATGGAATTCTAGTGTTAAATGCTGATGATAAGAATTGTTTAGCTTTAAAAGATTATTCAGCTTGCCCATATGTTACATATGGAATAGAAAATTTAGGTGCTGATTTTATAGCTAAAGATATTAAATTTAATAATGATGGTTTTCCAGAATTTGATGTATATAAGCATAATGAATTCTATGCTCATATTGCTTTATCAGTTGCAGGATATCATAATGTTTTAAATGCTCTTGCTTGTATTAGCTTATGTGAGTATTATGGAATTACTAGTGATGCTATAAAAGATGCACTTTTAGAGTTTACTGGTGCTCATAGAAGATTAGAATATAAGGGAAGTTATAATAATATATCTATTTATGATGATTATGCTCATCATCCAACAGAAATAAAAGCTACTTGTAATGCTTTATATAATAAGAAATTTAATAAGGCTTGGGTTATTTTTCAACCACATACTTATTCAAGAACTAAAAACTTATTAAATGAATTTGCAGAAAGTTTAAGTGGTTTTGATAATATAATCATAACTGATATTTATGCTGCAAGAGAATCTGATACTTATGGTGTATCTTCTAAGGATATTGTAAATAGATTAAATTCTTCAAGAAAAACAAATTGCGAATATATTTCTAACTTTAATGATATAGTTAAATTTATACATGAACACGCACAACCAAATGATGTTATATTAACACTTGGTGCTGGAGATGTTACTAATATTGGGCCTATGATATTAGAGAAGTAAATAAAAATAAATTCCTCGCGAATGTACGAGGAATTTATTTTTATTGTACTTCTCTTGCTTGTTTTATCATTAAATCTGCAAATACTGCATATCCTTTTTCTGGGTCATTTACTAGCACATGTGTTAAAGCTCCTACTATTTTATTATTTTGTATAATTGGGCTACCACTCATTCCTTGTATTATTCCTCCTGTTTTTTCTATTAAATCTTTATCTGTTACTTTTACTAACATACTTTTGTTATTTTCGTTATTGTTTGTATATATCTTTTCTATTTCTATATCAAATTCTTGTGTTTTATTATCTTCTAAAGTACATATAATTTTTGCTGGTCCTGTTTTAATTTCATCTCGTGTCGCTACTTCCATTGCCTTTGATGCATCAATATTTAATGCACTTACATTTGTTACTTTTCCATATACACCAAATTCTGTATTTTTATAAACTTCCCCTACTACTGTACTATTTTCAATTGAACCTTGAATTTTTCCTGGACTTCCCTTTTTTCCTTTTATTATAGAAACTATTTTAGTTGTAACAAAATCTCCTTTTGCAATATCTAATAAACTTCCGAGTATCTACATCTTGTATACCATGTCCCAGTGCTGCAAATGTTTTTGTAGATGGTTCATAAAAACTAACTGTTCCAACTCCTGCTGCTGCATCTCTTACCCAAAGCCCTAATTTGTAATTGTCATTTCCTACCTTTACTGGAGTTATACTTGTTTCTAAAGTTTGCCCTTCTCTTAAATATTTAATGGATAAATTATTTCCTTTTGATTTATTAACTGTATTTAATAGGTCAGCAGTACATGTTACTGTTTCTTCATTTATTTCTACAATCATATCCCCTTCTTGTATTCCACTATTTTCATATGGTCTATACTTATTATTATCTATCCCTTCTATTTCGCTCATACCTACTACTAATACTCCGCTCGTATATAATTTAAGACCTACTGCATTTCCAAGTGGTATCACTGAAGTTTTAGGGATAACATTAACAGTTATACTTTTAAGTTCAATTCCTCCAAATAAATTTAAACTGTAATTTTTTTTACCTATTGTTTTTATACCTGATGAAATATCAGTTGATGCTTGAATAGCTTCATAGTTTTCATTATCTTTGCTTTCTAAATTTATACCTAAAAGTGTATTAACTTTTAAGCTTTCTCCTTGAAATAAGATAATATTTGATGGTATAGAAGTTATATTAGTTACATAAATTAATAATAAAATCAAAAAACTAACAATAAATATTCTTTTTATCATTCGCATTTTTAACATCCTTTCGTAAATAAGTTATACTCAATGTTGCTATAGCAAATTTTAAATATTTATTATTAGTTTTCCCATTTTTTTAATTTTTAAAATATATTTTTTTATTCTGTTACATTTAATTTATTTAAATTCCATCTTTCACGTGCAATTGTATTATAATATGCACGTTTTAAATTTGGTGCATATTCTTCTATTTTCTTTTTTTCAAAACTTGTAGAACTTACAATACATGTATAACATGCAAGTTCATTATGTTTATAATAATATGATGTTTCTTCTTCGGTCTCTCCTTCTCTTTTTTGTTTATCATAATCTATACTTCTATATCCTGTAATTTCTCCTGATGCTTCTTGTAATATTGGACATTCAAGTTTATGGTAATATCCATCATGTATATAATATAATAAATCTGGGTCTACATATTGTTTATTTTCTGTACTTGTTACTATTGCATAATTGTTATATTCTTTAATTCCTACTGGCAAACCTTGCATAAATGTTATTATATTTACATTTGATAATATTTTATCCCAATCTTCTTCTGTTAATATTGGCATTCTAAAATCTGTATTTAATGTTGTATGATTACTATATGTCCATATTGCATTATTTAAATTTCTTTGAATTGATTGTTTCATTATTTCTCTTTTATGTGCTACAAAATCAGATCCTATATCTTCTGGGTCATTTCCAGTTGTTGCATTTAAAATTTTTGTACTATCATTTATAAATTGTGGATACGCATTTCCATTTTCATCCAGTGCATTTTTAGGCACTGCTACATCTACAATTCTTGCTCCTGAAAATGAATTATTTTTTACCCAATTAGTAAATTCTTTAGCTTCTTTATAATATTCTATAGCTGTAGCATCTGTTATAGTTACACCTTTATATTGGGTTCCATCATCAGCAACTTCTCCTGCTATTAAATAACCACTTCTTGAAATGTATTCTCCATTCATATATCCATATATTGTAATATAATTATCTAATGAATAATTTACAACTATATCACAGTTTCCTGTTTTATATCTTAGTGAATAATGTATATAAGGTTTTAAAGCATGTTCATATTTTGTCTTTTCACTTCCATCACTATCTTTATATTCTGTTTCTATTGGTGAATATATATAATATCCATCATATAATGTAATTACTATTGCTGGTATATATTGTGCAACATAATTAGAATTTTCTCCTGGTACTTTTAAATTTGTTGCAAGTGATGTGAAAAATGCATTTATAGAAGCTTTAATATCTCTTCGTAATGAGTCTGCATTTGTAGAATAATTATTCCCAATTGAATTTAATTGAAACGCAACAACTGCATCGTGTGTTGCGTCTAATAATTTAGTATCATATTGCCTTTGTAAACTTGCTGTATCTATTTGAATACCAATATATGCTGATAACATTAGTGTTATTGGTATTACAATTATTGCAAAGATAACTGCCATGTTTTGTAATTTCATTTAAATATCACCTTTGCCCCTCTTATCTATTTTCCATTTGTCATAACAACTCCTGAATGTGAAGCTTCTATACTATATGTATCATTTCCTGATATGCTATAAAAGAAATTTTTAAGCATTTGAGCTATAGTAGTATTAGTATTTTTTACATCCACAGATACTATATCTCCTTCTTTTAATAGCTTTTCTGTACTTCTTGGGTTTGCTTGTCCTATACCTAATTCTTCTTCTATTTGTGAAGTATACATAGTCCAATAAATATTTTCTCCTATTTTAGCTCCAGTTGCTTCTGCTCCTTTTTTACCCGGATTTTCGTCTAATACTTTAACAGACATTTCAACATCATAGCTATTTCCTGTAGCAGATAAAGTTTGGATATATTTATCGTAATTATCTAATGTAATTTTTCCTGTAGAACGGATATTATCTACAAAATCTACTGTAGCAGTATATACTGCTAATTGTGAAATATCATCATTTCTTTCTGATATTGACATCAACGGAAATACAAACATTAGAACAGCAGCTAAAAATATAGCTACAACAGTTATTAAAGTGTCTCCCATGTTAATTCCTCCTTTACGACTGTAATAATATATATATTATCTCTAGTTTCTTATTTCCCTTAATTATTTCAAGAGAATATCCATCATCTGTTATAGTTTCGCCACTTGTTGTTACTTCCAAAAATTTTTCTATAAATTTATCATTTTCATATTTTTTTAAGTTTTTTCCTGTATACGTAATAAAATTATTTTCATATTTTTGGCCTAACATATCTGCTTTAATTCTTGACTGTATTTTTGAGTTATCACCTACCCAAGGTGCACCTACATTAACAGTATTATTTGTAGAAGATTTTACAGAATACAACTTTCTTACCATCTCTTCTACATTAAATTCTGGAACTGGTTTATTTAATGTTTTATAAACTTGTTCGTGAACCATCTCTAATCTGTTTTTAACTTCTTCATAGTTTTCTTTTTCGCTACTATTTTTATTTTTTACTATTTGATTCCAGTTTGTCATAAATCCTTCTGTCCAAAGATCGTATCTTACAATAGGTTCTCCATCTTTATCAAATATCGTTACCGCAAACTGTTCTTTAGCATATCTATGAATAGTAGGCATAATTGTTTCCATTCCTACTATTCTATTTTTACTATTTTCTATATTATCTTTAGTTGCATATTCATAAAATTCAGTCTTATCATTAAAATGAAAAATTACATCTGCTGTACTTCTTGCTTGTGCAACAACAGAAATAGCTAATGCAAGTGCTAAAACGAATACAAGTATACTAAAAGCTATTTTTAGTGCATCTACCGCATTTTCCATTTTAACTCACTTCCTTTTGCTTTTTTATTAACATCTATTATAATTAATTATTTTTTGTAATAGATACTTTAGTATAAAATCCTGAATTATTTGGAATAAATGTAACTGTATATCTAGCATTTGTTTGTACATCTTTAACTGCTGATACTGAATTAGTCTCAAAAGTTATTTTTCTAGATTCATCTGTAGTTGAAGAGTTGTTTGAATTAATTACATTTATTAATGATTTTACATTTGAACCAGATACATTAGTTCCTTCATAATGTGAAAATTTATCATTGAATATTTGTATTTCCATTGAATCCATTTCTTGTTGTGCTCCACCTGTTACTCCTGAAATATTTCCAAATACCATCATTCCAATTCCAATTAGTAAAATAGCAATTAATATTGCACCTGCTATAAGTAGTGCTTTTGAAGCATTCTCCATACTCCTCTTCCTCCTTTAACTTTTTCATTTGATTTATTTATATAACTTAGATTATCTTTAAAATCTAAAATATTAAAAACTTATTCTTCTATTTGTTCAAAGGTTAAACTTTTTACTCTTTTTGTCGCTTCATGATAATCTATATCTGTGCATTTAAACTGTATTAAATTAAAGTTTTGAACAAATCCTTCTAACCCTACTTTTGTTAATGTCTCCATTTGGTATATGATTAGTTTTTCATTATATAATAATTTTATTTCAATTTTTATTGAATTCAAGTCATTTTCTATAAAGTATCCTTTTTCGTCTTTTTCAATATTATTTTTTATATTTTCATTTGTTGCTTTATTTATTAATGTAATTACATCTGTTCCATATAGCACTTTTTTATAATATTCTTCATATTGCCTATTATAAGCTTTTATAGTCGTTAAATTTTTGTTGTTTTGAATTAAAGACATACTTACAATTAATACTAATGTTATTGCTATAATACTAAAAATTATGACTATTCTTTTCAATAAAAGTGTTCCTTTCTCTATTATACTATTTTTTCTTTATTTTTTCAACTAATTAGGTTAATATTTACACATTTTTTAGTTAATGTTCAGCCTATATTGAATAAAAGCTTCGAATAATTTTCAAGAAACCTCCTTTAACAAGGAGGTAGCAGTGCGAAGCACTGACGAAGAGTTCTTAATATTGCTTTCTATAACCTTATTATTTACTAACTGTAATATTTATAGTTTTTACTAGTTTTGTTCTATCATTAAAAGTTATTTTATTTACAGTATATTCTTTATCTTGGTTATCACTAATAAATGTAGGCGTGTTTTTTATAATAGTTTCAATATTTTTTATTGCATTACCAGTTATTTTTATTTGATATTCTTCATCAGCATTATTCAAATTATGCTCATTTACCAAATTTACTATTGTTACTATATCATGTACTGTTAAATTTTTTCTTCTTTCATATACTGTAAATTGACTATTAAATTCGTTTATATTTTTATTTTGTATATTATAATTTATACTATCTGCAAAATTGTTTAAATTATAGTATGCTATTACTAAAAGAGCTATAAATATAACCCCCAATAATATTTCTGCAACCATAATTAACGCTTTTGATGCATTTTCCATTTATCATTCCCTTTCTCTAATTTATACCATTTATATATCCATTTTCCGTCATTTTTCTTTCTTCAAATTTCATGTAGTTTACTCTTCCACTAGTTTCACTATATCTTACTTCTGTACAATCAAAAATCCTTCTTTTAAAATCTGTAAAAGCATCTGTATCATTTTTTATTATTTCAAAATCATTCATATTATAGTATTTATTTATATTGAACGCTGTAGTAGATGTTTTTCCATCTTTTTTATATACTATCTCTTCTGCCATTTTAAATTGTATATTTATTGTATAATAATTATCATTTGTGTATTTTTTATTATTATCAATTGCTTTATTTATTACAGAAATAACGTCTACACCTCTAATTAATTTTCTATTGTACGATTCATATTCTTTATTAAATACTGCTAATTGTTCAACTTCTATCTCTGTTAATTCTCTTGCTGAAAGGTTTCTTATATTAGTATATCCATATACTATCAATGCTAATATTAATAGTGCAATTAGTATTTCTCCTGCCATTATTAAGGCTTTTGATGCATTTTCCATATGTTTTCCCTTTCCTTAGTATTAATTATTTAATCATTTTTTGCATTGTATTGAACGAAGTAGTCATACTTGTTAATCCTATTGCCACTAATGGAACAATTAAATATCCAACAAATAAACATACCATAGGTGCAAATCCTATTACTTTTCCAATCATACCTTTTCTTGAAATTAATCTTTCATTTGATTCTTTTCTCTTTTCTTGATAATATGCACGTTCTGTATCTAATTCATCAAATGCCTCTTTAATTGGTATTTTTTCAACTGCCGCTTGTAAACTTTCTACAATACGTATAAACTGTCCATATGACACATCATTTTTTAAGTCTTCTAATGCTTCCCATGCTCCACTTTCATAGTTATTCACACACTTTGTAATAGGCTCTTTAAAAATATTGGCATATCTTTCTAACCATTCTAGTATTATTTCTACATTAATTCTTTCTATTTTCATAAGCATTAATATAATTGTTTGGAATTGCATTACTTCATCTTCCATATCTAATTGTCTCATTTTAACTTGAAACATTAGCATCCAAATTGGACACATATATGCAACCAATGAAAATATAATCGCAAGCAAGATTTCAAACCATTTTAAATATTCACTATTTACAATTTGCAACTTAGTATAGACTTTTTCTGCATCAGTTTCTATTTCTTCATCTGTTGAATCTTGATAATAGCTAGAATATTGCATAGCCACTGCAATTTGCTCTTTTGTAACATTGGTCTGTCCTTTAAATCTATCTATGAAATAATTATGCCTTTTTGTTCTTTCCATTGCTTTCTTTTCATTTGATGAAGACATCTGTCCTATTATATCATAATCACTATCCGGCTCTTCATATATATAATTTACTGCAATCTTATGTAATTGATTAAACATAAATATTGATATAATACATGTTACAATAGTAAGTACAATTCTATTTACATATAACCATTCAATTTTTTGTTTAGATGCTGCATCTTTTAGTAATCTTATTATTTTTCTATTTTCTTTTGTTCCTCTTTTTGGTATGAATAAATCCACTACACTTTTTGCTATTCTATTTTTATATAATTTTGCTTGCCAAGGATTTTCAGTATTTTTTATATGTGCGTTTGTAGAAGAGTTATCTTTTATTTTCCTTATCATTATATAAGATACAAAGGTTATTAATAATAATAGCATTTGTACTATAAATCCACCTTTACCATCATAGAACTGACTTGTAAAACTAAATTGTGATATTGCCCATTGTTTCACAGGTTCTATAAATAGCATTGGTACTGCTGCTATAAGTGATAAGCTTTGAAAAACATAATCTATTTTATCTCTTTTTAATATTTCTATTTGCATTTCTTGAGTAATATTATTTAAGTTCTTTAAATATAGTGATGCGCCATGAGCATCTTTTCTATCTCCAAATTCCCTAGTTAAGTATGATATTCCTGCAAATTCTTTTAAATAAGCATTTGGTACAATATCATAATATTTTTCAAGTTCTGTTTCTGGGTCATCTGAAATTAAAATTTCATAAATTTTTTCTGCTTGGCGTGATACTTCTACTTCATCATTTTGTGATACCTCATATATCGCTTCTTCAACCATATTAGTATCGTGATATGCATGTCTTATTTCTGAAAAAAGATCAATTTGTTGCCTAAGTAATTTATTGTCCATTTTATCTACCATACCATTAATTACTGTTTCTACCATAAAGATTTCAAATATTAATAATATAGCAAGTAGTAATATGTTATTTTTTGTAAATAAAATTATTCCTAACGTTAATGGTACTATTATTAATAAAGCATTTGTTAATATTTTTGATGATTGTTTTCTAGTTAAATATTCGTCTTCTATATTTATAATTTCTATTCGTCTTCTTAATTTAACTATATATCTTTTAAGTACTGGAGTTTTTATATAAAACATATATAGTTTTTGATATATTACTTCAAGAGATAATGTATTTGTTTGAGCTCCTGCTCTTAACTCTCTTGCTTGTTTTATATCTTCTTGATTCATTCTCTTTCTTAAGGCAATATATGCAATAACAACTGCTATAAATAGCAATACCACTACTCCCATAGCATATAGTATAACTTGATTTGACATTTAATAATAGCACCTCCTCTCCAAAATTCGAATAATCTTGTATTTTTTGTGGGCAAACACAGGGCTTGCCCCTACATCCTTTTTACTACTATTTTTCTATTTTTGGTTTTCTTCCTCGTTTTGTTTCTTTTACTTCTACTATGTTTGAATTTGCTGTTTTTCCCCAATTTTCTTCAACAAAGGCATCAAATAATTCTACATCAGCTTCATCCATATTGTTTCGCATTTCTCGTAAGTTTTGGTCTGATATTTTATTTGTAAGTACATATTCACCATCAACATATTCTAATATGTTAATATAGTTATATAGTTTTCTATCTGTAATTTTTGTAAAATAGTGTGTAGCATTATCAAAAAATTTATCAAATTTCCCTTCTAATGTTTTTTCTTTGTTGTGGTCAAATGTGTATTCATTTTTTTCTTCTACTGGTATACATTCTGTAACTCTTTCTATGTATCTTCTTCCTCTAAAGTCTTTTACTAAGTGTATATCAAAGTTTAATACTTGAACAACTTGTTCTTCTGCTGTTTTTTCGTTTGTAAATACACCTGTTCTTAACATTGAGTTTCTTAGTGCTGTTACTAAGTTTGGAAATGTTTTTGCATGGTGTGTAAATAATGTAAATTTTGATGCAACTTGAGCTGCTTGTATCATCCAAGATGCAACAGGGTCTGTTGCAACCTCTCCTATAATGTTTACAGAACCGTCAGTTTTCTTTTGAACGTCTAATCCCTCTTGTCCTGAAATTGTTTCTGTTTCTCTAAATGTTAATATATTTCTAGTTGGATATATTTTTCTTAAATGTAACTCGAATGCAGTTTCTTGAACCCTTATATTCATTGTTTCATATATATTTTCAATCATTCCCATAAGCATTGTTGTTTTACCACAACCTTGTTCACCAGTAATTGAAACAATTCTTGCTCCTTTTACTAAGTATTTTAATAAATCAATCGCTTTTTCTTTTCCAGGAAATACAATTAACTGTTCTAAAGTTGCACGTTTAACGTCAAATTTTCTTACGAAAAATGCCCATGTTTCTGAAAATGATGGTCTAACTACAACAACACGTGATCCATCTTTCATTTCATTAATTTTATATCCATTAGTATCTGATAATTGTCCTGGATTATTGTATTTATATATATTTTGACATACTCTTTTTAATTCACTTTCACTACCAAATGATAAGAATGCAAGTCTTATAGATTTACCTTGGAAGAAAATCCAGATACTATCACAGGCACGTGGTACTTTATTTTCTAGTACTTGATCTAAATAATCTCCATCAGTTTGTGCAACTTGGCTTAAGAATGATTCTGGAAGTCCAGATACACCACCTGAAACACCGTCTATATTCATATCTCTTATTTCATCAATTACACTATATCCTTTATAATGTTGATATATTCTTTGTACTACAACATTTAGTTTATCTTCAAATGTTAGTTCTAGTTGTTCTGTTTCATATATTTCTCTAATTTCTTCTCCTGTGATTACATAAGATGGTTTTGCTTCACCTGCTATATATTTTAATACTGCTAAATTATATCTCTTTATAAGTTGTGTTAATGCTTCATATCCAAACTCTTTTTTATACATGTAGATTAAGATATCAAATTTATCTTGTTCTGTTAATAGTGATGGAATATCAAATGAAATTGCACTTGATATATTACTTTCAGTTACTCCATATTCCCTAACTAATAAGTCATATATTAACTCTTTTACATATTTCTTATCATTAACATCTCCATATGTACATCCTTTAAGTGCTTTTTTTAGTTCATATTTTTTCTTTTTCCTTCTTTGTAACTCTTGTTCTGAAAGACCTATATCATATAAGTTTATCTTTGTAATTTCATCAAGTCTTCTTTTAACAAATTCAGTTATTTTATCTAATGTATAAGTCTTATCATCTATTTCTACCTCTTGCTCAACTTCTTGTTCTTTCTTTTTTGCTATTGATTTCATAATAATTATGGCTGTTCCTATTAGTACAATAACAATTAAGATAAAATTTATTAGCATATATGTCTTCCTCCCTTTTTTGATGTTGGAGATTGGAAGTTTGAAACTTGAATTTAAATATTAGACTTTAGCTTCCAACTTCTAACCTCAAACTTCTAACTTCTCATTTGTACCTCTTGTAATTTGTATATAATTTTTTCTACTGCTTCTTTTACTTGTTTTACGAATTTTGCATTTTTATCTGTATCACTTACATTGTTTATTTTTAAAAATAAATCTGCAACATTTCCTTCACTAGCCGCTTCAAAAAATAAAGTATTATATGGTACCACTGTTAGATTTTTTTTCATTTTAGTATATCTAGAAATATTTTTAATAGTGTATTTTGATGTTTCATCAAATCTTCCTATATTTAATATCATTTTATTTTTTCTTTGTTCATCCATTTCTTCTTTTAATTCTAGAAAATCATTTATCATATTAATTTTTTGTTCTATATTATAAACAATTACTTGTGACATGTTTAATATTTGTCTTTCTAAATCTTTATCTAAGTTATTATTCAAATCTACTAATACAATATCGTAATATTTATTTGCAGCTTGTATAATTTCTTTATATGATTCCATTGATTTTAAATATTCTTCTTTTCCCAGTCTTATTTTAGGTTTTCTATATCCATATAAAACTTCTAGTCTATTTGTATAAACAATATGTGTATAACTTGGTATTGAATCTGGAGTAATTTTTCCACTATTTGCAATTCTTGATAATCCCTCAATACCATTGTCCATAGCAAAATCAGTAGTTTTTACTAATTTATTAATTATATTTTTATTTTTGTTTTGTGAGCCAAAGCATAATTCTAAAGTATCGTCATATCCGTGTAGCAATAAGCAATATTTTATAATTATGCTCAATTGCCATACTAGCTGCAATTGCTGCGATTGACATTGTTTGACCTGTTTCTTTTTTTGCATTACTATAAAATGTTATTATTGCCATTTACTTTACACTTCCTTTTCTAATGCCCTAAATGTTTTTCTTATTTCGCCGTGAACTTATTTCATTTGCCATAATATCTTCTATTATATAGTATAAGCTTTCTTTATACTGAGAACTTAGTTTTCTTATACTAATTTTTTCAACTCGTTGGTTTTCTATTATTACACTTTGATCTCCATTTTCTAGTGGGAAATATACTACATAATCTTTATTCCAAATAACTTTTTTACCTAATGATAAAAAGTTTAAATATTCATCATCTTCTTTTAAAATATCTTTTGAAAATAGTATTTTTGTTAAATTAACTGGTTCCCCCATTCCATCTAACAATTCTAATCCTCTTTTTAAAGAATATAAATCAAATGATGTTACAAAGTAATTTTTTAAAAATGTTTCTACATCGAATTTTTCAAGTGCTTCTATATTGTCTACATCAAATAATGCAATATCATATTCAAGTTCTTTTTCTGTTTGAATCCCTAAGTATTTTTTCATTTCATCATAGCTTGTAAATCCAACAGAAACATCTATACTCTCAAATTCAGTAATATATGATTTTGCAGGATTTATTGTTGGCACTATGTATCTTGTTTTACCGAATAGAAGTTGCATCTATAACTAATACTTTTTTCCCTAATGCTGTTAAAATTTTAGCTATATATATTATTAAATCGGTTTTATCATATGCTCCTATAAATCCTACTTTTTTCATATACTCCTCCTAATTATTGTACACTTGCATTTAGTGAATCTATATATTCTTTTCTAGCTTCTTTTGAATTGGTTATTTCTTGTTCAACCCCTGATTCTAAGTTTTGTTTTGCTTCATCTCTATATGTATTTAGTTGATTATTTATATCATTTTCTCTTCTTGCTCTTACTTCAGCTGTATACCTTTCAGCTAATGCTCTTTTAGCTTCTTCTGTTATATTTCTGTCTGAGTTTATTAAGTTAATAACTTCTGCACTTGGCATATAAGTTGGTGTTGCACTTCCTTGATTTCCTGGTTCAACATATGTTGTTGCATATAGTTTTGCACCTGTCATTTTATATGCTTCTACAATTGCATTACTCATTGATAATGTTTCTTCTTCATATAAATTCATCCAAATAGTATCTTCTGTTATATTGTTTATACGTTTTTTTGATATAACAATATAATCTTGTCCATTCGCTAATCTTAATCTAATATCTACATATGCTCCAATGTCTAATTGTTGTGGTAAAACAATCATATTAAACTCTTGTTCTCTTAAATCATTTGTTATTTTTTCTTCTTCCTCAGTAACTAATGCACTAGATAAAACAGTTCCTTTTGTTAAATTAAATTTTGATATTGTATTTTCAGTTATATCTGCTAAAGTTATATAATCTGCTGGCACTACATCTTGTAATGCTTGTTTTTGAACTAGCATTGATGAATCTATTTTTTCTCCAGATTTAACATCACTAGATAACACATAAACTGTTCTAGTATTTTGTTTATCTGTTTCTATTTGTTTTTGTAACTTAGTTAATTGTAAAAATAGGAAAACTATTACTATCGCTCCTATTAATAAACCTATAACAATACCTAATAATATTGAGTTTCTTGCTTTTTTTTGCATTGGATTTATTGCCATGAAAATTCCTCCTTTTAACCTTTGACAAATTATCACTTTATAATTAATTTTACACCAGTTTACATTTAAAAACAATATTTTTGAATTCTTGTAACACAAAAATAATTGTGTCGTAATACTGTTGTAACAATTATTTTTCTATATTATTTATATATTTTGTTATTGCTTCTGCAACTCCGTGCTGAATTATTATCACTTACAAATACATCTCCTATTTTATTTGCCTCTAACATACTAGCTCCCATAGCAACACCAAGACCTGCATTTTCTACCATTTTTTTATCATTTGCATTATCTCCAATTGCCATAACTTCTTCTTTTTTTATCCCTAATTTTTGTATTAAAAATTCTATTGCTGTCCATTTATCAGTATTTTCTTTTGTTATTTCTGTATAAAAATATTCAAGTGGTATATCTTTACTTCCTTTTTTTATATTTTTCCTTGACATATGCTCAATTTCTAATACATCAATTTTAGGTATTATTTTTAGTTTTTTTAAAATACTGGAAAATATAACTTTATCGCTATCACATATTGTCATTTTTAAAATATTTATATTTGTATTTTCTTCTACATACTTGTAGATATTTTCCACAATGTTTATATTTGTTCTTTTTTCAATTGGTTTTTTACTGTTTTCGTTATCATAAAATAAAGCATTATAACTTAATGTTTTTGTTAAAACGCTATCTTCTGTATACACATTATAATAAATGCTATTTTCTTCACATATTTTTATAATTTCTAACACTTTTGATTTTTCTAAAAATGCATCATATATAATTTTTTCTTTTTGCAAATCATAAATAAAAGTTCCATTTCCGCAAATAATATATTTATCTGCCCCAATTTCTTTCGCTAAACTTTTTACAGAATTTGGCATTCTTCCGTGATGCCAAAACAACAATTATCCCTTTTTTTACTGCTTTTTCAATTGCGTATTTATTTTCATCACTTACTTCTCCATAAGAATTAAGTAATGTTCCATCTAAATCAATTGCAACTAATTTACACATAACGTTCTCCTTTGTACACTATTCTTGTTTATTATATATATAATTTTTCGTTTTTACAATATATATTAGAAAAAATGCTATATATTTATGTTAGTAAATACTAAACATTAAAAAAGCAAAAATTTCCAGTTTAAAAACAGAATATCTGTACATTCTATATAACGTAGAAGCAAGAAAGTTTCTTCAAAAATGTAAAATATTTTGCAGGAGGTGAACTAACAATGGCATCAAACAACAGTAATATAAAAGCAGTTCCAGAAGCTATGGACGCTTTAGACAAATTCAAATATGAAGTAGCTAGCGAAGTAGGTGTAACTTTAAAAGATGGTTACAACGGAAATATATCTGCTAGAGACGCTGGTAAAATCGGTGGTAACATGGTAAGAAAAATGATTCAACAAGCTGAAAACCATATGATTGGTAAATAGTTTTTATAAACTAGATTATTTTTAACTGGTAGGAATATAATTTTTGTTTTTTTAAGTAGAAATACATAAAAAGGCAGGAATTGTATTCCTGCCTTTTTATGTATTTCTTATTCTGGTTCTACTATACCATAGTTTTTAGAATCTTTTAATTTAAATATTACATTTACTTTGTTTGTGTCTACATTAACAAAAGTATAGAATATATTTTGTGGCTTTTCTTGTAATACTAATTTTGCATCTTCAATTGACATTGGTTTTGCTTCATAGTATAAAGTTTTAATAACTTCATTTTCTATTTCGTGTTTAGGTGCCATATTTATAATTTCTTTTTGCTTAATAGAATCTTCTTTATTTTGTTTTTCTCTTTTTGTTTTTATTTTTCTTATTTGTCCCTCTAATATATCTATATCTTTATCGATTGCAGCATATAAATCTCTATGAGCAGTTACTGCTTTATATGTATCTCCATCGTTATTTACAAAAATATCTGCTACTTGCTCGTTTTTTTCGCATTTAAAACTTGCTGTTACTTCAAAGTCTTCTCCAAAATATTTTACTAATTTTTCTACCTTTTTTTCAACGTAATCTTTAATCGCATCTGTAGCTTTTAAATCTTTTCCTGTAATTTTAATATTCATAAAAATCATTCCTTTCTTCAAAGGCGAAACTTTTGTACTCTTTGGAGTAAACACAGTGCCTACCCCCTACATTATTCTTCACCTATTTACACTTAGATTATATACTATTTATATTTTTTTGCAAGTGTTTTGTTTAATTAATTCTTGTGTCCATCCAAAAACATATTATTTTGTTTAATTTATTTTAAATTATTTTTCGAATAAGTATAGGCACACAGTTTACTCTTTCTCCTATTTTACATTATATGTATTATTATATTTGCCTATTAAAATATATCTTCTAATTTATATTCCTTTTCTAATTTTTGATTTAAATATATCTTTGATATTATCTCTAATTCTTTTATTGTGTTTTCTTGTACATTGAATGAATATAATTTTTTTGCTGGTGCAAGTACTATATATTTTATTGCTTCCATTGTTGGTTTTGCTATCTCGATTACACTTTTATCTACTTTTCCACATGCACCACACTTAAAACCACTATCTTTAAAGCTAAAATATAAAATATCTTCTTGTGTTTTACAGTTCTTACATCCGCTGATGCTTGGAGTATATCCAAGTATGCACATAAGTCTCAATTTAAAAATTGAGACTACTAAATCCATATTTTTATCTGTTGTAGATATGGTATATAGAGTATTTAAAAATAATTGCAATATTTTATAACTATTTTCATTTTCATTAGTAACATCATACACTATTTTAGTAATATGCGTTGCATATTTCAATTTATCTAAATCTGTTCTTAAATTGTAAAACATCTCTATAGTTTCACATGAATTTATATGATATGTACTAGTTCCTTGATATAGCAAATATTCTCCAAAGCACAATAACTGACTGCCAGCAAGAAGAGCACTTTTAGGTCTTCTTGCTCCCTTGGCAGCACATGATATTTTACCGAAGACCGTGGTGTTAGCATAGTAAGCATTTTATCGTAGTCTCCCATATTACTTTCTCCTATTATTATTCCATTTGTCTTGAATGTTCCCATCTTTTTCTTCACCATTTATCATATTTTTTTCTATGTTTTGTACTTCCATTAATTCTAGAAATGTATTAATATCTCCCGTATTTTTAAATGTATTCCATGCTATTTGTTTTATCATAAGGCATCCTCCTTTTCGAAGTTTGAAGTTTGAGATTGGAAGTTTGAATTCTAGTTTTTATTTTTATATCCAATCCTAACTTTCTACTCTTTTATCTTTTGTGTTTTTATGTTTTTTATACATTTTCTTTTTTAGAATCTTCCTTTAGTCTTACATACTTTCATCTTTCTTAAATAAAAGAGACTCTTCTCTATTTTTAAAAAATAACTATTACAGTATAGTAGTTTATTAAAACATTAGAATAAAGGTTCCTTTTATTAAGTGGCTATTAGTTGACTTGGTATTCTTTAAAATTTAAAGTTTTTTACAATGGATTCTTTTTCTTGCCAATCTTCATTTACTTTTACCCAAGTTTTTAAATTTATTTTTGTTCCAAGCATACGTTCTAGATCTTGTCTTGCATACATTCCAATTCTTTTTAACATATTTCCATTCTTACCTATTATTATTCCCTTATGAGAATTTCTTAAACAGTAAATTGTTGCTTCTACATCATATATTTCTTCTTCATTTTTTGTGCTTCTTAATTCCATTTTTTCTATCTCGACATATAACCCATGTGGAACTTCATCATCTAATAATTTTAATGCTTTTTCTCTAATTGTTTCTTCTGCAAGCTGTCTTAATGTTTGGTCTGTATATTCATCTATGTCATAATACGCAGGACCTGGTTTTAATAATTTTTCTATTTCTTCTAATACACTTTCTACTTTATCTTTTTTTAGAGCTGAAATTGGTATGACTGCTTCAAAATCATATTCTTTTGTATATAATTCAATTAGTTTTAATAGTTTTTCTCTTTTTACTAAATCTATTTTATTTATAATCAATATTGTTTTCTTTCTTGCTTCTTTTATTTTATCTAATATTATTCTATCACCTTTTCCAATTTCTTCACTTGTTGCTTCTATTAAAAATAATACAACATCAACATCTGTAACACTACCAAATGCAGTATCTATCATTGTGTTTCCTAGTTTTGTTTTTGGCTTATGAATTCCTGGTGTATCTATAAATATAATTTGTGAATTTTCTCTATTTACAATTGCACGTATAGCTGTTCTTGTTGTTTGTGGCTTATTTGTCATTATTGCTACCTTTTCTCCAACTAAGGCATTTATTAAAGTGGATTTTCCTACATTTGTTCTTCCAATAATTGATACGAAACCAGATTTAAACTCTTCCATTTTTTACTTCCTTTTCATTATATCTACTTAAACCTGCTAATTTTGTAGAATCTAGTAGATAAATTCTATTTTTTTATTTTCTTTTTCACTTGACAAAAGTATTATACCTTAATTTTTTTAATTTTAAAAGGGGGTTATTAATTTAAAATGAAATTAGTGTTACTAGATAAAGTTACATTCTAGAATAATATTGACTATAATTGTATCACTATAGCATAAAAAACGTTATATCAAAAACATTAGTTTTACATGTATTTCACTAAATGTCAAAGAAAGTGTATAATATAATATTAACCAATTAATGAGCAGGACTCAAACAATGAAAGGAAAAAAGCTTATGGACAAAAAGATACCTGTAATCTTTACAATTGCAACTACCGAAGAGCAAAAGTGCATATACCAAATTTGTAGAATGTTTCGGTATGGAGACACAGTAGTTTTTAGGAAATGGAAAGATTGTATTATTGAGGTGGAAGCAACGGAAGTAGTTACTCCATCTCAAGTAGATGAAATAACCAAAAAACCTACTGGTGAAATATGGACATATACAAAAAAGTCTGTAGTTGAAACCAAAGTTTCTATCAATCGTATTATCGTATTGTAGAGTTACTGAAAGTAGTTCGTCCGGCCTTGAAAGTATCGAAACTGAAACTTGATTTTTGGTATTCCATTTCGCCAGACCACGAAAACTGGCTGGAAAATTAACGTCTGCTGAATTCTTTTAATTTGTAACAAATTGGGACATAATAATCCCCCAAAAAATCCAACTCTCATTTTGAGTTGGATTTTTCTATATAATTTTTTATTCAATTACAACTTTTGCATCAATTGGGCATATTTGTATAAAAGTATTTCCATCATTTACATCTATAACATTTCCTAATAAATCTTTATATATTGTTTTTTCTGTTCTTGAAGATTTACTTGCTACTATTTCTATAGCTTTTCCGTTTGTAATATAGTACCCTTTTTTATCTCCAGTATTTTTTAATCCTTGTCTTCCTTTGTTTTCAACATCTTGTAAAGTATAATTTTCTGCAAAAGTTATTATTATATTTTTTGTTGTAATAGTTTCTTTTGTATCCCAATCTGTTTGTTTTGTACCTCTTGCATATCTTTCATATTTTTTAGTTTCTTCATTATATTTATATTCTACTGTATGTAAGTCTGAATATGGAATTTTCACTTCATTTGCAACAGTTCCATCTTCTAAATTTACTTCTTCTGCCTTATAACTTAATATACTTTTAGAGCTTGAAGTTGTTCTATATCCTTTTGAAGTTGCCATTGATAATATTTTTTTAGTACTTGTTACTGCATTATGTGGTGATTTTTTATCTTTTACTCTCCAAAAATCTGTACTACTTTGTGTTATTCCATTTATGTTATTCACTTTATATGTTGATATATCAGATTCTGCTTGTGGACTCCAACCAAAGTGAACATATATAGCATCATTTTCTAGTGCATAATCAAGGAAATAATGTCTTGAACTTCTTACTGGTCCTATCTTTTCTAAATCTTTTCCTTTAAAGCATGCCATAAGCCTTGTTTCTCCACCCTCAACTATTATCTCATAAACAAGATACGCTTCATTTAACCCTGCTTGTGGCCATGCCCCTTTATGGTTATCTATCATTACAGCTATTGGTCTATCTACACCATTATAAACATTTATTGTTTTAACTTCTTCTTTTTCTTTCTCTTTTCCTTGTTCTGTTCCTAATGAAATGATTCCATTAGACATAGTCGCTCCATCAATTTTTCCATCTATTATTTTTATTGCAAGTAATATTCCTGCTACTGCAACAAGAAGTATTAATATAATTACTAAAAAGATTATTCCTTTATTTTTCATCTTTACCATTCCTCTTTTTCAATGTCAAATTATTTACCAATCGTAAAATTATTTATAAAACCTGTTAAATATGCTAACACATCTACATTAAGATATAATAATGCCAATCCATATAATAAAACTACTACCATAATACCTACCCATGCTCCAACTACAACTTCTGTTTTTGTTCTTTTTCCGTTTTCATATCTATTTATTCCAATTATTAATGCTAGAACTAATGATAATGTAAATATAACAACATTTCTCGTTGTTAACCATATAATAGTTAATCCTGCAAACGCAACTGCTGTTTGACCACTTGGCATAAAGTTTTCTTTTATAAATTTATGATTGTTTTTTGTAGCTGCTGCTTTTAATGTAACAATTACTATTACTGTTAAAACTATAGCTACAAATGCTAAATGTGTAGGTGAATTTGCAATTTCATCTACAATATTTAGCCCTATTGTACTTATTTTTTCGAAGAATAAAAAATATGCAACAATTAGTGCATTAATTGCTGTTAGAACTACTGCTCCTGCTCCTACGTCTTTTGCTATCTTTGCCTTTGGATGATAAAGGTCTGTATATAAATCTACTACTGTTTCTATTGCTGTATTTATCATTTCTGCAACTATAATTAGCACAACTGTAAACATTAAACATAAAAATTCTGCTTTGGTTAAATCAAAAAATAAGCTTATTAGCATTACTGCTACTGCTATTACTAATTGTTTTTTTATATTGCTTTGTGTTGTTATTGCATAGATTATACCATTTAGTGCATTTTGCAAAGCATCAAAGAAGTTTCCGTTTTTCATTTTATGCACTTCTTTTGTTTCATTTTCAATGTTATTGTCTTCATTCTTCATTACTTTCACCTATTATTCTTAATTTTAATCATCACTTCTACTATATATATATTAGATTCATTCTCTTGTTATATTAAGTTTTTTTAAAATTGTTTCTTCTTTTGGTCTCATTATAGCTTTATCTTCTTCTTCAATATGGTCATACCCCATTAAATGATAAAAACCATGTACTAACATATATGCAAGTTCTCTTTCAAAACTATGTCCATACTCCATTGCTTGTTCTTTTACCTTTTCTAGTGAGATTACTATATCTCCAAGTACATCATCTACCTCATATTCGTCTGTATCTATTATGGCTTGTATCTCGTCCTTTTCAAACATAGGAAATGATAATACATCAGTCTCTTTATCAACATTTCTGTATTCTCTATTTATGTTTCTTATGTTTTTAGGATTTGTTAATGTAATGCTTATGTACATATTTGTATGTAATAAGTTTTCTTCTAAAAAGCATTCATTTAAAACTTTATTTATTATTTCTTCATACTCTTGATTTTTTTCTGTATCTAAATATTCTATTTGCGCAATTTGTTTCAAAATTTATTTCTCCCCTATTTTGTATTTAATATCCTTGTAGGGGGCGGGCTTCGTGTCCGCCCTTTTTATATCTTATTATAATATTTTTATAGCATCTCTTCGTGGTGTAGGCAGACACAGGACCTGCCCCTACGTTCTTATGCAACTTGTTTCTTTCTTGTATATTTTTCTTTAATAGTTTTGCAAGAATTTTTTATATTTCTCATTACACCAAGGTTTACTAATTCTTGTTTATAAAAACTTATAATTTGGCTATTCTTCTCAACATCTTTGCTTACTTCTTTTAAATCATTTTTTATAAATAGTATTTCTTTTTGTTTTTCATATTGCTCTGGTTCTTTATCCTTTAATTCTTCAATATTTTTATATTCTTCCCAGAATTTCTTGTAGGCCTCTCTTTCTTGAGGTTTGTCCCAGTATATTTTTGTTGATAATAACTTAATGTTATAATCTTCAATTAGTTCAATTAGCATTTGATATGCACTAACTCTCATTTTATTATTTTTAGCTTCTATAATTAAATTTCTTGTGTCTTTTAGAAGTTTATTATAACATTGTTCTGCTACAATTAATGGTAGGCTATGCGTAAATAGTTTTCTACTAATTCCTAATAAAACTAACTTTTTCTCTATTATATCTCTTTCATTTAATTTTCCTGCTAAAAATGTATTAAATTTATCGTATTCTTCTACAATTTCTTTATAAACAGCTTCGTAATCTGTTTCCATTTTGATTGGTAATATTTCTACAATGTATTCATCAAGTGTTGTGAATATTTTTTCATAGATTTGGTCTTTTCCATCTTCTCCTCTTGTATTATCTGCAAGCCCAATAGAATAATTTTTTAATATTCCTTTATATAAACTTTCCATTTTGCTTGCATAGAATTTTTTATATTTAGCAATTGTTTTTTCTTTATTTGAAGCAATTAATGATTGATAATCAAGTTCAAGTAAATATTTTTGTTTTCTATACTTGTATTCTAAGTATTGTGTTTCTTTTAAATGAATAACATTGTAATATTCGCTTAAAGCATTTTTCTCAAATGCAGTTGCTGTATCATTTTTTACTTTTTTATAAATTGAATCCATAACATATTTATCAATTGCTTCTAAGTATAATGCATACATGTCTTCATATTTTTTTAATAAAATTTCTTTCTTATTTGTTTCATCATCATTAGTTTCATCCATATAATTTTCAAATGCTTTTAATATGTTATTTCTTTTTGTAAGTATTAATAATCCATTAATTCCTACTTTAGTTGGAATTAATAGTTTTGTAATTGAATTTGTTAACTTTCCAATGAAAGTTGTGTTTGCTTCTAGTACTCTTAAACTTCTCTCTGCCACTTCTAATCATCCTTTCAAAACACTATTTTTTCGTTTGTGCCTATATTTTCAAGCACCTCATATATTAGTTCTACTGTGATACTTTCCTCTTCTTCTTTATAGTTTATTTGCGTATTTACAATATTTTCTACATTTACTATTTCTTTCTTTAATTCTTCTTCTAATTTTTTTAATAAGATTTCTTTTGCTTCTTCGTATGTATAGTGAACTGTTCTTTTTTCTAGCTCTTTATATGTAATTTTGCAAATTTCTATAGGGAAATAAAAGTTTGAAAATATTTTTAATTTTTTGTTCTCATTTATTGTATCATAATTTTCAAAATTTGGAATACTTTTAGGAAAATTTATTTTGAAATTATTTATATTTATTCCGTAAGAATTTTTTACATTTCCCGTTTCTTCTTGTATTTCTTGCGTTAAACTCATTTTTTCTTTTTTACTATACCAAACTCTAGCTTGAATGTCAGCTTTTGCATGGACATATCTTGTTCCTGTATATTTTCCCTCAAGCCAACCTCCTACAATAATGTTTCCACTCTTTATAACATCTCCTATTTTTACTAGGGCTGTACCGTTTTGAACGTTTATTTTTGTTATCACACCATCCTTTTCTGTAATAATATTGCAATATTCATTTTCGTCTATAATATCTGGTTTTTTATCTGCTTCTACTATTTCTACTATTACATTGGTTCCCTTTATATGTATTCCGTACCCATGCAATATCATCTCTTTTTAAACGAAGGTTGTTAATAATACTTTTTGTATCTATTTTTTGTTTTAACATTCCAAGTTTTAGTCCGCCATTATTAACTTCTGTCATAATCTCTTCTGTAGGAATGGTATTAGTACCTGTAACTTCTATATTCCAAACAAAATTTGACATTCCAAATATAAATAATACTACTATAATTAAAGATGCAAAAAATAGTTTTCTCTTTTTATATCTGTGTAAGATAAATGGTAAGCCTTTTTTCTTTTCTATTTTCACTCTACATTTTGTAATTTTTGCTATTTCTTTTATCTTTTTAAATTCTTTCATACCAATATTGGCATATAAAAAACTTGATTTTTTTCTTTTTAAATTCCATAAGAGTATTCTTTTACTAATACATATATTAATAAATCTCTCTATAAAATATCCCTCTACACTTATATTTACATATCCTAATATATAGTAAATTAATATTCTAAAAAACATACTATTTTTCTCCTTTTGTTTTCTTCTTACAGTTTAATCTATTTACTGTTAAGAAGCCCAAATCACTCTTGCAAGTGGCAGCCCCCTTAAGTAAAGGGACCTTTCTCTACTATTATAATTATTCGCTAAGATAAAATAACTATTTTTGAGAAATATCATTTTCGTCTGTTACGCTTTCAAAGTCTATACTATCTATTGTCCCTGTAACCATTATGTCGTCTCCTGTCATTTCTTTTAGTCTTAAATTAAATCCATTTATATTAATAGCTCCTATATGTGTATTTATTTTTACATAGTAGTCTTCATATTCTAATATAGTTTTATAATTTTCAATTAATAATTCGTTAAATCCAACTATTGTAAGTTTTGGCTTGTTTGAAACTACCTCTTCAGGTAATTCTAGTAATCTATTTATTCTGTTTACTTTTTTTCGATTGTTTATATGTTTCACTTCTTTCATTCCTTTCGTTTAATTTACTCATGATTATTATATAATAGTTTTTTATACGAATTTTTAAACCCACAGTCATCCACCCTAATTTTATACTTATGTAAAGTGGCTTTTTATAAAACACTTTTGTAGACTAGCATTCTAAAATTCTTTGCTATATTTTGTTTATCTCTCAAATTTGTCTAATGATTTAAATTCATATCCCATATTTTTAATTTCTTTTATACACTCATCTAATACATTTGTATTATCCTTAGAATTTCCATGCAGCAAAATAACTGCTCCTGGGTGTACATTATCTAATATTTTCTTTTTTGCATATTCTTCCCTACCTTGTTTGTTTTCGTCCCAGTCATCATATGCAAAACTCCACATTACTGTTGTATAGCCTAATCCATTTGTTATATTTATAGTTCTTTCACTAAATTCACCTTTTGGTGGTCTTATGTATTTCATTTCATAACCAAATTTTTGATACACTTTGGTATGTAAATCCATTACTTCTGTTTTTACCAATTCATCTGTTAAGTCTGGCATACTTTTATGATTAACTGTATGATTTCCTATTATATGTCCATCACTTATCATTTCTTTTACTAATTCTTCACTAGTATTAACATAGTGTGCAGTTATAAAAAATGTAGCACTAACTTCATTTTCTTTTAGTACCTGTAATATTCTTGGAGTATAACCTGCTTCATACCCCTCATCAAATGTCAAATAAACATACTTTTTTTCACTATTTCCCATGGCAATTCCAGTATATCTATCCATTAATTCTTTATTTTTACTTCCAAGATCAGGTTGTAAATGATTATCATTTCTTTTTATTCCCCAACCAATTTTGGTATTACTTAAAGCTGTAGTACCGTACCGAACTTGTTAAAACAGTTTCTTTATTTTTAACTATTTCTACAATAGTAAAAGTAAAAACGCAAGCTACAACTACTGTAAATATATAAACTTTTCTTTTCATTTTGTCCATTACTATTTCCTCCTCATAGTAGTATATTTAATACTATGAAGATAAAATTATAATATAACAAAAAACCTAAAAATTTAGTTTGTAACTAAATTTTTAGGTTTTGTTTAGCAATAAAATTTTATGTCTTGATCTGGAAAATGTTTTTTCCATTCAGCTATTATAAAAAAATAATTACCAGATATTGTTGTAAGCAATTCAGTTAAATCTTTACTTGGTATTTTACTTTTATTATTTGCCAAAATGTATCCCCCACTTTTAGTAAGCCATATCTTTGTAGAATTTGCTACTGGTTTTCCCTTTGATATATGTATATGAATGGGTTCTTCATTTTCTTTTGACCAAAAATATATTTTATATCCGTATTAGGCACTTTCAAGTCCTCCTTCTCTAGCTATTCTATAAAAATGTGGTACACCACGTTCTACAACAGTTTTAAATATTGCTATTTCTTCATCTGTATAATTTCCATCTTTGTATAATATTTTACAACTTGGAAGCTCAAACCTAACACTATCAAACCCTTGCTCTGTAGTCCTTTCAAAATGTATATGTATAATTTCTTCTCCCTTTTCATTCTTCATAATATCAGTAAAAACAACTTCAGTTTCATCTGCATACTTACAATAATCATGCATCATTTTTATCACGCTCCTTTTAATTGTTATTATATAATAAATTGTTTTAATTTTACCACAATTAAGCATAAAAAATAAATTTATTTCTTATTTAACATCTTCATATACTTCTTTTATAATTTCATATCTCTTTAGTATGATTTTCTTATAAAAATCTTTCCTAACTTGAGACATACTGTCTACATTTTCAATAAATGTATTTATTCCGTCTATGTTAATATTTGAAAATAATCTCTTGATAGCATTATTGCATTCTTCATTTTTCATTTGTTTTATATATTCCATATAATTAATTTTTTTACCATTCTCTTTTAAACAAGAATAACAATTTATCGCTAAATTTTTCAATTCTATCTCATTTATTTTCTTTATTTCTTCATCTTCAATCATTGGATTTAAAGCTGAGCCACAATCATAAATTGGAGAAAATTCTACTTTTCCTGTATTTTTATTCAATATAAATCCCCAATTTCCATTATGTCTATCTGTATTTCCTATTAAACTGTCAATAACAAACATGTCCCAAAATTTCTGTTTCGTTTCTTCTGTATGAATCATTTTACTTTCTTCTATTACTTCCATTATGTCATTTAACTCTGTTTCTATTTTTTTATCTGGATTTGTACTTAATACTAAATTTTCAAATTCATATAATATATTATCATTATCTGTAAAATCTTCACAAGCACATACTATCTTTTCTTTTCCATTATAGCTATATTTTCCTAAAACTGTATTTTGTGTTTTAAAACCTACTATCTTGAACACATTACTTCCAATATATTCTGAAAAAGCATTGTTGATATATGATATATTTTTATTTTTTTCTCTGACTGGGTCTGGAAACTTTACTAAATATTTTTTATCGTTATATATTAATGTCTTCTTTTTCTCTGAACCTTTATAATTATTAAATTCTTCTATTGCATTTGTAAAGTCAATCATTCTCTTTCCCTCCACACTTTTATTAACTCCTTATTAGTATATCATAAATTATTTGAATTTACTATATTCCAAAAAAACAGTACTAAATTTTTTTCCTCTTTAAATTTTAGTACTTGTTTTGATTTATTCTAAATAGGCTATTACTCTATACTTTTTTTAAATTTTAAGCTTTCGGACATTAAAGATTTAGGAATATGACTATTATTATTTGATAATATGCAACCACCTGCTTTAGTAAGCCATACTTTAGTAGAATTTAGTGTTGGTTTTCCTTTTGAAATATGAATATGAACAGGCTCATTATTTTCATTGGACCAAAAATAAATTTTATATCCGCATTACTTCTATAATATTAGGCAAATTTAAGGCCTCCCTCTCGTGCATATTTAAAAAATAAATGAGCACCCTTTTCTACTGTTTCTCTAAATTCCTCTATTTCTTCATCTGTATAATATCCATCTTTTTCTACTATTTCATAACTTGGAAGTTCAAAAACTACAGTATCAAAACCGTTTCTCAGTTGGTCTTTCAAAAGAAATTCTTATATATTCTTCTCCATTATCTTTTTTTCTAATATCTGAAAAAACTACTAATGTTTCATCTGGATACTTAGCAAATTCATATACCATTACTATCACTCTCCTCTTAATTTGTAATATTAGTATATCATACTCTTTTCAAATTTACTACATTTATATAAAATAATCGTAAAAATCATTAATGTTCAGCCTATAAATTAAATCGCTATATAAATTAATGCTATAAGAACCCTCCATCAGTCCTACAGACTGCCACCTCACTTAAATAAAGGAAGCCTTTCTCTATTTTTCAAAAATAACTATTCTATTCTAGCAAGTTACTAAAACAGTAGAGTAAAGGACCTTTTACTCTACTTTCATTATAATCTATTGGATTGAAATAGTTATTTTTTAATATAGAAAAATATTCTCCTAGTTTTTGCTAATTTTTTCCATCTTTTTTAAATTTTCGTCATTTTTCTTGACTTTATCTAAAATATGTTTTAATATTGTAAAAGACATTTGGAAAATTTTGGGTAATTTTACCTAATGCATCTTTAAATACGGGGGATAAAAATATGTTAAATTTTGTTTTATGCGACGATAACGAAAGCATTTTAACTAGATTAGATAGCATGTTAAATACTTTATTTTTAAAACACGATTATGAAGCTCAAATTACTTTTAAATCTAACAATGCTAATGATGTACTTTCATATATAAAATCAAATAAGGTTCACGTTTTGATATTAGATATACACTTACAATCTGGAATTTCTGGTATTGAGCTGGCTGAAAAAGTTAGAAAGACAGATAAATCTGTCTATATTATTTTTACAACAGGACATTTAGAATATGCACTTCTTGCATATAAAGTTAAAACTTTCGATTACATAGCAAAGCCATTTACAATTGAAAGAATTGAAGAAACTCTTGTTAGGTTATTTGCAGATACTTCGAATGAACGACCTAGATATTTATCCCTTAATAATAAAAATATTATTAAACAAGAAGATATTCAATATATAAAGAAAGATGGTATGAAGTTAATTGTTTATACTGATTCAAACCAGTATGAAGCATATACTTCTTTTAATAAAATTGAACATTGCCTGGCAGAAAACTTTGTAAGATGCCATAAATCTTATATTGCAAATGTAGATAATATTAAGGATATAGAGCCAATGAGTAATACTATAAAATTTAATAACAAAGAATGTTACATTGGTCCTAAATATAAAAATAATTTTATGGAGGTTTTAAATAATTATGGAAATTTTTCAAACAATTTGGACAGCACTTTCAACACCTAATGAAGGACTAATAAATATATTTAGTGTTCCATTAATTTTTATTGAGGCAATAGTAACTATGTTGTTATTTGTTTCAATACTTAATATTGAAGCTTCAAAACGACAAAAAATACTATATGTCTTTACAATATCTATATATAATATTTTATCTACTTTATTAATACCTAAATCAGTAATTGTTTTTGTAAATATGATAGTGCCTCTTATTTTAATTATGCTTTTTTTTCGACTATCAATACTAAAAGCTGTTCTGGCTGAAGTATTGCCTACAATTGTTATAGTATTGTTAGAAACTATTTTCTCTAAAATATGTTTAGTATTTTTTCATACTACGCAAATTGAAGCAACAACAATTCCTATATTTAGAATAAGTATAGCATTAGCAATATATTTAATAATTTTTTGTATATATATATTTATAAAACATTTTAAATTGAACATTTCATTGTTAGACAACATGTCAAAAAGTAATAAAACAATTTTATTATTGAATTTTATATTGGTAATTGTTACAATTTCTACTCAATTTTATTTAATTGGATATTATAACGAAATTTTACCATTTTCTATAACATTACTATCAATAATAAGTTTAATAGCATATTTCTTTGTAAGCATTTATAGTTTATATAGAACCACTCAATTGCAAATAACAGAACAAAGTTTAGAAGAAGCTCAACTATATAATAAATCATTAAAAATTTTACATGATAATGTTAGAGCATTTAAGCACGATTTTAGTAATATAGTTCAAGCAATTGGTCGGTTATGTTGGAACTAATGATATGGAAGGATTAAATACTTATTATTCTCAATTATTAGGTGATTGCCAAAAGGTTAATAATTTATATACATTAAGTCCTGAAGTAATAAATAATCCTGCCATATATAGCTTACTTACTTCTAAATACCATAAAGCAGATGAGCTTGGTATAACAATACATTTGGAAGTTTTCTTAAACTTAAATGAACTAAATATGAAGATTTATGAATTTACAAGAGTTCTTGGAATACTTATGGATAATGCTATAGAAGCAGCATATGAATGTGAAGATAAAACTATTAATGTAGAAATAAGAAAAGATTTTAAAGTAAATCGTCAATTACTAATTATAGAAAATACTTATAAAGAAAAAGATGTAGACCTTGATAAAATTTATGAAAAGGGTTATTCTTCAAAACCTAATAATACAGGTCTTGGATTATGGGAAGTTCGTCAAATTATGAAAAAGAATAACAACTTAAATTTATACACTACTAAAAATAATATATTCTTTAACCAACAATTAGAAATATATAATACATAAAAGAAAAATGAACAAAGTGGATTCTTTTCATTGGCAATTAAACTAGCCCTACATTTAACTTGAAATAGCATAATTTATATAATAATAAAATGAAAAAAGATAGTTGTCGAGGCTATCTTTTTTCTTAAGGTTTTTTGTTATAAAATTTTTGGAATTTGTTATTAATCTTTTTTAATTAAACTTGCTGGCATTTTTGGTTGATGAAACCATCCCCATATAAAGCAAGCTGTATTTGTTGATTTAGCATATTTTTCAGCTAATTTTGATAACATTTTTAACATAGGAATTTCTCCCCTTTCTTTTGTAAAAAAGTATATAACAAAAAATATCGCCGGCTGATATCTTTTATTAACTAAACCTCTTGTGAAGCACTATATACTTCATATCCATATTTATTGTTTGTTAAACTATACGCAAATCTTGTTATTGATAGGCTTTGAAATAACATGCCATAAATAATTATATTTGATATTACTTCGTTTTTTATAAACAATGCAATAACAATACTTAATGTTAAAGTAATATATGATAGTATTCTTTTCTTCTTTCTTTCATTTTCACTTATAATAGGTACATTCTCTGTATCTGCTGGTGCATAAAGTTTTACCATTATCATACCAAATACCCATATAACAGATGCTATAATGTATTTTGTAACAGTTCCTAGTATTAAATATTTTCCTAGTAGCCCAATTCCACAAAAGAATACTATAGAACCTACTATACAACCTATATGTGTTTTTAAATGAAACCCTCCTGATGCTCCTCTAAATGGCAGAACTAGAAAATATGCAAGTATAGTTAAATCTAATATTCCTAAGATTAAAGCAACTCCCATTATAATAAAAAACTTTGGAAATTCTCCTACAATTAAATGTATTCCATAATTAATAACTTCTGCTCTTTCATCATCAATTTCTGGATTTTCTTTTCTAATTTTAGTAGTTAGATAATCACAAAATTTATCTATCATGTTTTGCCTCTTTCTTTTTTCTTTATGAGGCTATCTTATACTAATTTTTGACTCTATTTTTTATTCTATTTATAAGATGTAATTTTTCTTATATAAAAAATTGTTTTTATTTTTTTATATATATTTTTATGCATTTTATAAAATGTGTTTAATAATATGTAGGGGCGTGCCCTGTGTCCGCCCTTTTTATGTCTTATTATAATATTTTTTATAGTATTCCTTTGTAGACTGGGCAGACATAGGGCCTGCCCCTACATATTAAATTAACAAAAATAGATTGCATATTTGGCAATCTATTTTAATATCAGTATAAATTTATATCTTTTCCAATATTTTCCAACTTCCTATTTTCTCTGGCAAACTTTCAAATGTCATTTCTTCTTTAGTTATAGGATGTATTATCGTCAAACTGTATGCCCATAATGCAATTTGTTTTCCTCTACCACGTGTTCCATATTTTTGGTCACCACATATACTATGTCCTCTACTAGATAATTGTACACGTATTTGATGATGTCTTCCTGTATGTAAATTTATTTTAAGTAATGATAAATTTGTTTCTTCATTGTATGTAACTTCTTCATAATCAAGTTTAGCTAGTTTTGCATTTTTTGTTCCTTCTTTTACAACCTTACTTAAATTATTTTTCTCGTTTTTTAATAAATAATCCTCTAAAATATCTATTCTTTTTTCAAATCTTCCATCTACAATAGTAAGATATTTTTTCTTAAAAACTTTATTTCTTACTTCTTCACTAAGTCTTGCCGCTGCTTTAGAGGTTCTAGCAAACACCATAACTCCTCCAACTGGCCTATCTAGTCTATGTATTAATCCTAAATAAACGTCTCCTGGTTTATTATATTTTTCCTTTATGTATTGTTTTACAATAGTAAGCATGTCTATATCATTTGTTTTATCTCCTTGTGATGGAATATTAGGCTTTTTCTCTACTACTATGATATGGTTATCTTCATATAATACTTTTAAATCTTGCATATTATTTCTCCCAACGTCCATATATTCCACAAGGTAATACTAAACTACTTTTTGTCATTGGAAGCCCAATTTCTCCTGCTTCAAACTTTCCTTTTACATTTATAGGAATATTTAATTTTAATATGTTTTCTAATACTTTTGAAGATATACCTGTAGTATAAGAGTTAATTAGGAAAAACAATGGATCATTTGACAAAACTTGCATACACAAATTAACTAAATCATATATGTTTTCCTCAAACTGCCATATCTCTCCCTTTGCACCTCTACCATATGATGGTGGGTCCATAATAATCGCATCGTATTTGTTTCCACGTCTAATTTCTCTGTTTACAAATTTAACAACATCATCAACAATATATCTAACTGGTTTACTTTCTAGCCCTGAAGACATAACATTTTCTTTAGCCCATGCTACCATCCCTTTTGAACTATCTACATGGCATACACTTGCCCCTGCATACAAACAAGCAACTGTTGCTCCTCCTGTATATGCAAATAAATTTAACACTTTGATTTCTCTTTTTTCTTTCTTTATTTTTTCAATCATCCAGTCCCAATTTACTGCCTGTTCAGGAAATAAACCAGTGTGTTTAAATCCCATTGGTTTTATATTAAAGGTTAAATCTTTATATTTAACCCTCCAAGAATCTGGCATTTTTTTATTATATTCCCAGCTTCCTCCACCTGTTTTACTTCTATTATATGTGGCATTTACATCTTTCCACTTATGTGGAAAACTTTTCTTGTTCCATATAATTTGTGGATCTGGTCTAACTAATATAACATCTTTCCACTTTTCAAGTTTTTCACCATTTGCCATATCTAATATTTCATAATCTTTCCATTCATCTGCTATTTTCATACATTTACACGCACTTAATAAAGGCTATTATCCCCCCTCTAAGTTTAATATATATATTTTATCATATTTTCTTATTTTTTTCTATACTAACTGATTTTTATTTAAAGATTATAAATTTTCTAAGAATAAATCTAACTCTATATCTGCTTGTTCTAAGATGCTTTTTAATGTTCCTTTAGCAATTTCCTTATGTATTGGAATTATATAAACTTTACCTGTTATATAATTTTTATATTTTGCATGGCTTCCTTTTTGCGAAATTTTTTCAAAGCCCAATTTTTGAAGTGTTTTAATAATTTTTAAAGGTGGTAATACTGGATATTTTGAACTCATATTGCCACCTCCAATGTTGTTACCAATACTGTTTTTGGCATAACTGGATTTTCATTTTCTAAATATAGTTCTATTGCTTCTTTTAGATTCTTTAATGCTTCTTCTATTGTTTTTCCCTGTGATGCGACATTATTATCAATACATTTAGCAACATACCAATTCTCTTCTTGTTCTATTATTACATTATATTTCAAACTCATAACTTCACTCCTTTCTCAAGAATTATTATATCTTTACATATTATATTCTGTCAATGATTAAAGCATAGGTTGCATTATAATGCAACCCACTTTACAATCCCCTTTTTTATCTGCTATTTTCATACATATAATCCTCTGTTTCTGTATTTTTTAGTATATCTATTATTTTTTCTATCATATCATTAGATGCCTGAACTCCTGCCATAACGCCTACTTTCTTAAATTTTTTTATATAATTTATGTATAAATCTTTTAATGTTTCTACAAACATTACATTACTACATTCTTTTAATGCTATATCATATAATTTGTTTGTATCTGAACTTTTCTTGCCTCCAATAATTATCATTAACTCTACTTGTTTTGCTATTTCTTTTGTTTCTATTTGCCTTAATTTTGTTGCATCACAAATAGTTTTGTTTATCTCTAAATTGGAATTTTTTGGTATCTTCATTTTAATTATTTTTACAAAGTCGTCAAATTTCTCCATAGAAAAAGTAGTTTGTGAAAATATTGTTATATTTCTAATATCCTTTTTAGTTATATCGTCTACTACATCATTAATATCTTCCAAATCTTGTACTATACAAGAATTCTCCCCTGCAAAACTAATACTCCCTATTGTTTCTGGATGTGTTTTCTCTCCTACATAAATTATATAATAGCCTAAGTTTTTATATTCTTCTATTTTTTTATGAATGCTTAATATTTTTGAGCATGTTAAATCAATTAATTTGATATTCCTTGATTCAATTTCTTCATATATTTTTTTAGGAATTCCATGTGCTCTTATAATTATCTCTTCTCCATCTGGTATATCTTGAATATTTTGTACAATCTTTAGACCTTTTTGTTCAAGTTTTTTAACAACCTCAGGATTATTAACCAACTGTCCTAAGCAATATATTCGTTTTTTCTTTTTTAAATTATTTTTTGTTTTTATTACTGTGTTTCTTACTCCTTGGCAGAAACCTGCCTTTTTTCCCAAAATTACTTCCATAACAAATCCTTTATTTTTCTTATATTCTACTTAGTACCTCAAAAAAGCAATATATTAATGTAAAATTTATTATACTAAATGTTACACCCATAATAATTAGTAATGTCATAAATTTGTTGTTTAAAATTCTTTTTAAAAACCTTCTAAAAAAAGAATATTCTAGCTTGTCCTTTCTTTCATTATAATGAATACTAAAAATTTCATCTTTTGCATACTCCATAATATAAATCCCCCTATATATTTATTACTAAAATAAATATATTCTATTTTTTATGGAATATGACTAATTTCTATTAAATAATATCATAAAGTTTAGAGTATTTTCAACTAATTCTAGTGTTTTTTTAACTCTTCTTTTATTTTTCTTGCTAAATTTTCATTAATTCCTTTTATTTTTACAAGTTCCTCTAACCTAGCTTCTTTTATTTTTTCTACACTTCCAAATTGTTTTAGTAGTTCTTGCTTTTTTACCTGTCCAATACCTAAAATTTCATCTAACGCTGATTTTGTAATTTCTTTATCTCGCACTTTTCTATGATATTCAATGGCAGTTTTATGAACTTCATCTTGAAAATTTGTTATTAAGTTCATTAGATTTTCTGATAGTTCTTGTTCATTTCTATTTTCATCTATTAATGCTCTAGTTCTATGTTTATCATTTTTTACCATTCCATATAGTTTTATATCTAGCCCAAGTTTATCTATAACGCTTCTTGCTGCTTTAATTTGTGTTATACCACCATCTACAAATATTGCATCTGGTAATTTTCCAAATCCTCCGCTTGTACTTTCCACCATTGAATGTTTTAATCTTCTTTCTATAACTTCCTGCATACATCGTGGGTCATCTTGTGTTAAAACTGTTTTTATCTTAAATCTTCTAGATAATTTGTGATTAATTACTCCATCTTGTAATACACACATTCCGTGCTACCATATTTGTTCCGTGATATGTTTGATATATCGAATGTTTCTATTTTTCTTGGCATTTTATCCATTTTTAAGACTTCTTTTAGTTCTATTAAAATATCAAATTTATCTTTTGATTTGTTTTCTAATGTAACGGCTGCGTTATTTTCAGCCATTTCTACAAATCTTAATTTTTCGCCTTTTTGAGGAGATTTTAGTTCGACTTTTCTTCCCATTCTATTAGATAACCATTCTTCTATTATATCTTTATCTTCTACTTCTTCTTTTAACATAATTCTATGTGGTATTTCGTCTTTTGTTAAATAATATTGTTTTATAAAACTTGATAAAATTTCTTCATTTGTTACATCCTTTAAGTCATCAAAAAAGTAATGCTCTCTTCCTATCATTTTACTTTTTCTTACAAAGAATATTTCAATACATACACTAATATCATTTTTAGCAAGACCTATAACATCAATATCATTTTCAGTTATATTTGATACTTTTTGTTTTTGTGAAATTCTTTCAATTGCTGTTATTTTGTCTCTTAATGCTGCTGCTTCTTCATATTCTTGATTTATAGCTTTTTCTTTCATTTTTTTATCTAATTCTTTTATTATCTTATCTATTTTTCCTTCTAATAGCATAATAATTTGGTCTATTTGTTCTCTGTATTCTTCTTTTGAAACATATCCCATACATGGTGCTAAGCATCTATTTATGTGGTAGTTTAAGCAAGCTCTTTTATTTGATTTAAAGTTTTTACATTGACGTATTTTAAATTTTTGTTTTATGAAGTCTAACATTTCTTTTGCACTGCCTGGGTTTGCATATGGTCCAAAGTATTTCGCCCCATCATTTAATATTGTTCTTGTTATAAAGACATTTGGATAATCTGATTTTATATCTATTTTTATATATGGATAAGTTTTATCATCTTTTAATAATACATTAAATTTAGGTCTATTTTCTTTAATTAAGTTACACTCTAATATTAATGCCTCCGCTTCATTATCTGTAACTATGTACTCAAAATGGTCTATTAAACTAACCATATTTTCAATTCTTTTTGTTTTATTATTTTTTCTAAAATATTGCCTTACTCTGTTTCTTAAAATTACTGCTTTACCAACATAAATTATATTATCGAATTTGTCTTTCATAATATATACTCCTGGTTTTTTAGGCAATTTTTTTAATTCCTCTTCTATATTAAACATAGCTTTCTCCCAGTTTTATTAAGTTTATTTTTATATAATTTCCATTGATTTTAATATTAAAAAAATGCAGACAGGCTGTTTCTCGCTTGTCTGCACAAACTTGCTATTCTCTCCTAAGCAAGTTACCCCCCAAATATAACTTGTTCCCAAGTTAAATATTATTTACGTTACTTCCCTTATAACGTATTTTTATTATATCTTCTTTTTTATTAATTGTCAATACTTATTCTCCAATATATCCAATATATGGTAAATTTCTATATTGTTCGTTAACGTCAAGGCCGTATCCTACAACGAATTTATCTGGAATTTCAAATCCTGTATAATCTACTTTTACATCATATATTCTTCTTTCTGGCTTATCTAATAATGTACAAAGTTTAAGACTATTTGGGTTTCTTCCTTTTAAGTGTTCAAGCAAATAGCTAAGTGTTCTTCCTGTATCTATAATATCTTCAACAACAATAACATCTTTATTTTCTATTGATTCTTTTAAATCTAATTTTAATTCTATATTAGAAGATACAGTAGATGAACCATAGCTTGATACTTGTATAAATTCTATTTTAACATTTCCATTAATTTTTTTCGCTAAATCAACTGTAAAAAATGTTGAACCCTTTAAAATGCATATCAATGTAATCTCTTTTCCTACATAATCTTTTTCTATTCTTTTAGCGATTTCAGTAACTTTATCTTGTATTTTTTCTTCATCTATTAATACTTTTATATCCTCCATACCAATACCTCTTCCCTTTTTCTATTTTTTAAATTATATCACTATGAATAAATATAGTAAAGTATTTTTTGTTGTATTATATTATGAAATATATTTTAATAATTGTATAGATTTTTATATATACTTATATTATAATATAAATATATCTTATGAGAAAGGAGAAAATTCAAATGGAAGAAAACGTGAAAGAAGCTAGTTTAATTCGGAAAAACATTTTTCTGGATGTTTTTAGGTTTATTAGGTACTGCTATTGTTGCTTGGTACACATATTCATCTGGATTGTTTATTGATATTATTTTTAAAGGATACTTTAATATTTTATTGATTGCAGAATTAGTAGTTGTTGTTTTATTTTCATTGCTATTTAAGAAGCTACCACCAACTATAGTTGGAATATTATACTTTGTATATGCTATGATAAATGGTGTTTCTTTATCTGTAATTTTTGTTGTTTTTGAATTAAATTCTATTGTATGGCTATTTGTAGCTAGTGCTCTTTTATTCGGTGGAATGGCTCTTTATGGCTATAAAACTAATAAAGATTTATCTAATTGGAAAACATTACTTTTTGGTGTACTAATTGTAGGTATTATTTTAAGTTTAATTAACTTATTCTTAGGTAATTCTACATTAGATATTGTTTTAGACTGGGTTATTTTATTTGTATTTTTTGGAATTACTGCATATGATATGAATAAAATCAAAGCTTTACAATATGAAGCAGGTTTAGACCAAAATAAATTACACATATATGGTGCAATGGAATTATATCTTGATTTCATTAATATATTTTTACGAATGTTATCACTATTTGGAAAAAGAAAAAACTAAAATAATAAAAAAATATATAGCATATTACATTTATTTTTTTATTATTTTATCGGGGTCGATGAGAGCATCGACCCCTACATTTTATAATTATTATTCCTTAAATATCTCATTTTCTTAATATTTTCTTATAGGACTTGCTACTTTTTTAAATTTGGTGTAATATAATATCATTAGTCGAAAGTTTATGTAAAACATTATTTATGAAAGGAGTTATGTTTTAGTTTTAAGCGCCTGAACAATGAATGTCATTGTTGACGAGGGCAGAACTTATCGAAAATTTCGGCGGATGGTTCTGTGGCATTGGTTACTGTCATTAAATGCTAGCAAAAAGAAATAGTGATATTTTAACAAATCTAGCAAAAGTAACTTTTTACATACTTTCTACTTCCATATTATTTTTAGGAGGTTTTACAATATGTGTGGAATTGTAGGATATATTGGGGCAAAAAAGGCCTGCCCTATACTAATTAATGGTCTTTTGAAACTAGAATATAGAGGATATGATTCAAGTGGTATTTCTACTATGGAAAATGGCTATATTTCTAATATGAAGGATAAAGGAAGAGTAAAAAATTTATATAATTTAGATGGAATTAATGATTTAATAGGAACATCTGGTATTGCTCATACAAGATGGGCTACTCATGGAAAGCCATCTAAAGAAAATTCTCACCCTCATATGGATAATTCTAATACTTTTAGTGTTGTTCATAATGGAATTATTGAAAATTACCAAGAATTAAGAAATGATTTAGAACAAAAAGGTTATAGTTTTAAATCTAGCACAGATACTGAAACTATTCCAAATTTAATTCATATGTATTATTCTAAAGATACAAATCATGATGAAAAAAGATTTTTAAGAGCTGTTACATCTACTTGTAAAGACTTAAAAGGAAGCTATGCTATAGAAGTACTTTGTAAAGATTATCCTGATGTAATGATAGTTGCAAGAAAAGACAGTCCTTTAGTTATTGCTACTGGTGATGATGAAAATTATATTGCATCTGATATACCAGCAATACTTGAGTATACAAAAGATTTCTATTTATTGAATGATGGTGAAGTCGTAGAAGTATATAAAGATAGACTTAATTTTTATAATACTGATTTAGAAAAAGTAGAAAAAGAAGTAAAAAAGATTGAGTGGGATGCCACTGCAAGCGAAAAAGATGGATATCCAGATTATATGTTAAAAGAAATATATGAACAACCTCGTTCAGTTCGCGAAACTATTGGTTCAAGATTAAAAAATAATGAAATTGTTGATTTTGAAGATATTAATTTAACAAAAGATTATTTGGAATCTGTAAAAAAAATATATTTAGTTGCTTGTGGTACTGCAATGCATGCAGGGCTTGCAATTAAGCCAATGTTTGAAAAATTATGCAAAATCCCTGTTACAGTTGATATTGCATCAGAATTTAGATATAGAGAACCTTTAATTGATGATAAAACTCTATGTATATATATTAGCCAATCTGGTGAAACAGCAGACACAATTGCTGCATTGAAACTTTCAAAAATGCAAGAAGCTAAAACAATCGCTATTTCAAATGTTATTGGAAGTTCTATTTCAAGAGAAGCAGATTACACAATTTATACTCATGCTGGTCCTGAAATTGCTGTTGCATCAACAAAGGCTTACACTTCTCAAGTAACTCTACTTGCACTACTTGCATTACATTTTGCAGAAATTTTAGGTACATGTGACAAAGCATTAATAGAAGATGTAAAAAATGAACTTTTATTATTGCCTGAAAAAATACAAAATGTATTAGGAAATGTAACTGAAATTGAAAAATTTGCAAAAAAAGTTTATAATGAACACGATATTTTCTTCTTAGGAAGAGGAAACGACTATGCTGTTGCATTAGAAGCATCATTAAAACTTAAAGAAATATCTTATATACATTCAGATGCATATGCCGCAGGAGAATTAAAACATGGACCTATTGCACTTATTGAAAATGGAATCACAGTTATAGGAATTATAACTGATCCAATACTTACTCCAAAAACTGTAAGTAATATTCAAGAAGTAATAACACGTGGTGCAAGAACTTTAATAATAACAGACCAAGATTTAGAAAATGGAAATTATGATAAAGTAATAAAAATACCAAAAACACATCCTATGATTTCTATGATTTTATCTATAGTACCTTTACAACTCTTTGCTTACTATATAACAAAAGAAAAAGGATTAGATGTAGATAAACCAAGAAATCTTGCAAAATCTGTAACTGTAGAATAAAAAAATAGCGGGAAACTTTAGTAAAGTCTCCCGTTTTTTTGTGTGCGACAATACTTACCCTAAAAACATCTTTAAAACAATTAAGAGTATCGCTCCTGGTACTCCTAAAATTCCTACTAATACTGCTGTTATATAATTTAATCCTATGTGAAATGCAAATAAACCTCCCACTACATTTATCAAATATATTATTAATCCACCTAATATTGAGTTTAAAACTAGTTTTAAAACACTTTTTATTGGTAGTATAAATATTCTTCCAAATAAAAATAAGAAACATATACATGCTATATATATAATTAAAGTATTATTATCCAACAAATATCACCTCGTCCTTTTTATACATACTATGATATAAGCTGGACAAATATTCTTACTTTTTTATACCGCATTTGTATCTTCTAAAATTTGATTTCTTCTAATTTCTATTTGTCTTATCATATCTATTATTATTCCATTTTTCTTTGCTTTTTGTAGTAAATAGTTTAATTTAGACTGATTTGCTTTTATTTGATATAAGTAATAATCTATTAAATCTCCTTCTGCAAATTCATAATTTTTATTTGCACTATCCAAATCTATTTTTGTTTTTATTATACTTTTAATTAACTCAACATTTGATTCCTCCTCTGTTTTTTCTTCTAATTTAAGTTCTTTTACATATTCTTCATACATTGAAAATATTCTCCTTTTTACCAAAATATACTATTCATATTATATTCGTAAACTTAAAAATTTATTCATCTAGTAAAAAAACAATCAGGGCAAGCACAATACCTGCCCCTACATTTTTTAATTCTTCTTTCTTATTTTAATTAAAGATAGCATAAATTATAATACCTGCACTTTGTATAAAAAATAAATTTAATACATTAGATGTAAGCAAATTGTTTGTTGCCTCTACTACTCCTAAATCACTATTTCTATTTTTGTGATGTTTTTGAGCTTCAAAAAATGTTATAAGTTCAGGTAGACTTGTTATAAATCCTAAAGCTATTCCTATAACAAATTCAGGTATATTAAATTGTAAACATAGGCTTTCAAGTGAATTACTCAGCAAATTACCAATTACAAATAAAGCTATACTCGTTAATATAAGATAAACTGAATATTTTATTATTTCTTTTTTCTTCTTTCTAATAAATCTTGCTTCTTTTTCTATAATGTCCGCTTCTAAACTTTCTTCCCTTTTCAAATATAATTTATGAGCATTTGAATTTATATAATAGAATAATATGAATAACAAAATAAAAATTGGAACTATCTCAATATTTGCTTCTATTTTAAATATAAGCATTAGAATTGGAAGTATTATTGTTACTATTACCATAAATACATCTATTTTTAGTGCTCTGTTATTTAGCTTTTTTGTATTATTGTTTAATCTTATTGCTAATATATATTGTGCGAAATTTATTATATTAGAACTTAATATATTATAAATGCTTGTACCAATTAACCCTACAATTGCAGAAAAACTGACACTTAAAAGTTCAGGCATAGATGTTGCAACTCCTGCAATATTACCTACTGTTTTTGCTTTTAAATCTAAACTTTCAGCAAGTTTTCTAAGTACTGTTACTAATATGTATTTTGAAATAGCAACAATTAAAAGCGAATATAGTATAAAATAAAAAAATTCTATTAATAATTTCATAGCTTTCCTCCTGCATTTAAAGTATTTACAAATTTTATTAACTTAATCATTATTATTTAAAATATTATATATTTATTTTATCCGTTCCATACTATAACTTTCCCTCTGGTACTGTAACAAGCATAGCTTTATCATCACTCGGCGGTCCCCACGTGGCTTAAATCTTTCATTTCTAAAATAAATATATAACCTTTTGTTTCTAATTTATATTTTAGTATTTTTTACTTTTTGTCATACGTTGTCGAATTGTTTATGAATAGCTATTATTTCTTTTGGAAATACTTTTACTACCAAAGTATTTTCGTAAAAGGAGGCTTTTTAAGTGATACGAAAAGTAGAAATTAGTAATGTAGATACCTCAAAACTTCCCGTACTTTCTAATGAAGAAAAAAACGAATTATTTATAAAAATTAAGCAAGGTGACATAGATGCAAGAGAAAGATTTATTAATGGTAATTTAAGACTAGTGTTAAGTGTTTTACAACGTTTTAATGGTAGATGTGAAAATATCGACGATTTATTTCAAGTTGGATGTGTTGGTCTTATAAAATCTATTGATAACTTTGATATTTCTTTAAATGTTCAATTCTCTACTTATGCTGTTCCTATGATTATTGGAGAAATTAGACGCTATCTTCGTGATAATAACCCAATTAGAGTTAGTCGTTCTGTTAGAGATTTAGCATATAAAGCTCTTCAGGCAAAAGAAAAATTAACAAAAGAGTTTAATAAAGAACCAACTGTTGACCAAATTGCAAAAGAAGTTGGTGTTGATAGAGAAGATATTGTTTTTAGTTTTGAAGCAATTCAAGACCCACTATCTTTACAAGAACCTATTTATAATGATGGAAGTGAAAGTATTTATATTATAGACCAAGTAAGTGACAATAAAGAAAACGATGAACGTTGGACAGATTCAATTACCATTCAACAAGCCATGAAAAAATTAAATGAACGTGAAAAAATGATTATTACAAAACGATTTTTTGATGGAAGAACTCAAATGGAGGTTGCAGACGAAATTGGAATTAGCCAAGCACAAGTTTCAAGGCTTGAAAAAGATGCAATAGGTAGAATTAAAAAATTATATAAATAAAATAAATTTTGTTACAATTGGGTGTTAATATATTAATTTACAAGTCACCATCAATCACTTTTACAAGTAACATTCCTATTAGATACCAAACCTTTACTATGGCTAATTCTTTAAAAAAGGGATTTTAAAATGGAGGCTACTGAAAAAGTAACATTTTTCAAAAATACTAATCCACTTTTATATAAAAATCAAATAAATATTAATATTCAATTACCACAATGATATTAATTTGTAACGATTTTTTGTTAAAAAGCGGGATTGGCTAACTTAAAAAAATAGTTTTTCAGCAGCCTCATTAAAATCGCCCATTTAATAGATTTTGTTTCTATTAAAATTTATTTTATCCTGTTTTACTCATAATTTCTTTTCTCATTTTTCCAATAATTTTCTTTTCTAGTCTTGATATATAACTTTGTGAAATTCCAAGCATATCTGCTACTTCTTTTTGTGTTTTTTCATTGCCGCTTATAAATCCAAATCGTAATTCCATAATGTTTTTCTCTCTATTATTAAGTTTTTGCATTGATGCTCGTAATAATTTTTTATCTACTTCATCTTCAATTGCACGAGAAGTAACATCACTATCTGTTCCTAAAATATCTGATAATAATAGTTCATTTCCATCACCATCTTGATTTAACGGTTCATCAATTGATATTTCTCCTTTTATTTTATTGCTTCTCCTTAAATACATTAATATTTCGTTTTCGATACAACGTGATGCATATGTTGCAAGTTTTATGTTTTTATCTGTATTAAACGTATTAACTCCTTTCATTAAACCTATTGTTCCAATAGATATTAAATCTTCAATCCCTATTCCTGTATTTTCAAATTTTTTGGCAATATATACAACTAATCTTAAATTTCTTTCTACTAAGGTTTGTCTTGCCCCATCATCTCCATTTGCAAGTTTATTTAATGTTTCCTCTTCTTCTTCTGGCTCAAGTGGTGGGGGTAAAGTCTGGCTACCTCCTATGTAATATATTGGTAGTTCATAAATATCTTCTATATCCTTATTCATATATTTAACATATATTGTATTAATACTATCCTTTAACATCTGCAAAATACTCATTTCCCTCACACCTTTCTATAATATCTAATCCAATAAGCCCAGTATAGGCTCCACTTTTGCTTATGTATTTATCATATATACCTACAATAATTTGGGTTAATTTTTTTTCATTTTCTTCTATTGTAACTATAACCTCATCTGCAATAAATCCAAGTAATAAACCGGTTTTGCTTTCCAAGTGATGAAAATGGTATAACTCTAAATTTAGGCATATATTCCTTTTCCTCCTCAGCTAAAGTAGTTTCTTCACCACCTCCTAATATTGTATTTAAATTATTTATAATTCCCTTTGGTATAATATCTTCTAATTTACTTTTCTCCACAACAATTACTGGAATTCCACTGATTGGATCTTTTAGTAAATTACCTGTATCTATCATTGCTTTTATTTTCACACTTTTTTCTTTGAAAAATATCTCTACATCACAAAACATATCTTTTTTAGATATTCTTCCCTTTACTAATTTAAATGCAATGTTTACTATTACAAATCCCACAATTCCTCCAAGTAGAGCTATTTTTATTGGATATGTTCCTGTTAAATATCCATTTTTAATTAATATGTCTTGTGGTTTTATAAAATATAATAGGCAAAATGCACATCCTCCAAATGCAAATGATACTAAATAAAAAAGTACCAACTGTTTTAGTAAAGTTTTTACATTTTTTGAGTTAAATGCAATGTAAATCATTATAATTGATATAATTATTTTAAATACTATATTAGTATAAATTTGTAGTATTGGAGCAAAAGATAGTATTGCATATATTCCACCTAATAAACTTGAAAAAACAATTCTTAGCTGGCTTATTTTTGTTTTTGCAATAAGACCTGTAGCAAACAATATAATATAATTCATGCATACATTTTCAAGCAAAATTACATCCAAATATATTGTCACTACTCATGCCCCCTTTATTGTTTCTATATTGTACAACTTTTAATTTTAAAATTGTGTCAAATCTTAGTGTAGAAAAAAAGAAATAATCGAGCAGTTTCGATTATTTCTTTTTATTTAGATTATTTATCTACCTTTTATATTTATAATACTCATATTTTGATTATCCAATTTTCAAATTAAAATAAATCTTTTTAATTTATACAAGCCTATATCTAAGATAATTATTCTTACTTTCAAATTTTTTCAATACATGCATTTTTCAAATTTTACTATTGACATAATTTTACAGTTTATGATATAATTGTGCACATAAAATTTTGAAAGGAGAAATTACAGAAAAATGGCTATAACAAAACGGATAAGTAATAAAAATGTATCTGTAAATTCATCGTTTTTATTGCTTATATGCTTTGTATTTGTAACTGGTTTTACTCTTTTATTTCTTAGTAGTAAAGTATTTGCTAAGGAAAGTGAGAGTTTTACCATAACCTCAAGAACAATTTCATTACCAACAGAGGAGGATTTTAAAAAACTTGAAGAAACCTATAATGAACTTTTGGCAGACTTTGAAGAACTTCAACAATTGAAAGAGGAAATCGAAAGTCTTTATAATGAAGTTGAATCTTCACTAACCTGTCGTATTGCAAATATGAATTTTAATTCACTTGTGGAAAGTTTTAATGCGTATGAAACTAAATTATCTGAAGTTAAAGAACATATTTCTGCCTATGAAGAACTATATAATTTCGTAGAGGGAATTCCTAAATTCTCTTATTTATATCGTCAAAGACAAGAAGAGCTTTCTAATTTTGCAAGTAATTATGAATATATTTGTGAAGCAAATGAGCAATATATTGTGGCTAAAGATGAGCTTTCTCAGCTTTATCTTAATGCTAAAACAATTGCAGATAATTTTTTTGAGGAATACTTCGACCCTGTATGTCGCCTCATATTTGTTGAAAGTGGAAATTGTTCTGCAAAAGAACAATTTTGTACTGCTGAAGTTACAGATAATCGTATTATGAGTCCAGATTATCCTGATAGTTTATATGATGTAATTCACGATCCTGGACAATATTCAACTGTTGCAGATGGTTCATTTGACATTGCTAAACCATCAGATGAAGTAAAACAAAATATGGAAGACTTCTTACGCGGTCGTGTTGAAACTATCATGCCTAGTAATGTTGTTTTCCAAGCTCGATTTATACAAGGGGAAATATGGTGGGCATCGGATAGTGGTCAATATTTCTGTTATCCTAAGAATTAAATTTCTCGTACATATCAAAATAACAGCACAATCTATTTGGTTGTGCTGCATTTCTTTATACTTACCTCATTATAACTTAATCACTTTAATATTCAAAAAAACCCCAGCAAAATATGCCAAGGTTTTTTAGTTTTAGGTAGTTTCGCATAATCTTAGTCTTTCAGGCTTCAGTCGCTTTATCCAATTCTTCACATACTTCTACAGCGTCTTCAATTTCATCTTTTTTTTCTATGTATTTTTTTATAATGGCGGCTACTATGAATAATATAATGCGTAAAAATCCTGTAAATAATGTCCATGCAACAACGGCTCCTCCAATTACACAACCTGCAAAAAGCTTCTGAAAATCCCTCATATAGTCGGCTTCTGTGTTATAGTTGCGCTTCGTATCAATTGTGTTGAAGTTCGCGTTCATTGTTTGGGTAACCTCGGCCGTGAAGAATTTGCCTATTCTCTTTTTACATATAAATATTATCACTCCATTTTCATAGGTGATTTCATATTCATCTATGATAGGCTGCATATCTGCTTCACTGTTCTCCGCTTCGCTACTTTCTTCTAGTTCTCCTTTGATTTCTTTAACGGTAACCTCTGTAGCATTGATAATATGATATGTATCAATACCAACACCTGCTACAATGTCATAACTCAAAAGGGTTTTGATATTATCATATGCCTCTTCAGAGTAACTGTACACTCCATCGCCTATGAGCTGCCAAGTTACGTAATACGAACCAGCTGTAAAAAGCGGAAAACTGATAATCAAATACGCAATTACCAGTATTGCTTTCTTTAGTGCCTGTGTAATTTCTTCGTACTTTTCTACGAAGCCTTTCTTTGAAACCTGATTCCGAACTTCCTTCTTTTCTTTCATACTGTCTCTCCTTTTAATTGTGATTTTTATTTTCTGCTGTAAATAAAAAGCAGAATCCTACAGTTACCTTTGTAAGATTTTTCCTACAAACTTCTATTATTATATCATTACATTATGTAAATTGCAATACTATGTGTCAATTTTTCTAAATCCTTGTATTTCTATCAAGGTTATGTTAAAATATTTATATTAAAACGTTTTTTGTTTTGTAGGAGGTATATTTATGTTAGATATTAAATTTGTAAGAGAAAATCCTGAACTTGTTAAAGAAAATATAAAGAAAAAATTTCAAGAACATAAACTTCATTTGGTTGATGAAGTTATAGAATTAGATACTAAAAATAGAACTACAAAACTAAGAGGTGATGAACTTCGTTCTAAACGTAATAGTTTAAGTAGTGAAATTGGTATTCTTATGAAAAACGGCAAAAAAGATGAAGCAGAAGCTATAAAAAAACAAGTTACTAACATAAATGCAGAACTTGTAGAAAATGAAAAATTAGAAGCTAGTATTGCTTTAGAAATTAAAGAAAAAATGATGAAGATACCGAATATAATTCATGAATCTGTTCCAATTGGTGAAAATGATTCTAAAAATGTAGAAGTAGAAAAATTTGGTGAACCTGTTGTTCCAAACTATGAAATTCCTTATCACGCTGATATTATGGAGAGTTTTGCTGGTATAGACTTAGATTCTGCAAGAAGAGTTGCTGGTAATGGTTTTTATTATTTAATGGGTGATATAGCAAGACTTCATAGTAGCGTTATTTCATATGCAAGAGATTTTATGATTAATAAAGGATTTACATACTGTGTTCCACCTTTTATGATTCGTTCTGATGTTGTAACAGGTGTTATGAGTTTTGAAGAAATGGATGCTATGATGTATAAAATTGAAGGTGAAGATTTGTACTTAATTGGAACAAGTGAACATTCAATGATTGGTAAATTTAAAGATAAAATTTTACAAAAGTCTAGTTTACCATATACAATGACATCATATTCTCCTTGCTTTAGAAAAGAAAAAGGTGCTCATGGTATAGAAGAACGTGGAATTTATCGTATACATCAATTTGAAAAACAAGAAATGATTGTTGTTTGTGAACCAGAACAAAGTTATGAATGGTATAATAAAATGTGGTCTTATACTGTTGAATTATTTAGGAGCTTAGATATTCCTGTTCGAACACTCGAATGTTGCAGTGGTGACCTTGCAGATTTAAAAGCCAAGAGTGTTGATGTGGAAGCTTGGAGTCCAAGACAACAAAAATATTTTGAAGTTGGAAGTTGTTCAAACTTAACAGATGCTCAAAGCAGACGTTTAGGTATTCGTATAAAAGGAGAAAAAGGTAATTATTATGCTCATACTTTAAATAATACCGTAGTTGCTCCTCCTCGTATGCTTATAGCATTGCTTGAAAATAACTATAATGAAGATGGAAGCATAAGTATTCCAAAAGCATTACAACCTTATATGGGCGGAAAAGAAAAATTAGAAAAATAAAAAATAGATTAAAAGAGGTTAGAAAATGAAAGTCAATAATCCTAAATTTGAAGTTTCTGCTGTTAGTCCAAAACAATACCCTAATAACAACCTTCCTGAAATTGTTCTAGTTGGAAAATCTAATGTTGGAAAATCTTCATTTGTAAACACTATGATTAATAGAAAATCTCTTGCTAGAACTAGTAGTGAACCTGGTAAGACAAGACAAATTAATTTTTATAATATAGATAACAAATTTTATTTTGTGGATTTACCTGGATATGGTTATAGTAAGATGTCAAAACTTGAGCAAGAAAAAGTTGGTAAATTTACAGAAGAATATTTAGTTAAAAGAAATACGATTTCTCTTATTATATTTCTAATAGATATTCGTCATAAACCTACTGAAAATGATAGACTTATGTATGATTATGTTGTTAGATCTAATTTACCTTTTATTGTACTTACAAATAAGGCTGATAAAATCGCCCCTACTAAAGTTGATTCTTATGTTGAAGATTTAAAAAAGGACCTTCGGTATTTCTTTTAGTACAATTATTCCATTTTCCTCAGTGAAAAAAAATTATACAGATACAGTGTGGAATAAAATAGAAGAATTTATATTTTAGCATATAACAAATTTCGTGCAAATGAAGATATTTATTTTGAAAAGTAGTGTATGCAAAGTCTACGATAGCCTATACGAGGTTGATATTTTTCAAAATAAATATACTTCATGGGAGTGGCACTAGTAACTTATACAAGAAAGGACTGTTTACAAGTTATGAAACTAAATGAAGATAGTGAAATTTTAGCAGAAAATAAAGTTTTAATTTTATATATTTTAAATAAACTTGATAAACCTATAGATAATGATAATCTTTTAAAACTTACATTATCAATTAAAGAAATGAATTACTTTTATTTTCAACAATTCTTATTAGATTTGCTTGAAAATAAATATATTATTGGTTATACAGAAGATGAAAAAACTATGTATAAAATAACAGATTTAGGAAAAGAAACATTATCTCTTACAGATGACATTTTACCTGGTATTATGAAATTTCAAATTGATAATACTTTAAATGAAGAAGTAGACGATGTACAATACAAAACTCATGCTTTTTCTGAATTTACTCCCAAAAATGAGCATGAGTTTATAGTTACTTGTAAATTGGTCAAAAATAATGTAACTATTTTTGAAGTAAAACTTCAAGCTAGTTCTAGTGAAGAAGCAAAGCACATTGCTGAAAAATGGGAAAATAACTACGAAGAAATTTACCCCATCATTGTAGATATATTAGTTAGTAAATAAGAATTCCATAAAATATCATTTTTATCTAACAATATCAATTATGGCTCTTGGTTCTTCTACTTTTTCATTTGAGATTCTATATATCTCTTTTAGCTTAGTTACAGCTTCATTTCCTAATTCTTCATTATTTGCATGAACATAACAAAGAATATCCCCTATTTTTACCTCATTTGATACTTTTTTACAAAGTACAATACCAACACTTTCGTCTATATCATCTTCTTTCCTTACTCTTCCTGCCCCAAGAAATCCTGATATTTCTCCTACTTCTCTTGCATTTATTTTTTCTACGAATCCTGATTCATCTGATATTACAGGAATTATAAATTTTGCTTTTTCAAATTTATTTATATCTTCTAAATATGAAACATCTCCACCTTGATTTTTTATAAGTTCTTTAAATTTATTATATGCTTTTCCATTTTGTATATTTTCCAATATTTTCTTTTTGTTTTCGCAAGTATCCTCACCAAGTCCTGCAAGTTTTATCATATAGCTACCTAGCTCTAATACTACGGCTTTCACATCTTCTTCCATATCACCTTTAAGTGCTTTAATTGCTTCAATTACTTCTAAATTATTTCCAACGCTTGTTCCTAGTGGTTCATCCATATTCGTTAGAACACATACAGTTTCTTTTCTTGCAAGTTTTCCAATTTTATTCATAGTTTTAGATAATTTTATAGCATCTTCTTTATTTTGCATAAAGGCACCAGACCCACAAGTAACATCTAATACAATTTTATTTGCCCCCGCTGCTATTTTTTTGCTCATAATGCTAGATGCAATAAGAGGAATATTATCTGTACAAGAAATTGTATCACGTAAAGCATATAACAATTTATCCGCTGGTGCTAGATTTAAAGTTTGTCCAATTAAACTTATTCCAACACTTTTAACATTTTTTATGAACTGTTCAATTTCAACACTTGTATTATATCCTGGTATTGACTCTAATTTATCTATGGTTCCTCCTGTAAAACCAAGTCCACGTCCAGACATTTTTGCAACAGGTATGCCAAATGAAGCAACAATAGGAAGGAGAATCAAACTAACTTTATCTCCTACTCCTCCTGTTGAATGTTTATCAACAACATTTTTCCCAAACACTGATAAATCTAGCATTTCACCAGAATTTGCCATACTTAATGTTAGATTAGTAGTTTCTTCATCATTCATTCCATTTATATATATTGCCATAACTAATGCTGCTGCTTGATAATCTGTTACTTCGCCATTTGTATATCCTTTAACAAAATATTCAATTTCTTCTTTACTTAGTTCTTTTTTATCTCTTTTTTTAGCTATAATTTCTAATATGTTCATCTTATAATTTCCTCCAACTAAATTTACTTTATTTTTAATGTTCGTCCTATAGTCCGCTCCCAATGGTTTTTTAATTATATTTTTTTATTCGTTCGTCCCAAAACATCACACATAGTGTTATAAAATTTGTTTAAAAACTCATTTTATAACACTATGTAGCTTGTCGGGCCTCACACAAGCTCACTTCTAAAAAAATATAATTAAACCATTTCGCACTATTATAATCCCTAAACTTAACTGTAATACTTTATATTACTAATTAAAAATCGTATTACACAAAATTCTTAGTAAAACTTCTTCTATGTATTGGGCATAATCCATATTCTTTTATCGCTTGTATATGAAATGCTGTTCCATAACCTTTATGTTTCTCGAATCCATACATTGGATATACCTCATCCCACTCTCGCATAATTCTATCCCTTGTTACTTTCGCAATTATTGAAGCACATGATATTGAATAGCAAAGTGCATCACCTTTAATAATTGGCTTATAAGGAATTCCTAACGTATCTATTTTATTTAGTGCATCTACTAAAATAAGATCTGGCTTTACCTTAAGTTCTTGTAAAGATTTAGTTAATCCAAGTTTTGTTGCATTCAATATATTAAGCTCATCAATTTGTCCATGGTCTATAATTCCTACCCCATAACTAATTGCCTCTTCTATTATTTTATCATATAGTTCCTCTCTTTTCTTTTCAGAAACTTTTTTAGAATCATTAACACCTTCTATTGCCGAATCTCTTGGCATTATAACACTTGCAACAACAACAGGCCCTGCAAGTGGTCCACGTCCTGCTTCATCTATTCCACATATATAGTTTATATTAGTATTGTTATTATATATCTCTTCTTCTATTTGTTTTAACTTTTTAAGTCTTAATTGTTCTTTTTCTTTCATCATTTATTCCTTTATAAAAAATTATTTTACAGTTACATTTTTCATATCTGTTAGTTTATAATAAGTTATTCCATCATTTTCATATCCTTTAACATATATAACTTCTTCTGTTTCATAATTAACTATATATCCATCTTCTATTTCGATTTTCTCTAACCCCATACTTACTAAATCATCTTTTGATAATAAGTAATATTTACTTGCATCTTCTATAATTCCTGCATCCAATACTTTATCAACTTTCTTATCCCCTGAAATTTCACTTAAAATTATCCCTTTATAATTATCTGTATTATTGTTAAATTTAGCTTGTTCTGCTATAGTTTTAGCTTTTGCTTGAATTAGCATCATATTTGTATTAACAGTTTTAAGTGTTGCTTGTTTTATAACTGAAGTTCCTACTGTTACTGTAACTCCACCAATAATTAGTAATATTACAATTGTTATTACTAATGATACAATTGTTATTCCTTTTTGATTTTTTTTCATTGCTAATTCCTCCTATATTAAACTAATTTGATTTTTCATACTTATTATATATATTAATAAATATATTTTCAAGTGTGATTTTGTATTTTTGTAATATTAACACATTTTTCACAAATAATTCACAATTCTATTGTATTATGATATAAAAATAGGTTATAGTATTTATAATCTTTATATTTGGGAGGTATTTATGGAAAATAATTCAAATAATAATAAAACTACTTCATATAAAGTAGTTAATTTTTCTAGTGATTCAAATAAAGGAAAGAATAGTTTTTCAAAAAGTGTATTAATACCATTTTTTTCTGGCATACTTGGAACATCTCTTGTAATTGGTACTTGCTTTGGAATTCCTCGGTATTCGTGAAAAAATAATAGGTAATACCTCAGTACAAACTACTGCCACTACATCGCGGAAATGAAAAAAATAATTCTGTTAATGGTAATTTTACACAAATATCACTTTCAAATTATTCTGATACTGGCGTTAATGTTGCTGAAAAAGTACGTCCATCTATTGTTGGTATTACAGTGGAATATTCTGTAAATTCAATTTTTTCTAAAAATGGTACATCTACAGCTAGTGGTTCTGGTATTATTATGAGTGAGGATGGTTATATTTTAACTAATAATCATATTGTTAATTCTACTTCTACTAATTCATATTATGAAGTATCAAAAGCTAGTAAAGTAACTGTTTATTTGTATAATGACGAAACTCCATATGAAGCAAAAATTATAGGTACAGATGAACAAACAGACCTTGCTGTTATAAAAATAGAAAAATCAGGTTTAGTTCCTGCTGAACTTGGAGATTCTAGTTCTGTAAAAGTTGGAGAATTTTCAATGGCTGTTGGTAACCCATTAGGAATGCAAAGTAGTGTAACTGGTGGAATGATTAGTGCTGTTAATAGAGAAGTTACAGATTCTGATGGAAAAACATATATTCTAATTCAAACTGATGCTGCTATTAATGCTGGAAATAGTGGTGGTGCATTAGTAAATGCTGAAGGAAAGGTTATTGGTGTCAATACTTTAAAACTTTCTGGAACTGGTATTGAAGGTATGGGATTTGCTATTCCTATAAACTCTACTCTTGATATTTACGAGCAACTAATTCAATATAATAAGGTTAAAAGACCATATATTGGAATTACTGGACTTGACCTTGATGAAAAAACAGCTGAATATAATAAACTTGTTGTTGGGATTTATGTAAAAGCTATTGACGACTTTTCTAGTGCTGAAAAAGCTGGACTTAAAGTTGGTGATGTAATTATTGAAGCTGATGGAAAAAAAGTTAGCACTATGAATGAATTAAATGAAATTAAAAATACTCATAAAATTGGTGATGAAATGACTTTAAAAATTAATAGAAATGGAAATGAAATTTCTATTTCTCTAACTCTTGCAGAACAACCTTAAGTTAATATAAAAAAAGTAAACATTGTACAAAGAGTGCAATGTTCACTTTTTCTTAAGACTTTATTTTCTATTTCTACACTATTCATTCACAAGATGGACAAATATGTTTTATATTATATATACATACAAAGAAAGTATAAATATTATTTAACTTGTACTTTCTTTTCAATATAACTAAGATTATATTGAAACATCCCCTTTTATTTTCAAGAAACGGCTACAATAGTAGTCGTTTTTAATTAAAATAACAGTAAGTGAATTATTTTCACCTACTGTTATTTATCCTTTATATTACTAATTCTAAATCAAAATAAAACTCTACTCCATTTTCTTTATTTACTACTCCATAATCTTTTTTATAATTATTCATAATAGCTTTTACTAAAGATAAACCTATTCCTGTTCCACCATCTTCTCTATTTCTTGATTCATCTATCTTGTAAAATCTGTTCCAAATTCTATTTAGCTTTTCTTCTTCTATATTTTCTCCTGTATTAAATACAGTGGTTCTTACTGTATTTTTCTCAATATCTGCTTTTGTCTCTATTTTTATTGTTTTTTTACCTTTAATCTCTTTTACATTTTTTATAGCATTGGTTAAATAATTTGTTATTACTTGTTCAATATAGAAAGGATCTGCATTAACAAATACTTGATTATCTTTATCATATTCTACTTCTATACTACTTTCTTCTAGCATTACACTAGATTTCCTTACTACTTCTTTAATTAATTCGCAAATATCAAATTTATCATTGTTAAATTCTCTTTTTCCATATTCTAGTTTCATTAGTTCTAGTAGTTGTTTTACTAAAGTATCCATTTTATTCGCTTCGTCTAAAATAACACTTGCATAAAATTTTCTATTTTCTTCATCTGTATTTACATTCTCAATTAAACCTTCTGAGTATCCTTGTATTAAAGCTATTGGAGTTTTTAATTCATGTGATACATCAGAAATAAATTGTTTTCTCATTTCATCTATTTTAGACTTTTCTTCTATATCTTTTTCAAGTTCCACATTTGTTTCACGCAATCTATTTATTGTTTTTTCTAGTTTATCACTCATTGTGTTTATACTTTTCCCTAAGTTGTTAATTTCATCATCAGCATCTGTTATTCTGTACTTATGGCTAAAATCTAATTTTGCCATTTTATTTGCTATATCATTTAATTCTAGAATTGGCTTTGTAAATCTTCTAGAAATAAATGATACTACAAATCCACCTATAATTATAGTAAATCCACCTATTAAGTATAAGAATTTATTTGATATTTTAACGCTTTCATGAATAGATGCTACTGGCATTCTTATATATAAAATATATCCATTATCTAGAGTCGCACTAAATAATATAAATGTTAGGCCATTTCCGTGAGTCTTCTACTCTTCTTATTAGAATTTTATCGTCTTTATACACAATATGTTTATCATTTCCTTTAAAGTTTGTAAGAGCATTCATATTATTTATAGTTGATATAAAGTCTTTATTGGTAGAGTATATACTTATATTCTTATTGGTTTTTATTAATATATCAAAGTTATTATTAATTGCTGCTTTTTCAAGTTCTAACTCTATATTTACACTGTTATCTTCGTTTTTATAATAACTATTTATTCTATTATATACTGATATTAAATTTTTTTGCTTTGAATATAAGTAGAACGTTTCTAGCACAAAGTTATTTGTTACAATTAGAAATGCTATTATTATTATAACAACAATACAAAGTGTTAAAAATAGCTTCACTCTAATGGATTTGAATTTATTTTTTAGATTTTCCATTGTTTATTTGCTCCTGTAATTTATATGTTTTTTCTTTTCGCTTCCAGAAAGTAATATTTTTCACGCTAGTTCCTATAATCGTTTAAATATTATCACAAATTTTTTATACTAAATAAAAACTTTTATTTCACTTCAAATTTGTAGCCTACACCTCTCATTGTTTCTATATATTTTCCTTTTTTCCCTAATTTGTGTCTTATTTTTTTAATATGACTATCAATTGTTCTTGAGTCTCCATAATAATCGTAATTCCATACATTATTTAATATTTTGTCTCTAGATAATGCAATTCCTTCATTGTCTAGTAGATATTTTAGTAGTTCATATTCTCTTAGGCTCATTTCTATATTTTTTCCATCTACTTTTACAGTTCTTCCATCCGCATCAATAGTTATTCCACCATAGTCTTTTACATCTAACTCATTTGCTCTTGTTCTTTTTAAAATTGCCTCTACTCTTGCTACAAGTATTTTAGGGCTAAATGGCTTTGATATGTATTCATCTACCCCTAGTTCAAATCCAAACAATTCGTCTTGTTCTTCCCCACGTGCTGTAAGCATAATTATTGGAACTTTAGAGTTTTGTCTAATTTGCCTAAGCACTGACCACCCATCAAGTTTTGGCATCATAACATCTAATAAAATTAATCCTATTTTATTCTTATTTTCTTCAAAAATTTCTAATGCTTTTTCTCCATCTTCTGCTTCAATAACACTAAATTCTTTTTGCTTTAAAAAGTCACTAATTAATTTTCTCATTCTTGCTTCATCATCAACAACAAGTACTGTTACATTATTCATAATATAATCATTCCTTCATTCGCCATTTTCTTACATTATAGTAGCTTTTTGTGTCTATATTGTGAAAAGTAAAAGGTAATTGATAAATTAACTTTTTATAATAATTGTTCAAATTTTTCTCTAATATTTTGCAATAATACTATATATTCTTCTTTTATGTTCTTATATACTTTTCTTGATTCCTCTTCATCATATAAATGTGCAAGTGAATTTCTTGCAAGCATCATTTTTATCCAGGCCTCTCCATCTTCTATTATTCCTTGTTTAAATCCACTTTGTATTACTTCTCTTGGGCTTCCAGTTTTCTCTGTAAATCCCATGTACTCTAAATAATCTTTTAAAGTTTTCCATGCAAGTTCAAATGTAAATTCAAATCTATGTAATATGCCATCAATTACAATTTGCGTTTCCTCTTCCTCTAATCCTTCTTTTAGTCTATCTACTGCATTACTATAATCTTGTCTTCTTTCTTCGAAACGTTTCATTATAAATCAACTCCTTCTTTTATAATAGAATCTAATAGTCCTTTTTTTGTATTATTATTTATAAAAACTAAATCTATTGTATATGGTATGTCTAGTAAATCAAATTGATTCTTTATCTTGTATTCATCTTCTTCTGTTACATCTCTAAAAATAGCTATATCTATATCTGAACTATTTTTATAATCGCCTCTAGCCCTTGAACCAAATAATTTAAAATTATATTTGTATTCTTTTACAATTGCTTTAATACTATCTAATATTTCTTTTGATAATCCCATTTTTATTTATAATTCCTTCCCTAAAAATCATAAATCACTCTATATTCTTAATTATTGTTTCATTACTCTTTCAGCACCAACTAATTCTTCAAATTCTTTTAAAATACTATCTGTTATATAAATTCCTCCACAAGGCAATACTTCCTCATTTTCTTTTACACTTATGCTTGTGTTGTTTTTATCCCCTGAAAAGAATTTTATTGCTCCTCTTAGTTTTTTCTTTGTTTCTTCTTCTAGGTTTGTTATATCTATTACCAGTGAATTTGACTTGTGTTCTCCAAATTCTAAAATTTTATTTGCTACTATTTTTGTGTCTTCATCTTCTCTTATACTTAGGCGTCCTTCTATCAATACAATTTTATCATTTAAAAGTATGTTTGATGCATCCATATAGGTACTTTCAAACACTATTATTTCTGCTTGTCCGTATAAATCTTCTATCGTTACAAATGCCATTATTTTGTTGTTCTTAGTGTATTTTTTCTTTACACTACTAATAATTCCTGCAATTTTTACCATTTGTCCATCTTTATAACCTTCAACTACATCTTGAGTTTCTTCTCCATCTTCTATTTGTTGTTTTCTCATTTTCAATGTGTTTATATTCGTACTTTGTTCTAGCTGTTCACGGATCCCATCTAATGGATGACCTGATATATATAATCCTAACATTTCTTTTTCCATTGATAATAGTTCTTTTTTTGTGTATTCTTTTAATGCCCTAAAACTATATTTCATATCATTAGTTTTTTCATCTTCTGGGTTTAAGTCAAACATAGTTACTTGCCCTTTTAACATTTTCCTTGATGAGTCACTTATTGTATCTATTATATTTTCAAAAGATGCCACTAAAGTACTTCTTGTTTCAGGAAATTCGTCAAATGCTCCTGCTTTAATTAAGCTTTCTATACATTTTTTATTTACCGCTTCATTTTGCATTCTTTCACAAAAATCTGTAAAGCTTTTAAATTCTCCATTTTTTGTTCTTTCGGCAACTATTGCATCTACCGCTGCTATCCCAACATTTTTAATACTTCCAAGTCCAAATCTTATTTTTCCATGATCAACAGTAAATTTTGTAAAACTTTTATTAATATCTGGTTTTAAAATGTCTATATTTAATCTTTTACATTCATCTATATATGCTGGCACTTTATCTAAATTTCCTAAAAAACTGTTTAGAGTTGCTGCCATAAATTCTTCTGGATAGTATGCTTTTAAATATGCTGTCCTGTATGATACTACTGCATATGCTGCTGCATGTGATTTATTGAAAGCATATTTTGCAAATTCAGCCATTTCATCAAATATCTTATTTGATGAAACCTCATCTATTCCATTTCTTATACATCCTGGTATTTCAACATTTCCCTGTTCATCTAATTTACCATGAATAAAATATTCTCTTTCTTTTGCCATTACATCTAGCTTTTTCTTACCCATTGCACGTCTTACAAGATCTGCACGTCCTAATGAATATCCAGCCAAATCCCTTACTATTTGCATAACCTGTTCTTGGTATACCATACAACCATATGTTACGTTTAATATTGGCTCTAATGATGTGTGAGTATATTCTGCGTTCTCTGGATTTAATTTATTTTTAATATATCTTGGAATTTGATCCATTGGACCTGGTCTATATAGAGAAACTCCCGCTATTATATCTTCTAAGCTATCTGGTTTTAGTTCCTTCATAAAGTTTGTCATTCCTTGGCTTTCAAATTGGAATATTCCTACGCTTTCTCCGTTTGCCCATAATTTATATACTTTTTTGTCATTCATACCTTCATCAAATTTCACATCTATACCACGGTGAAGTTTAACTAAGTCAATCGCATCTTGTATAACTGTTAAAGTACGTAATCCTAAGAAATCCATTTTTAATAGCCCTAATTCTTCTAGGGTAGTCATTATGTATTGTGTAGATATTGCTCCATCTTTCATATTTACATACAAAGGAACATAGTCTACTACTGGATCTTTTGTAATAACTATACCACAGGCATGAGTAGACGCCTGTCTTGGCATTCCTTCTAACGCCATTGCAATATCTAGTAAGTTTTTAGTTTCAGGATTTGTCTCATAGATTTCATTTAATTCTCTGTTTTGTTCTAATGCTTTCTTTATTGTTATATGTAATTCATTTGGTATCATTTTTGCTAACTTATCTGCTTCTGCATATGGTACATCTAACACCCTTGCAACATCCCTTATTACCATTCTAGCAGACATTGTACCAAAGGTTATAATTTGTGATACATGGTCATGTCCATATTTTCTACATACGTAATCAATAACATCTTGTCTTCTTTCATAACAAAAGTCTACGTCAAAATCTGGCATACTAACTCTTTCAGGATTTAAGAATCTCTCAAAAAGTAAATTGTACTTTATTGGATCTATGTCTGTAATTCCAATTGCATATGCAAGTATTGAACCTGCACCTGAACCACGTCCTGGTCCTACTGGAATCCCATTAGATTTTGCATAATGAATGTAGTCCCATACTATTAGATAATAGTCTACATATCCCATTTTGTTAATTACACTTAATTCATATTCTGCTCTTTTTAATATTTCTTCCCCTGGATTTTCTCCATATCTTTCTTTTATTCCTTGTTCACATAGTTTTTTTAGATAATCATAATGAGTTTCAAACTCTTCTGGTACATCATAATTTGGAAGTATTGTGTGTCCAAATTCGAATTCTACATTACACTTATCAGCTATTTTTACAGTATTTTCTATTGCTTCTGGAACATTTGAAAAATAGTTACACATTTCTTCACTAGATTTTATATATAATTCCTCTGTCTCAAACCTCATTCTGTCTTCATCTTTCATCTTTTTACCAGTTTGAATACATAGTAATACTTCGTGATTATATGCATCTTCTCTTCTTAAATAATGTGCATCATTTGTTGCAACTAGTGGTATGTTTAATTTTTTTGAAAGTTCTATTAATTTTTGATTCGCTAATGCTTGTTCTCTTATTCCATTATTTTGTATTTCTAAGTAATAATCCTCTCCAAATACATTTTTAAACCATAGTGCCACTTCTTTAGCCTTTTCTAAATCATCTTTTAAAATTGCTTGGTTTACTTCTCCTGCAAGACATGCACTACAGCAAATTAATCCTTCATGATATTTTTCTAGTATTTCTTTATCTATACGAGGTTTATAATAGAATCCATCTGTAAACCCCATAGATACTAATTTTGTTAAGTTTTTATAACCCTCATTATTTTTAGCAAGTAGTATTAAGTGATTATTATAGTCCAGTCCCGCTTCTTTATCAAACCTTGTTCTATTTGCTACATATACTTCACAGCCAATTATAGGTTTTATTCCTTCTTTTTTACAAGCTTTATAAAAATCTATAACGCCATACATTACACCATGGTCAGTAAGAGCAATAGCATCCATCCCTAGTTCTTTTGCTCTTATAGGTATATCTTTTATTCTATTTGCCCCGTCTAAAAGGCTATATTCACTATGTATGTGTAAATGAACAAAGTTTGACATATCTTTTTCCTTACTTCTATATTTAGGTTTTTAATAAGGTTTTGCCTATAAACCTTTTCATATTTAATATTTTTTAGTTTTGAGCGGACACAGGGCCCGCCCCTACATATTATTTATTTTAATTTGTTTTATAATATTTTTATTAATTCTCCTACTATTTTTGCTGGATTCTCAGGTATATTTATTATTTCAAATTTAGAAACCTTATCTCCAAATGTAATTTCACATATATCTCCTACTTTTACATCATAACTAGGTTTAACTGTTTTCCCATTAACACAAACTCTTCCTTTATCTGCTACCTCATTTGCAATAGTTCTTCTTTTAATTACCCTTGCAACTTTTAAAAATTTATCTAATCTCATGGCTTGTCTCCTTTTTACACCATAATTTATATCACATTTTTGGTTAATAGTAAATAGATAAGAAACAAAAAGGAGACTCTAGTCTCCTTATATTATCTACATCTTCTACAATTACAACAGCAATTATTATTTGTATTATTATTACTTTGTATTCCTTTATTGTTACTTATAAAATTATATGCGTTATCATATCCGTTGTTATACCCTCTATTATACCCATTATTAAAGGCATTCGCATTACTATTTCTACAAGTAACTCTACAAGTACATCCATTTTCACTTGATAGATTAACTGTTTCTTCATTAGCTAAAGCTAACACATTATTGCTTGTTGTATTTTCATTTCTTCTACAAGAATTATTATCTTCTCTGTTATTGCAATTACAGTTCCAATTTCTAGAAAAACAACAAATTATTTTTACAATAGCTGCTGTTATATAAGCTAAAAATGTATATACAATTACTGCAATTAAAAATGTAGCATTAAAGACAGTAAAAGCTACAATTAAATATATTGCAAAAAAGATTGCTGCTACTAATATTGGGTTTTTTATTAATTTTTGTAAGACAACTGCTAATATAATAGTAGCAAGTGGTAATGCAAAAAATATAAGTAAAATATTCATAATATTCTCCTTTCTTTAGCATTATTTTTACTATATATTATGAATATTTTATTATTTTGGTTACTTATTTATAAATTAGCTATTACTCAATTCTAAAATTGCTTGCCTATATATTTTTCATTACTTATATTCTACTTTCACTAAATATAAGCCTTGAGGCGGTAATGTTTTTCCAGCTAAAGCTCTATCACCTTTATTTATTATATTAGGTATTTCTTCTTGTTTTATTTTACCACGTCCTACTTCTACTAATGTTCCAGATATTATTCTTACCATATTATATAAAAAACCATTTCCAGTTAACTCTATTATTATTTTATCTTGTTCTTGTGTTATTTCAGCATTATATATACTTCTTACACTACTTTTGCTACTTGTTCCACTTGACTTAAATGCTTTAAAATCGTGTTCTCCCTCAAAGTATTTTATTGCTTTTTTCATTTCTTCTACATTTAGTTTTTGTGGAATATGATATTCTAAATTCCTATAAACTGCTGTACCATATTCAGAATTGTTTATTATATATCTATATGTTTTTTGTTTACAACAATATCTTGCATGAAAGTTTTCATCTACTTCTTCTGCCTTTTTTATTACAATACTTTTCTTTATTATAGAATTTATGGCTACCCCAAATTTTTCTATTGGAATATTGGAATTTGTCTTAAAATTAGCAACTTGTCCGTAATGCATGAACACCTGCATCAGTTCTTCCGTGATGCATTTAGTTCTACTTTTTCTTTTGTTAATTCTTCAATTGCTTTTTCAATCGTTCCTTGAATATTTAATCTGTTTGGTTGCTTTTGCCAACCATTAAAGTCTTTTCCGTCGTATTCTATTGTAAGTTTTATATTTCGCATATTTCCACCTCCATACTATTAAAGTTATATTGATTCCCTCTATCTTGTATGATACTAAGTCATTTTTTGTTATATACTAAACCTCACTAATTCTTGTAAACATTATATATTAACCTTAAAAATAAATAGCTAACATATGAGTTTGCTAGCTATTACTTTGCTTTTTTAATAATATTATTTTTTAGTTTTATTATCTTTTTTATTAAATCTAAATTTAATATTTTTTAATCTTTCTAATTTTGTAACCTTTTCATCACCATATCTATTAGTAACAATATTTTTTATTAATATCTTTTTAAGCGTTTCTTCTTTAACATCAGCAATTAATGTACCATCTTTTGCAATTGATATTTTTCCAGTTTCTTCTGAAACTACTACTGCAATCGCATCAGCTTCTTTCGATATTCCTATTGCTGCTCTGTGCCTTGTTCCAAGTTCTTTTGCAATATCTGCATCACTTGCAAGAGGTAGCATGCAAGCTGCCGCTGTTACTTTATTATTACTAATTACTACTGCTCCATCATGTAATGGCGTATTAGGTACGAATATATTTACCAACAATTGTGGTGAAACTTCAGCATTTATTGATATTCCCGTAGATATAATGTCATTTATTTTTATATCTCTTTCTATTACAATTAAAGCTCCTGTCTTTGCTTTTGCAAGTTCTAAAGCTGCTATCACTATTTTATAAATATCTTCTTTTGTTCTGGTTTGTATATCTTGATCTATTCCAAAAAACTTAGTAAACTTATTTGTTCCTAATTGTTCCAATGCTCTTCTTAATTCTGGTTGAAAAATAACAATTAATGCAAATACTCCCCAAGTCATAACAATATTTAATAAAGAATTTAAAATTCGTAATTGTAAAATATAACTCAATATGTTTACAATTACTAAAAAAGTTATTCCTTTTAATAATTGCCATGCCCTTGAATTTTTGGCAAACTTAATAATTGTAACTGCTAAAAACATTACAATTATAATATCTATTGCAAGTATCAATAAATTCATTGGATTTTGTGAAAATGCAGTTAAATACCCTACAATAATATCGTCATAAAATTTTTGCATACTAACACTGAAACCATCTATCATATCTATCCCTCTTTTGTTATCTTCCTATTATGTAATAAATTAATGTCCCTGCAACAGCAAGTACCATTAATCCTGCAAGTATTGCTGCCATAATTTTTACAAATATTTGTGATTTATCTTTTTTATTATTCATTTTTTATTCCTCCAAAAAATTATGTATTTGTTATATCATATTTCCTATTATTTTTCAATAATTATCTTTTATATTTTTCCTTAAAATTATCACTTTTTTGTCGAATTTTCATATTATACAATATAGCTTAATGCTAATATTAATAAAAGGAGTAGATTTTTATGGATTTTGAAAAACCATGTTGTCCAGTTGTTGAAGTAGACGGTGCTATCGCTTGTGGAAAACAATTTGATTTAGATATTACTTTACCATGTGATAATAGAAATGTTATATATGGTGTTATAAGAGACTGTTATAAAGAACCAGTTAAAGATGCTGTTGTAAAACTAATTGAAGTTGTTTGTGAATGTGGTAAAGAAGAAAGAAGACCAGTTTCTCATACTTTCACAGATGAAGATGGAGAATTTGTTTTTGGACCACTTTGTCCTGATAAGAAATATGAAATAAACTTCTGGGTAGATCAAGTTAAACATGTAAAAGTATGTGCTAAATGTGCTCACGAAGGAAAATGCCTAAAAGGTGTAAAAATGGATAAATGTGATTGTTTTGTTGGAAACTGCAAACCAGAATGTAAACCAGAGCATAAACCAGATTGCAAATGTGATCGTGAATGTGAAGAATGTAAAGACTAATAAAATGAACAAGAGGAAAAACTTATTGTAGTTTTTCCTCTTAATTCTACCCTACACACAAGATTGGTTAATCTACCTAAAACTTCTTATGAATTTTGATTAGAGCTCCTTCTTCATCTAACTCATAATCATACATATCCATATCAGGCCCTTGAGGAAGACCATCAAGACATGCTAGGTTCTCCTTTCTTGTGTTACGAGTATAGAAAGCATTATGAATTATTGAATACTTTCCTTTCTCACTCATACCTCTGCCTCCTTGTGCATTTTTATAGAGCATAATAATTATAACTCAAAATTATGTTACTGTACATACATTTAGATAATTCCCATTTTTTTAATAAATTGTTTTCCTTTTTTTACCATTTTATTTTTCTTCATAGAATTCTTTTCATTATACATCATAACTACACCAGCTGAAATTAATGTTCCCATTACCATTCCTTTTATAAACTTCATAAATATTACCTCCTATAATTTTTTAGTAATCAACATTACCTATTACTACCTAGTATGTGTTTTTTCTTTTAGTTTATACTTTTTTATTAATGAATATATTTCCCAAATTGCAATCAATCCTAAAAATACTCCAAAGTACTTTTTTAACATTTTTACGTCGGTTTTACTAGAATAAATTGCACCAATTACTGCTCCAACTATTCCTGAAATAGCAATTGGTATTGCAATTTTAAAATCTACATATTTTTGCTTGATATTTATAATAATTGCAACTATAGAAGTTGGTATAAAGAAAACTAAGTTTGTTGCCTGTGCTATATGTTGTTCTATTCCTAAAAACATCGAAAGACATAATATGAGAATTGTGCCTCCTCCCATTCCCATACCACTTACAAATCCTGATATAATTCCTATTAGTATTTCAAACATAAAACCCCACCTTATTAAATAGTGAATAATGAATAATTTTATTATATCTAAAAGGTTATATATTTATTTTAGAATTTTTCAAAATTATCTTATTACATAACAATCATTCTTATAGATACATATATTAAAAAAATTGTAAATGTTATTTTTAAGTATACCTCTGGAATTTTTTTTAAATATTTTGCCCCTAAAAAACCACCTATTATTCCGCCGTATCCCACAAAGAAATCCAATTTTCCAATCTATATAATCATTTCTATAATAAAAAATCCCACTAGTTATAACCATTGGTAATATTACAAAAAGTGATGTTGCTCTTGCTTTTTGTTCACTTGTTCCAATCAAATATACAAGTGCTGGAACAACAATCATCCCTCCGCCTGTTGCAAAAAAGCCACTTACTAATCCTGCTAGTAATCCTATTAATACTTTTTTAATCATATTTAACACCACTCAAAATAAGTAATTTGTATTAATTATTTTTAACAAATTTGCATTTTTTATACCAATTTATATAAATTAAACTCATTGAACCTTAAATGCTTTTTCTGCTAATTTCGTTAAAATCTCATCACATTTTAACATTTTATATAAAACATCCATTTTTAAATTTTCATCTTCTATATTATCTGTTATATCAAAAAACTTTTGTAATGCCTGTAAATATTCGTCATTTTTTTCTTTCCAATCTCTTGAATATATCTTTTGTTTATTCTCCTCCTTATTAAATCCTATCATGATATTTATTCATTCCTTCCCCACTAATTATAATTGTTTATACTATGATTTCTTTTTACTACTAGATAACTTTTAATTACTTTTATCGTTATATTCTTTCTATACTGTGTAATTTTAATACATTAAATGATAAAATACAACAAAAATAAAAAAATTCTCTTTTTTCGACATTTTGCGACAAATAATTAAATGAGGGTGATATTATGATTAGAATTAAACTTTCAGATTTACTAGGAAAACATAAAATGACACAAAAAACTTTGGCTGATTTAGCACATATACGTCCAGCAACTGTTTCAAAAATGTATTATAAAGAAACAAAAAGGCTTGATATCAAACAACTTAATAATATGTGTAAAGTTTTTAACTGTGAAATATCAGAACTTTTAGAATATGTACCTGATGACGATAAAACTAAAGAAAAAAATCATAAATAAATATATATAATAAATGGATTGTATAAATGCAATCCATTTATTATAATTTTTTCTATTATTGTAGCTGCTGTCGAGGCTTCCATTTCGAAAATTAAATATATATCTTCATTCACACTAATTTAATCCATTAAATGAATAGTAACTTATTCTACAGTATCGTCTTTAACATAGTATTTGGTTCCTAGCATTTTATCTGGCAAATATTGTTGTTCTACAACGTGACCTGGATAATCGTGTGGATATTTATAACCTTCTCCATATCCAAATTGCTCCATTCCCTCACAAGGTGCATTTCTTATATGCATTGGAACTTCTCCTGTATCCATAGTTTGTACATCTTGTATTGCTTTATTAATACCTAAATATGTTGCATTAGATTTTTTAGATTTTGCTACGTATACTGCCGCTTCACTTAAAATTATTCTTGCTTCTGGCATTCCAACCATATGTACAGCTTGCATTGCAGATGTTGCAACTACTAGTGCTTGTGGATTTGCCATTCCCACATCTTCAGCTGCTGCAATTACAATTCTTCTTGCAATAAACATTGGGTCTTCCCCTCCATTTAATGCACGTGCTAAATAGAATATTGCAGCATCTGGGTCACTACCCCTCATTGATTTTATAAATGCACTTATATTATCATAATGGCTATCTCCATTTTTATCAAAGATAGCTTTTCTATTTTGTACACTATCTTTTGCTATTTCATTTGTTATATTAATAAATCCATCTTTATCTACTTTTGTTGTAAGAATTGCTACTTCTAATCCATTTAGTGCAGTTCTTACATCTCCATTTGATACTTCTGCAATTTTTCTTAATGTTTCATCTTCTATTTTTATATTAAAACTTTTTAATCCTTCTTCTCTTTCAAACGACATTTTTAATACTTTAAAAATATCATCTATTGTAAGTGGCTCTAGTTTAAACACCATAGACCTTGAAATTAAAGCTTTATTTACTTCAAAATATGGATTTTCTGTAGTTGCTCCAATTAATATTACCGTTCCATCTTCTACAAATGGTAAAAGTGCATCTTGTTGTAATTTATTAAACCTATGTATCTCATCTATAAATAAAATACATTTTCTAGTAGGGTTTAAAAATACATTTTTTGCCTCTTCAACAACTTTTTTTATATCACTTACACCAGCTGTTACAGCATTAATTTTAGTAAATTTATATTTTGTGGTTTCACTTATTACCCTACCAAGTGAAGTTTTTCCACATCCTGGAGGCCCCCACAATATAATACTTGATAATCTATCTGCTTTAATTGTTCTATATAAAATTTTATCTTTACCTAAAATATGCTCTTGCCCAACATATTCATCTAAATTCTTCGGTCTCATTCTATATGCTAGTGGTTTCGATAAATCCATAATGAACTCCTCTCCTTTTCTTTTTTAAATATTATTTAATATTCTATCTTCCAAGTACAGCTAATCCTTTTCTAATTATATCTTCTAATGATAAATTATTTTTATCAATTTTTTCTAATGCTTTTTCTATTTCTCTTCTGTTATATCCTAGTACTTGTAATGCTGAAATTGCTTCTGTTACGTTGTTATCATCATTTATTGCTTCTTTTATTTCTATATTTTCTTCTCTTGCTTCTATTGTTTTTAGTTTATCTTTTAGTTCTAACACTATTCTTGCAGCTGATTTTGCTCCTATTCCTGGAATTTTTACTAGTTTTGATGTATCGTTTGTTATTACTGCTAGTGCAAAACTTGATGGTGTTATATTTGATAACATATTTATTGCTGATTTTGCCCCTATTCCACTTACTCCTAATAAAAGCTCAAACATTTTTAATTCTTCATTTGTTTTAAATCCATATATACTTATATCATCTTCTCTTACATGATAATGTGTATGTACTTTTACTATATCACCAATATTTCCTAGCTCTTCCATTGATTTATCAGACATAAAAACTTTATAACCAAGTCCCCCTACATCTATTACAACATATCCTTCAAATTTCATTTCTAATGTTCCTTTGATATATGCAAGCATTTTATATTCCTCCATTACAAACAAATTTTCTATATGTATTGTATAATAACAATCTATTTTTTGCAAGTAATATATCAAATTTTTTTATGATATTTATTAATACTTTAAGTAAATAATTTTACTTCTAGTATATATTTACTTATTTGTTTCTGTTAAATTATACCTATAAATGCTATATTTGCCAATGGAAAGGTGTGTTTAATATGGCAATAGATTATACTTTAATAGGTTCAAGGATTCATAAAGCAAGGAAAGATAAAAATATGACTCAAGAAGTTTTAGCAGAAAAACTAGATGTCTCAGTAGCATTTTTAAGTAGAGTTGAACGTGGTAATACTGAAATTAGTTTGAAAAGAGTTTCTCAAATTTGTGAAATTCTTAATGTAACAGAAGGATATATTTTAAATGGTACATCTAGTACTTCAAAGAATTATTTAGATAATGATTTTTCAATTTTACTAAAAAATTGTCCTCCAGAAAAATTAAAAATAATATATGATGTGGCTTGCGTTATTGCAAACAGTTAAAACTAGTTTTTTAATAAATAGAAGTAGGAATTTACTTAAAATGTACCCTTTGTCAAGGACATTTATAAAAAAAGTGTATATTTTATGCGGTCTCTTTAAGAAGATGATTTCTGTACATTACAGGAGTCATCTTCTTTTAACTTTTTATTTATCTATTCCAAATATACACTTATTGTATAAAAACTGCTCTATTTTTTCACTATTATTGGTATCATAAAATTCTGTAAGCAATGTATTAAATTCTTGTAAATCATCATCTTTAATAGTTAATATTCCTTTTCCACCATTAATCAATATCTTATTTGCAGTAATTATACTCGTTCTTTTATTTCCATCCCAAAAAAGTTGCCCTCTCATTCCATATAACATATATGTTATAGCTCTTTTTGTTATACTCTCTATTGTTTTTATTTTACTAATATTGTTTATTACATCTTCTTTTTTTGGAATTTCTGGTATATATTCTGTTCCAGATATTCCAACATTTCCTGTTCTTAATTTTCCCCATTCTAATGATTCATTTCTTGCTACAAATGAATTTACTTTACATATAAAATCTAAATTGAATGGTTCCTCAATATTGTTTATAACATATCTCCATGCATCTCTTAAATTTAAAATGCAGTTTATATCATCTAACTTTACATTCGCTACATTTACCCCATCTAAAATAGTTTGAGTTTCTGGAAATGTTACATTACAACCTTCTATTTTTGCATTACTATATATGTTGTTTACAATCATTTTTTTAGCTAAAAATACATTTTCTTCTTTGCTTAAATTATATTTATCTTCCACTACCATCAACTCCTCATAAAGTTTTCCCTTATTTTTCATAAATATATAATATTTTCTTGAAAAATACAACTATTTAATATATTCTTCATAACATATTTTTAAGTTTTCTTTTGTAATAACTTTATCTATTCCATTTTCTGCTACTTGCTTAAGTATTGTGTCTTCAAATTTTTTTAATTTTTCGTTTAATAAAAAATCTTCTCTTACTTTTTTCCAATAATTTAATTGATATTCTTTTGTCCAATTTTTCCCTTGATAAACTATTCCTGCTGATATTTGGTCACATATCATTTCGCAAGCATATTTAAATGGCATTATTGGTAGTTTTTCAGGTGAATTATTATCATACCAATATTCTGGGTGATGCTTATTTCTTCCTTTATGATGAAGCCAAACTTTTGAATACCCTCTTTCTTGTTTTTCAAGTTGTATTGGGCTTCTTTTTCCTTGATTAAAATATTTTACACTGTTTATAAATTCAGTCGGAGAGTATTTTGATAAGTCGTGAACTACTCCTCTCCATGGTATACCTGCTTTTGTACATAGTTTTAATACAATCCATTTATGATGCGTTATTACTATAAAATGCTTTACTGCATTTATTATTATGCTTTTCATAAACTTCCTCCTAAATTTAATACCTTATATATCTCAAGGTTATATATACTGTAACTATTGCTTGTTCTTTACCTGTTTTAAATCTTGCCAAAATTCTATTTTTTTAGAATCGTCTCTAAGTAATGCCGCTGGATGCCATGTTGGCATATATAAAATACCTTTTTTCTCTATCCATTTTCCTCGTGATGCTGTAATTCCATATTCTTTTCCTAAAATATTTTTTAGTGCTACACTTCCTAAAAGTACTATTATTTTAGGTTTTACTAACATTACTTGATTTCTTAAATAATCTAAACAACTTTCAGCTTCATCATCTTCTGGATTTCTATTTGAAGGTGGTCTACATTTAACTATATTTGCAATATATACCTCTTCTCTATTTATTCCTATTCCATCAAATGCCATATTCATAAGCTTTCCTGCTTTTCCTACGAAAGGAATTCCTTCTCTATCTTCGTCTGCTCCTGGGCCTTCACCAATGAACATTATTCTAGCATTTTTATTCCCAGTCCCAAAAACAATATTATTTCTATTATTGCATAACTTACATTTTTTACATCCAACTATTGATGCTTCTAATTCTTCCCATGTTTCAAACATTTTCTTCTCCTATTATTTCCTTTAATTCTTTTATTATCTTATCTTTTGCAATATTTATAAATTCATATATTTCTTCCATTGTAAATATTTTTAATTCGCTATTTTGTACCTTTTCAAAATGTTCTTTCATTACTTTATAAATATCATTTGTTTGCATATTATACATTTCTTTTAAACTACCGTCATATTTGCATTGTTTAATAAAATCTATATTTATATCATAGTTTTTTATGATTTCTTGATTCATTGTATCATAATCTTCATATATTATTTCTCTTTTATCCTCTACTAAGCCATTTTTAGTTTTTATATATACCTTATCTCCAATCTTTTGTTTATGCTTTTCTACAAACATCTTTATCCATAATAAGTCTGTATAAAGGTGCGAATATATACCTAATTCTGTACTCTCTAGCTTTAGAATATCTTTCAATTTTTCTATATCTGGAACATTAAATTCTATATCATTAATGATCGATTTTCTTTCAAAATGTGTTATTTTTCTTCTATCATTATGGTTATTTTTAATATTCGAAAAATCAGGCAATATATTACCATATAAAAATTTTTCTTTTTCTAAATTTAATTCTTTTAGTATTTCTTTTGCTACACATAAATGAATTATAGATGATGACATATCTCTTTCCCTTCAAATTTTATATTTATTTAAAGTATGTTTCTACTTTTCCTTTTCCATTTTTTGATGTAATTTTTAAAATTGCCCCATTAACCATTGCAAGTTGTGGTGGAATGTGTCCTATATCCGCTTCTGTAATAACCTGTATATTTAAATCTCCTATTGCATCTAATATTGCTTGATTTGATGTTATTTCATAGTCTTCTCTCATAATAAAAGGTCTTCCAAAAATTATTCCATTACAATATTTAAAATATCCTGCATTTTTCATTTTCCAAAGAATTCTTTGGAACTGTGGTGTATTCATTTCAAAACATTCTAAAAACCATAAGATTCCATCATTTTTATATTTTTCTATATAATCTGCTACTACATCATATTTTGTTCCTATTAAAGTATCTATGCAATCTAGGCATCCGCCTAAAGCTCTTCCTGTAATTACGATTTCTTTTTCACCTTTTAAATTATTCCATTTTGTATCTTTAGTTAAATTATATGTATAATCTTCGTTATCTTCTTTTCCATCTGCATGCTTTTCAAAAGAGTTTTGTATAAAACCTTCTCCTGACATAATTTTAAAACTATCTTCTAAATTTCTATATAGTGGCTTCATTGCATAATCTTTTACTGCATCACAATACACGCATGGTATGTCACAAATAGTGTTAAGTAAGAAGCTTATTGTTGTAATATCAGAAAATCCTTGTGTCCATTTTGGTGGAAATTTTTTTATTTCATCAAAATCTATTTCATCTAGCATTTCCATTAAGAAATCTCCGCCACCAGCGTATAGAATTAATTTCACTTCGTCATTTTTCCAAAGCTCCATAAATTCTTCTGCTCTTTTTTTAGCGTCTGCACTTCTTCCTCTTATACTTTTTCTCACACTTTCACTTTCTATTACTTTATAACCCATTTGCTCTAAATTTTTAATTGCGGTTTCTAATTTTTCTATTTTCTCTGGTTTACTTATTCCATCAGATGGTGCACATATTCCTATAGTATCTCCTATTTTTAAATTTTCTGGATAATTCATAATATCTCCTTGTAATAATTTATTATTTTAAAGCAATAATTTCTGTATTTCTTCCAGCTAGTTCTTTATCCACTCTATATGAATGCATAAAGTTAGAATTGCATACTGTACAAATTTTACTGTCTATTATGTTTTCTTTTTTTAATCCCGCTTCTTGTAATATCCTCTTATTTATTAAAACAGTGTCTATATAATATTTCTCACCTTCTTTAGTTATTATATCATTTATATTACTTAAATAAGAAAATTCTTTATAAAATAACTCTTGTACATCACTTTTTACTTCAAAATGGCATTTTCTTATTGTTGGACCTATTGCACAAATAATATCATTAGGATTAGAATTATATTCTTCTATCATTTTTAAAACTGCTATTTTACCAATTTTTTGTAATGTTCCTTTCCAACCAGAATGTATATTTCCTATAACTTTTTTTACTGGATCATATAAGAAAAGTGGTGTACAGTCGGCATACCCAAGTGACAACGTAACATTTGGTTTATCTGTAATTAGTCCATCTACATCCCAATATTCCTTAGGAAATATCTGTATTTTACTTGGTATTTCATCTACCCTTTTTACTATATTTGTATGTGTTTGATATGGTCTTATAATATGATTATAGTCTATTTCTAATGTTGTAGCAAGTTTTTTATAATTATCTAACACTACCTCTTTTCTATTTTCCATAGTGTCATTTCCAGCCACATCAAAATTATCAATATTTAAAGTATAGCAATGTACAAGTTCTGGATATTCTAATAGTCTTCTAAACTGCAAATATTCTATATTATTCTTTTTAATATGTACTACTACATCATTAGTTAAATCTTGCATTAAATATCTCCTTTAAAATTTATAAAGTTATTACTTTTTTATTTGTATGGCAATCGCTTAAAAAATTTTTATCTTAGAAAAATCAAGGTTTTAAATTTTTACTAAAAAAATAAGAATTGAGTATTTTCAATATGTAGAAGTTTTTTAAGCAATTGCCATATTTTATTTGACAAAAATTAAAAATCAATATATAATATAGATAGAAAATGAGAACCGCAGATGCTGTGGTTACCACTTATATAAAGTAATAACGGCACATTCCCTTGGTCAAAAGTAGAATGTGTCGTTATTTTTATTCCTTATTTATAGTTTTATTTACATATTGTATGTATATAACTGCTAATAAGGCTACGTTTATGGTTAATGATACCATTAATATATATATTAAAAATATTATAAAACTCATAAACACCACCTCACTTTCTCATAGCCAAAGCTATGTAGTAAAGTGGCAGCACATATCTACTATCTCATTTCCTATTACTTCATACTATATAATACTTTTTACAAAAAAACAAGTGTATGGGAACAAATTTTTTATTTTATTAGTTACTCTCTTTAATCATTTCAAGTATTACCTCTTTCTCTAAATTAGGCACATAGTTATATTCATTCTTTGAACTATCAAAATTACAAATAGACTTATATTCACAATATTCACAAGGAGTTTTTTTCTTTTTAGTATTATAAGATGGTAATATATCTATATTTCCACTTAAAATTTCACTTGCAATTTCTTTAATTAATTTATTAGTATATTTTTGCAAATATTTAAATTGTTCTTTACTTACACAGCTTGATCTTGTATTACTTAAGTTATCATTCTTATCAATATATGCAGGAATAATATTAGATGCTCCTTTATCTAAGTTTTTATCCATCATTCTAACCACATTAATATCTGCTAGAATTAATCCTTGCATTTTAAATTGTTTCTTAAGCTCTAGTTCTAGTTCTTCATCAGTCATATTCTTATCTGCCTTAATTATTGGATCAATTAAGTTAAAATATAATACTCCTGCTGGAATTACATCTTCTATTTTGCAAGCAGCATCAAGATATGTAAGTAATTGAATTTGAAGTCCACAGGCAAATTCATTTAAATCTATATTCTTTATACTAGATTTATAATCTATAATACGAATATATTTTCCATCCTTATTTTTTGCTAAGTCTATTCTATCAATTTTACCTGTAATTTCAACTTTTTTACCATCTTCTAGTTCAATTATCATTGGATTATATTTCTTACCATTTTTAAACTCTACTTCATTTCCAAATATCTCAAAATCACTGTCTGTTATAGTTTGTATAATATACTTCATTGATTTTAAAATCACATTTTTTAATCTTTTAGTTAGAATTCTATATTTGGCTGTGCCAGTAAATATATAGTTCCTATTTAATGTTAATTTTTCATTAATTATGCTTGAAACTATTTCCATAATTTGTTCATCTGTTATATTTTTAAGCAAAATATCCCTTGATATTACCTGTTCAAAAAATTCATCGATTACATCATGCATAAATGTTCCAGTGTCTAAGCTTTCTATCTTAAATAAGCTTTTATCAGTTATTCCTAATCCATATTTTAAATAATATGAAAATGCACATCTTTTATACTGTTCAAGTCTTGAAATGCTAGTATTTAAAACGTTTTTATAAAGTTTATCAATGTTTTCCTTGCTTAAATTTTCTGGTTTGTTTGTATAATTTAATCCTAATATTGCATTATTTAATTTTTCCTTATATTCTTCATCATTTTTATAAATATTGTAAATATCACACCATACATCATCTATTTCTTCTTTATCTTGATATTTTCTAATGTTTTCTAACAAATCTTCAAAAGTAGCTTTTTTATTAGTTATAATAGATGCTGAATTTACTATATCGCTTTTTTCTTTTAACTCAGTAAATATCTTTTTTATTTTAGATATAAGCATAGCTGGTCTTAGAGATTTCCCTAAATTATCGCTAGATGCATATGATAGATATAGTTTTTCCTCTGGTACTAATAAGGCTTTATAAATATTAAAGTTCTCTTCAAATAACAAATCTTTAGAGCCTTTTGCAAGTTCTATTCCATTTTTCTTTAAGTATTCTCTATCACTATCATTTAAAAATCCTTCATCCTTATTTAACTTAGGAAAAACTCCATCATTTAAACCTATTATAAATGCTATTTTTACCTTATGGGTTCTAGACCTGTCTACATCTCCAACTATAACTTGGTCTAATGTAGCAGGAATGCTACCTAACCCACTATTTTGTAATCCTATTTTTAATACTTTAACATATTCTTCAAAAGAAATTTTATCTGTATTTAATACTAAAACAACTTCATCTAATACATTTATTAGAGTATTCCAACTTGTTTTATATGAATTTGCTAAATCTATATCTCCTTTTTGCTCTAATAAGTTTGCCTTAGTAATTAGTGCTTCATCTATTTTATTTTCTATTAAAAATTCATATAGCTTTTCTGTTATTTCTTTTGCATTTTTCATTCTATTTAGATTATCTTTAAATTTAAGTAATGGCTCTACTATTTTTTCTCTTAAATTATTAAGATATTCTAATTCTTCGTTATCTTTAGCTATTTTCCATGGTTCTTTATACCATTTACTTCCTCTCACTCCATATTTTATAGCATAATTTTCTAGCATAAAAATATCATATGCTTCTATCCCAGAAAATCCTGTTTTTAAGTAGTTAAATACTGCTTCATATGACCAATTTTTAGCAAATACTTCTATAACTGATAATACATACTTTATTAATATGTTTTCACTTAAATCCTTTTTTTCATCTATGTAAACAGGTATATCATACTTATTGAATATTGCTTTAATAATTTTAGAATATGTATCCATTGTTTTTGTAATAACAGATATTTCTTTATATCTTAATCCTTCATCTCTAACAAGCTTTACAATTTCTTTTGCTATGTTTTCTATTTCTGTAAATTGATTTTTTGCTAAAAATAGTTCTATATTTTTTACATCATTATTATATTTTTCATATTTCGTGTTGTATAAGTTTTTCTCTAAATGTTGTAATTCTAAAGTTTTATATTTTTTTGTTTCAATACATTCTACTGCTTTTTCTATATTTATTTTTTCTTCTTTTGCAATATTAATTAGTTTTTGCAAAGTTTCTTTGTTAGCTATAAATAAATCCTGTTCATTATTCATAGAATTCTCTAATGTATCTATACAAACTGTAATGTTTACCTGTTTTGCCTCTTTTAGAAGTTTTCTGATAATATCATATTCTTGTTTTGTGTATCCTACAAATTCGTCTATGTAAATAATTGAATTTTTAAACATATTTGTTTTATCTAGATTGTTTGCAAGTATAGTTAATGTATCTTCCTCATCTATATATTTAGAAGCTATTTCTTCTTCATATTGATTATACATAATGTACATATCATTTAGTTTTAGCTTTAAATATTCATTTTTTGTATTATCTATTATATTTTTTAATTGTTCTTTTGTTATTCCATGTTTTTTAAATTCTCTAATTCCGTGTTGATATTATATTTACATTTTCATCTGATTTATTTAAAAATTTTAGTTCATCTTTCTTTTTAGCTAATATGCTATATATAAGCATTGCTTTTCCAGATTTTGAAAGGTTTGTTTCTAAAATTCCGCCAGTCTCGTTTGCCACTCTATAAGCCATACGATTAAATGTTATAACTTCAGCACTTATAACAGCATCTTGTTTGATGCTGTTTAATAGTTTTTGTTCTGAAGTGAAGGAGAATTGCTCTGGTGTGATTATATATATTTTGTCTTCTTTATCTATCCTATAACTTATTTCATTAAAACAGAACTGACTTTTACCTGTTCCTGCTCGTCCATAAATTAATCGTAAGCTCATTTGATTTTCCTTTCCTAAGCTGTTTCACGTTTCCAATAAAATAGATATTGTTGCGCAAGGCCCGCAAGGTTTTTGTATTTTTCTACCGCTAGTTTTTCTATTTCTTTTTTATTTACTTTTGTTTCATCTTCATTTTTTATGTATAAGTCATTCATTACTCTTCTTACCCATACATCTATTGGAAATACTTCAAATCGCTTTAATCCAAATAACATTATGCAATCTGCAACTTTTGGTCCCACTCCTGGAAGTGTTAGTAGTTTTTCTCTTAAGACGTATGTATCTTTTTCATTAATAAGTTCTTCTAATGAAATTTCATTATTTAGGATTATTCTAGTAGTATCATATACTCTTTTATCTCTAAAACCTAATCCTAATGCTCTTAAATCTTCTACACTTGCTTTACTTAAAGCCTCAGGAGTTGGAAATGTATAATATACTATACCATTCCATTCTATTTTGTTTCCATATTTTTTTGATATTCTTTCTATTATACCTTTTATTCTTGGAATGTTGTTATTTGCAGATATTATAAAAGATATAATTGTTTCCCATAAATCTTGGTTTAATATCCTAATTCCGCTTCCAAATTCAATACTTTCCTTTAAATATTCATCTATACTACTTAATTCTTGCTTTATTTTATTGTAATCTGTATCAAAATCAAAATAATCATTTATAACTTTTATAATATTATCACTACACATACCTTTAAAAATGATTTTATTGTTTTCTTTTTTCACATTTAAAACATTGTTTTTGAATACTCCTGTATATGAACCATCTTCTTGTATATTCCATCTAAAACATTGTCCACAATCAAATATATGACGTGGTTCAAAGTCTTTATAATTTTCTAAAATAAATATTTGCTCTTTCATATATTCCTCCTATATATGTCTAATATAATATTATCATATTGCTAGATTTTAGTAAAGTGTAATTATTATATGAAAATGATAAATCTATGTGTTTAATTATGTAAATAGTGATATAGTTTTACCATTTTTAGATATTTTAGAAATAAAAACGCTAGAATTGGTTTTACTAAACATTAACTTTAGGTTTTCTAATTTTTGTAACCCAGATAAAGCATTGCTTTACCTGGGTTTTTCTATAAACTTTATTCTCTTTTAAACCCAAATCCAAATGCTTCTCTTGCATTTGATATAACTACAAATGATGATGGGTCTATTTTTTTACTGATTTGCTTTATTCTCATAGCTTCATTTCTAGATGCAATACACCAAAGCATCATCTTTTCATCATTAGTGTACATTCCTTTTGCATAGATTCCTGTTACTCCTCTTCCTACATGCTCTCCAATTTTATCAGCTATATCCAAATACTTGCTTGAAACTATATAAATCATTTTAGTAAAGTTTATTCCTTCAAATACTATATCTATCACTTTTCCCATAAGATAAATCGCAATTGCAGAATACAATCCTATTTCTATCTCCTTAAAGAAAATTACATTTAATAAAACAATAACTATATCTATTATTACTATTAGATTTCCTGTCCTATATGCCTGATTATATTCTCTTATTATATATGCAAGCATATCAGTTCCACCTGTTGACCCATTTGCTTTTAATACAATTGAAGTTCCAAGGCCCATTATTATTCCTCCATATATACATGCAAGTAATCTATCATTAGTTAATGCCTGAAATTTATCTAATATATCTAAAAATAGTGATAAAGAAGTTGTTCCGTATAATTCCTTTTATAAAAAATTCTCTACCCTTTTTTATCCATGACATTATAAATAATGGAATATTTAATAAAAATACAGTTAATCCCATTGGTAGTTTAAGTAGATAATAAAAGATTGTAGCAATTCCTGTAAATCCTCCTGAAGATAACTGATTTGGTAAAAGAAATTGTGATACTGCTACAGCCATAATAAATGTTCCTATTATAATTTGTAAAAATTCCCACAAGTATTTTTTTATTAATAACTTTCGTCTTTTTTCTTTTAAACTCATAAAAACTCACCTATATTGGTATTATTTACAAATATAGGTGATTTATACTTATTTATTCTTACGTTTCCTTAAGGTATATTATTTATAAATGTATTACTTTACTGTATAGCTTTCTCTTCTTCTTTAAAGTCTGTAAAAGTTTTTAACACTTTTATTTCTGACTTTCCTAGTTTTATATTTTCATCTGCTTTTACTTTTATAGCTACTTCATATAATTCTTTTAATTTCTCTGCATTTTCTTTTTTATGTCCTATTACACTATTTACATCTTGTGGATTTACTTTTATTTCAACTTCTTTTACTTTTACATTGAATTTTTTTATTTTAGCTACTATGCTGTCATACCATATACTATCTTCTACTAGTTGTCCGAATGCTGGATGATAAGGACCTGATACTACTTCACTTTCCTTTACGCTAGGATCTGTTATTAAATCTGTATTTTGAAGACCTATTCTTATTACTTCTATTTTCTTTTTATTAAATAAATATACTATCTCTTTGCAAGTTTCTACTGCTTGGGTTAATGGTATCGGTTCATATGTACCATCATTTAATTCTTTTTCTAGTTTTGTATTTTTTATTACTAAAACAGGATATATTCTAATCATTTTTGGTTTTAGTTTAATTAATTGTTTTGCTGTATTTAATTCATCTAATCTTGTACTTTCTGGTAATCCTACCATCATTTGATGACCAAGTTTAAATCCATTCCATCTAATTAATCTAGACGCTTTTTTTACATCTTCAAAGCTATGTCCTCTTCCTGCTCTTTTTAATATATAATCGTTTGCTGATTGTACTCCTAGTTCAATTGTTTTTACCTTATATTTTTTTAACATTTTTAGTATTTCTTTATTTATACAGTCTGGTCTAGTTGAAATTCTAATTGCATTAACTCTATTTTTTTCAATATATTCATATGCAGCTCCAAGTAATTCTTCTTGAAGTGATACTTCTATTGCTGTAAAACTTCCTCCAAAAAATGCTACTTCAATATATGCATCGTCTTCTTTAAAACTCTTCAAATAATATTCTATTGTATTTTTTACATCCTCTTTTGTAACTTGTTTTAATTGTCCACTAATACTTTTTTGATTGCAAAATATGCAATCATTTGGGCATCCTAAATGTGGTACAAATATTGGTATAACATATTGCTTTTGCTTCATATTTTTTCCTCCTTTATATTCTTAGTTCTTATACTTTGCAATCCGCTCACAATGGTTTAATTATAGTATATATTCTCACTATTTATTTTAAAATTGATTTTTTGACATAGCGTTTTTAGCAGCTTCCATTTCTGCTAATTTTTTAGAAGTTCCTATACCGAGTTGCTAATATTTTTCCATTCAGTTTAACTTCAGCTGTAAATATTTTATTATGGTCTGGTCCAGCTTCTTTTATAATTTGGTATTCTATATGTGCACCTTTATGAACTTGTAACTTTTCTTGTAAAACTGTTTTATAATCTTTCATTCCTACATTTTTACTTGCAATTTCAATTGCTTCTTTTAAATTATCAATTATAAATTTTTTTACTTGTTCTATGCCAGAATCTAAATACATTGCTGCAATTACTGCTTCCACACTATCTGCAAGTATTGCAGGTCTTGTCATCTTGTTACTTGAAAGTTCGCTCTTTCCTAGGTATAAGAAATCACTAAAATTATGCTTTATTGCTATTTTATATAAGCTTTCTTCGCATACAACACTTGCTCTAACTTTAGTCATTTCTCCCTCTTTTAAATGAATATAATTTTTATATAGATAATCACTTGTTACAAATTCTAATACTGCATCGCCTAAAAATTCTAACTTTTCATTGCTTGTTACATTTTGTTCGTTTGCATATGAAGTATGTGTTAATGCATTTTTTAATAATTTTTTATCAGTAAAAGTGTATCCTATGTTTTCTTCAAATTTTTCTAAACCCAATTTTTCACCTCCATATATCAATATCACAAATTGTATGGGCGAGCATTGCTCGTCTGCTAATCTATATGCCATATTATACAACAAAGAATAAAAAAAAGAAAGGTTTTCCCTTTCTTTTTCACTTAAGCATTTTCTTTTATGTAGTCAACTACATCACTAACTGTAACTATTTTTTCAGCATCAGCATCTGGAATTTCTAAATCAAATTCTTCTTCTAATGCCATTATTAATTCAACTATATCAAGTGAATCTGCACCTAAATCATCTATAAAAGATGCTTCCATTGTAACTGTGTTTTCAGTTACTCCTAGTTGCTCTACTATAATTTCTTTTATTTTTTCAAATATTTCTTCTGAACTCATATCTTTTAAGTTCACCTCCTCCCAATTTTTCCATTTCTTAATTAGTAACTACACAATAATATATGTTTAATAAATTGTCAAGTATTTTTTTATATTTTATTATTTAGTTTTTAAGATTTGTTTTCTATCTTATTAGATTGATTGTCTACTTTTTCAAATTCTTCTATCATTTTTTCTACTGCTTTATTTTTTACAAATTGTTCAGCTTGCTTTATTGTAAATTCAAATAATTTTTCATCACTGCTTCCATGTGCTTTTACAACTGGTTTTTTTACTCCTAAGAATAATGCTCCACCATATTCTTTATAATCCATCGCTTTTGAAAGTGACTTAATTAGTGGCATTGCAGTTACAGCTCCAAGCATAGTAAGTACATTCTTCTTAATACTATCTTTTAGAGTATTTTTAACTAATTTTCCTACACCTTCTACTGTTTTTAAAAATACGTTTCCAGTATATCCATCTGCAACTAAAATATCTAAGTTTCCAGAAAAAGCATCCCTACCCTCTACATTTCCAACAAAGTTTATATTTAGTTCTTCTGCTTTTTCTTTTAATAATTTATATGATTCTTTTACTAAATCATTTCCTTTTGTTTCTTCTGTACCTATATTTAATAATCCTACTGTTGGCTTTTCCATTCCAAATGTATTTCTATTATAGATAGTTGCCATCTGTGCAAATTGAAGTAAGTTTATTGGCTTACAATTAGTGTTTGATCCACAGTCTATTAGCATAAGTCTACTTTTGTATGAAGGTAAAATTCCTGCAAGTGCTGGTCTATCAATTCCTTTAATTCTTCCAACAAGTAATGTTGCTCCTGTTAATAATGCTCCACTATTTCCTGCCGAAATAAATACATCTCCTTTTCCTTCTTTTAATAAGTTAAATCCTACAACCATAGAAGAATCTTTTTTGTGCTTTATACTTTGAGTTGGAATATCCGTCATTTCTATTATTTCTGTTGTGTGATGGATTTTTAATCTATTAGAAATTTCAGAAATATCATTTTTTCCATACAGTTCTTTTACTCTTCCATTAATTATGTCTTTATTACCTATTAACAATACTTCCGCTTCTATTTGATTTATAGCTTTTACAGCACCTTTTATATTTGCATCTGGTGCATTATCTCCACCCATTGCATCTAATAGTATAATCATTTTATTCCTCCAACCTAACTTTTCTTCTACATTGTATTTATGATGTATTCATTTTATTATTTATTTATTAAAATTGCAATACTTTTTGACCAAATAGTCATGAAAGCTTATCTTACAGAATTTATTTTTTATTATTTATTTTGAAATAGTTGCATAAAAAATTTTTTTATTAAAATACTATCTGTATTGGAGGTATGTTGATATGAAAAATAATGATTTTAAAAATAAAATATCTGTTTCTGAAAAAGATCTTATACCAATTGAGCCTTTAGAAAAATGTTTATGGACAATGAACGCCACTGGAAAAATTGCTGATTTTGGTTTAATAACTAGAAGAAATATTGATAAAGACCATATATATGGAAGTCACTATTGGGCAATTAGTCACCTATTAGGCGAATTAGAATATAAATTAAGAGAAGGTGAACTTGATAGAAAACAGTTTGAAGACGGATGTAATAGAATATATGATAGGTATAATGTAAATTTTGATATGTTAAGAAATCAGTTATCAGATCTAGAAAATTTAAAACAAGAACATACTCCTGAGAAGGAAGATATGTTATCTACTAAATTTAATACACAAACTAGAGAATATTTAGATAGAATACAAAATCAAAAATTAGTAAAACAAGAGCATTCTCAACAGCATGAGGATAATCTTCAAGATAACAGATAAGTAAAAAAAGCAGTAATACCAATGGATTACCGCTTTGTATATAGGCTTCCTGCCTTCTGCCCAAAAGGGCTCTTTTTTATCTCTTACTAAATTGTGGTGCTTTTCTTGCTTTTTTAAGTCCGTATTTTTTTCTTTCTTTCATACGAGGGTCTCTTGTTAAGAAACAGTTTGCTTTTAGTTCTGGTCTATATTCAGCATTAGCTTCATTTAAAGCTCTTGCTATTCCATGACGGATTGCTCCTGCTTGACCAGTGTAACCTCCACCTACTACTTTACAAATAACATCATATTTTGAAAGTGTATTTGTAACTGTTAATGGTTGTCTTACTATAACTTTTAATGTTTCAAGTCCAAAATATTCATCTATACTTTTTCCATTAATTGTTATAACCCCTGTTCCTTCTACTAAACGAACTCTTGCAATTGAACTTTTTCTTCTACCTGTACCATAGAACATTATTTTTTCTTTACTTGCTTTAGGCATTTATATTTCCTCCTTAAATTCTTAGAATTCCCATTTTTCTGGTTTTTGTGCTTGGTTTTCGTGTTCAGAACCAGCATATAATCTTAATTTTTTGATAGATTGTCTTCCTAAACTATTGTGTGGAAGCATTCCTTTTATTGCAAGCATTAAAGCTTTTTCTGGGCTTTTTGCTAACATATCTTTTGCTACTGTTTCTTTCATTCCACCAATATATCCTGAATGACTTCTATAAATTTTTTGGTCTAATTTGTGACCTGTTAAAACTACTTTTGCACAATTTATAATAATTACATGATCACCTACATCTAAATTAGGTGTAAATGTAGGTTTATGTTTTCCTCTTAATAACTTTGCTGCTTCTGTTGCTACTCTACCTAAAGTTTTTCCTTCTGCATCAATAGTATACCATTTTCTTTCAATATCATCTTTTTTTATGCTGTATGTTGTATTATTCATGGTAATAAATACCCTCCATTCATTAATTTCTCTTACAATGTATTATAAAGTAAAAACTAAACTACCGGGGAGAAGTTTTATTTCTCTTTATAATAATGCTTAATTATTCTATTACAAAATATATAAAAAGTCAATATTTATCGAAGAATTTATTTACATTTATTCAAAAATAATGTTATAATTTTCATAGATATATAAATTTAGGTTATAATTTATAGTAAGGATGGATGTTAGTATGAAAATAAGTATGAGAAATGTTATATTTGGTGTTATTATTGTTATTTGTATTTTTGCTATTAATTTCGGTGTGTATTGGCAATTTTTTAGAAATACTAATCCACCTTCGACTACTAATACTGATACCCAAAACATAGACCAAAAGCAACTTGCAAGTGATTTTAAAAATATTTTTGATAATACCTTAGATTATCAAGGATATGATGTAAATATATCAGGTATTACTAAAATTAAGGCAGAAGAGGATTTAATTTATACTTGGGTTACACGAGAATCAAGTATTGATAATAAATACGATTTGAATTTAAATATTCCTCGTGTTAATATATCTAGTGTCTCTGCTGAAAAGTTTAATGAAAATATAAAAGACATATATGTTAATAAAGCAAATGATATTATTTTACATTCAACAAGTCATACTATTTATACTGTTGAATATATGAGTTATATAAATACTAATATATTGTCATTAGTTATCAAATCTACTTTAAAAGAAGGAAATAATCCTCAAAGAATTATAATTCAAACTTATAATTACAATTTAAGCACAAATGAAGAAGTAACTTTTAATCAAATGTTAGAAATAAAAGGATTAAATGCAAATGAAGTTAAAACTGCAGTACAAAATACTGTTCAGGATGCAAATATAGAAGCACGGTAAGCTAAAAGAATTAGGTTATAATGTGTTTATAAGAGATCTTTCTAGTGAAATTTATGAAACTGTTAATACTACCAATTTTATATTAGGAACAGCTGGTTATTTATATTTAATTTATCCATATGGTAACTCTAATTTTACAGATGCAATGGATGTAGTTGTATTTTAGTATCTTCTATGTTATAATACTTTTTAACTCTAAGATATTGGAGGTATACTATATGGAAACGAAAAAGAAATCTTTTACTTTTCCAATTAATTGTGTTTGCACATCTGAAAGATGCATCGTTTGTCCTTTTCGGTTACATTGTCCAAAATGTAAAGGCAAATGCAAACGTTGTTTCTTTAACGTGTCTTGTGAACGCAACAAAGAGCAGTCATAATACTGCTCTTTTATTTTTAATATATTTTATATACTATAATTTATAAAATTCGCTCTTTCTTGCTAGATGTAGGATATTTTGTTTTTCTCAAAAATCTCGAAAAATAAAAAGTGCTACATCCACGTGTCTCTATTTAGAACCTGATTTAAAACTGGACATTATCTATTTTACATTTTTCTAAATACACCTGCAACTTTCCCAAGTATTTTACAGTCTGGTACTATTATCGGATCCATTGTAGAGTTTTCAGGTTGTAAACGTATATGGTCTTTTTCTTTATAGAATGTTTTTACTGTTGCTTCATCTTCTATTAATGCAACTACAATTTCTCCATTATTTGCTGTATTTTGTTTTTTTACTAATATGTAATCTCCATCTAAAATCCCCGCTTCTATCATACTTTCTCCTCTTACAGTAAGCATAAAAGATTCGCTATTTCCAACAAAGTCTATTGGAATTGGGAATGTATCTGTTACATTTTCTACTGCTAAAATTGGTGCCCCTGCTGTTATTTTTCCAATTACAGGTACTTCTACCATCTCTTTTCCAGAATAAAATTCTTTCATAGTAGTTTGATTTTTATTTTCTCCTACTCCTCCTTTTAATAGTTTTAATGTTCTTCCTTTTTGAGATTCTTTTTTAATATATCCTTTTTCCTCTAATTTTGCTAAATATCCATGTACTGTTGCAGTTGATTTTAAGCCTACTGCTTTTCCTATTTCTCTTACTGAAGGTGGATAACTATTTATTTGTATTTGTTTTTCAATGAATTTTAAAATTGCTTTTTCTCTTTTTCCTAATTCGTTTGGATCTTTTTTATTCATATAAAAATCACTCCTTTTTCTATTTGGCTATATGGTATCACAAAATCAAAAAAAAGTCAAACAAATTTTTCAAAAAAATTTGTTTGACTTTTTTATTTGCATTTATTGAAATAACTATTCTATAGCTATTTCATAGACTGTGGCATTATTCTGGCAATAGATTCCTAATCTCCTTGTTCCTTCTGGAATTACCAGACTCGTCCACCCACTACGTACTCTCTCATCATTGCCAATTAGCTTTCCTCCAGCATCATAAGCATTTATTCCAGCATAGCACCACTCTAGTGACTTACTTCCCACTAGTAAACCAATTTTTTTTCCAATAATATCACTATTTATATTCATATATCTTACATATTCATTTTTATTTTCCGGATTTCCTTTAATACCAGTAGTCTCATCACCATCATAAAGCTCAGCTCCTACTACACCACCAATTGACACTTGAATTTGTGTATAACAATCTGGATTTTCTTTCACTACACTTTTTGCCATTATTGTTCCACTTGTTAATTTAAATTCTCCCTCATAAATTTTCCAAGTTGTTCCATTATCTTCACTATAATAATTTTCCAAATTTTCATTCTCTTCATATATTATTTTTATTTTTCCTGTTTCTTTTTTCACGCCATTTAGAGTTAATGAAGGATATACACCACTTTCATCTATTATTGGTACTATTGGTTTTAAAGTACTAATCTGTACTATTTTTGTCTTTTTTGATCCGTTTGATGCTTCTACTACAAATTTATATTTTCCGTTTTGTGTTACTTTATATTGAACTTCATTTATATTTTCCTCATAATTTCCATCTGGTTTTATTATTTTTGTTATATTTCCTTCACTTATCGTTGCTTTTAATGTTATTGTTAGTTCATCAATTCCTATTGTTTCATCACTTAATATGTATGTTATTGTTGGTTTAATTACTGACTTTTCTATTATGACTTCATACTCTTTAGTTATTATATAATCATAGCCTTTATATTCTCCAACAATTTGTCCTTCGTCATCTTTTTCTACAGTTATATCTTTTAATTTATTTGGTAAATTTTCTTTTAATATATCAATTGTTAGTTCTTCACTATTTGCTATTTTTTCTGCTTTTATATTTATTATTGTAGTTTCTATTTCTTCTTTTATTGCTGCTTTCTCATATTCATCTCCTACTCGTTTAGCAATATTAAACAATCCATTTTCTCCTATTAATACGTTTATTGTTACCCCTGCTAATATTAAAAGAATTATGATTGTTATTATTAGGGCTATTAATGTGATTGCGTGGTTGTTTTTATTCGGGTCGATGAGGACTCGAGCTCCTACGCCATTTGCAATTAATTTCGTTCTATTTTCTTGGGCAGGCACAAGACCTGCCCTACACATTTGCAGTTTTTCATTTTTCATTATTAATTCTTCACCATTCATTTTCTTTTGTTCCTCCTTATATTTAAATAATTATGTTTCCAAGTATTATTTTATATTACTTTATATTTTTAGTCAACAAATATTATTAGAAATTGTAAATCTTTTGTTTTCAAGAAGAACAACAACAATGGACTTTTTATAAATCGCAAAAGTTTATGTTTATTGCAAAGTCCACGCCCGTTGTTCGCCCGCGAAAAAAATCTTTAGATTTTTCCTATTCAACAAAAAAAAAGTAAAATGACATTTTTCATTCTACTTAAAATTTTAGATCTTATTTTATCTTTTTATTGACATTTTTTACTAAGTTATGCTTTAATATGTTCATACACATTTTGAGGTGTATTCTTTTAATTTTATTAGTAACACATATTAAATACAAAGAATTTTTTCTTAAATATTTTATTCTTACTTTTTTCCAAGTAAGCCAAATGATTTTAATAGTAAATTAAATACAATTTTATATATGCCTTAAAAATTTGTGTAAATTTATTTTGAAAGGAGTCATCTATGACTAATGATTTTCTTAAAATACATGTTAATGAGCATGATTTAGTACATATTAAACAAGGAGGTATTTTGAATCCCACTATTGATGTCGTTTTTAAGGCTTTATTTGGAAATATTGGTAGTGAAAATATTACTTCTAGATTTTTGGAAAGTATTTTAAAAAGAAAAATTTCTACTATTGATTTATCTCGGTAATCCTATTTTAAATGTTGAACATTATGGAGATAAATATGGTATCGTTGATATTGTTGCTAAAATCAATGATACAGAAATTTGCAATATTGAAATGCAAATTGCTAAACAAGATACTATTATTGAACGATTACTATTTTATTGGAGCAAACTTTATTCAAGGCAAATTAAAAGTGGAGATGATTATTCTATTTTACAAAAAACTATTGTTATTTTGATAGCTAATTTTGATATTAATTTTTTAAAAGATTTAGAATATTTTACTAAATGGAAGATAATTGAAGAAAAACATCGTAGTACCATATTGACAGATAAGTTTGAAATTTGTATAATAGAATTACCTAAAGTGCATAAACTAAAAGACAAATGTGATGAATTGCTAGATTGGTTATTCTTTCTAATGGATCCAAAATCTAATAAGGTGGTGGAAAAAATGAAAGTAAATAAAGAGTTAAAACAAGCTAAAGAAAAATTAGAAGAAATTAGTAATGATGAACAATTAGAACAACTTGCTTGGTTAAGGTATAAAGCTATATTAGAAGAAAATACTGCAAGAAGTGAAGGAAAAAAACAACGGCTTTATAGAGGTTGCTAAAAAATTATTAAAAAATGGCATAGATATATCTTTAATCCATGATGCAACTGGATTATCAATTGAAGAAATTGAAAAATTAAGAACATAAAATAGTTGTAAAAAACGAAATGCAAGTATAATCCTGCATTTCGCTTTTATTCTAAAAATAGTATTTTTCTGTTTATTGGAAAAGTTATATTATCTCTTTAATCATACCATTCGAGTTCCCAACCATCTAGTGTAACTGTGTCTCCTTCTTTTACCCCTAGCTCTTTTAACCTCGCTTCTATTCCTAATTCTCGTAACGATTTTTGGAAGTAGTGCATAGATTCATTGTCTTCTAAATTTACTCTTCCCATAAGTCTTGTTACTGCTGGACCTTCTACTACGAAAATTTTACCATCTTTTGTTACAGTAAATTGATTTTTTTCGTTATCTAATGTGTATACCATTTTTTCTTCTACTTCTATTAGTTCTTCTTTTGGTAATATCTTTAGAATTTTTGTTACTCTATTCATTAACTTATCTATACCCTCACCAGTAGCAGCAGATATTTTAAATATCTCTATATTTTTTTCTTTTGCAAGTTTTTCTAAGTCTTTATACTTATCTTCATTTTGTATTACATCTACTTTATTTGCAACAATAATTTGAGTTCTTTTACTTAACTTTTCGCTGTAATTTTCCAATTCTTTATTTATTGTATAAAAATCTTCTACTGGATTTCTTCCTTCTATTCCTGAAATATCAATTACGTGTAATAGAAGTCTTGTCCTTTCAATATGCCTTAAAAATTGAATACCAAGTCCTACACCAGCACTTGCTCCTTCTATAATTCCTGGAATATCTGCAATTATAAAACTATCCCCATAATTTGATTTTACTACTCCTAAGTTTGGTATAATTGTTGTAAAATGATAATCTGCAATTTTAGGTTTGGCAGATGTTACTTTTGAAAGAAATGTTGATTTTCCAACATTAGGGAAACCAATTAATCCAACATCTGCAAGTAATTTTAGTTCTAGTATTACTTCTTTTTCTTTTCCTTTTTCTCCATCTTGGGAAAACCTAGGTGCTTGCCTTGTAGCTGTTGCAAAATGTACATTTCCTTTACCACCTCTACCACCTTGTAAAACTAATTCCTTTTGATGCTCCTTTGATAAATCTGCTACAACTCTACCAGTTTCGGCATCTTTAATGATGGTTCCTAAAGGTACACCGATATACAAATCTTCTCCTTTTTTTCCATAACAATTATTTCCACTTCCATATTCTCCGTTTTCAGCTTTAAAACTTTTCTTATATCTAAAATCTAATAATGTGTTTAAATCTTTATCAACAAAAAAATATATACTTCCACCGGTTTCCTCCATCTCCTCCATCAGGTCCGTCCTGCTGCTACATACTTTTCTCTTCTAAAAGTTGCTGCTCCATTTCCTCCATTACCAGATTTTATTGTAATTTTTGCATAATCTGTAAACATACTTTTCTCCCTCTAATATAAATCATTGTCTTCTTCATCTATCCCATCTTCCAGTCTAAATGCTGGAGACATAATTAATAATAATTTCACTTTTTAATATATTCCATTTTTATACCTCTTTAAAATAATCTAGTTTCATAGCTTCTTTTACTTTAGCCATTGTGCGTTTTGCTTCTTCTCTTGCTTTTAAAGTACCTTCCATTAATATTTCTTTTACAACTTCAGGTCTTTCTTCATAATAATGTCTTTTTTCTCTAATTGGTGCTAAATGTTCTGTTATATTTTTTATTAATTGCTTTTTACAAGCAACACATCCACGTTTTCCTGCCTTACATTCTTCACATATTGTTTTTATTTCATTTTTACTAAATAAATTATGATAATATGCTACCATACATATATCAGGATTTCCTGGGTCATCTTTTTTTATCCTTCCTGGATCTGTTACAGCACTCATTACTTTTTCTTTTATTGTTTCCTCAGTATCTGCAAGATAAATTGCATTTCCTAAAGATTTACCCATTTTCTCATTTCCATCTAATCCTTTAATACGCTTATTTTCTCCTAAATACGCTTGAGGCTCAAGTAATATCTCTCCATATATACTATTAAATTTTCTTACAATCTCTCTACATTGCTCAATTAGTGGTAATTGGTCTTCCCCTACTGGGATAATTGTCGCTCCAAAAGCTGTAATATCTGCTGCTTGACTAACTGGATAACCTAAAAATCCATATGTAACACTTTCTCCAAATAGTTCTCTTTTTTGTGCTATTTCAGTTTTTACAGTTGGGTTTCTTTGTAATCTTGCAATAGTAACAAGATTAGAATAAAACACTGTAAGTTCTGCAATTTCAGGTATCATTGATTGTAAAAATATTGTTGATTTATTTGGATCTATTCCTACTGCTAACTGGTCCATAACAATTTCTTTTACATTGTTTTTTACTTTCTCAGGATTATTAAAATTATCTGTTAATGCTTGCACATCTGCAACCTCTATATATGTTTTGTATTCATTTTGAAGTTTTACTCTATTTTGAAGTGACCCAAAATAATGTCCAATATGTAATTTCCCTGTTGGTCTATCACCTGTTAATATTCTCTTATTATTTTTTCCGTGTCTCCATACATCTTCCTCTTTTCTTTTATATATCTAGTATTATACTCTAACTTTATATAAAAAACAACTTATATTTTGATTATTATACACTTATCCAAGATTAAAAATTAATATTTTACATACTTGACGAAATTTATCAAAAAATGTATTATATATTATATTACATTTTTGGAGGAAATATTTATGTTTAAACATATACCAAATATATTAACAATAATAAGATTTTTCTTAATTCCTGTAATTATTGCATACTTAATTGAAGAGAATTATATTTTAGCATTTGTATTTTTAACTTTATCTGGAATAACTGATATTTTAGATGGATTTATAGCAAGAAAGTTTAATTTTATAACAAACTTTGGAAAATTAATTGATCCTCTTGCTGATAAAGCAACACAAATTTCTGTACTTACTGTACTTGCTCTTCAAAATATAATACCTCTATGGATTCTAGTTATAGTAGTTTTAAAAGAATTTGCAATGATTTCTGGTGCATCTTTTCTTTATGGAAAAGAATTTGTAGTGTCTAGTAGATGGTATGGAAAATTATCAACAGTATTATTTTATGTTGCAATTGTAAGTTCTTTCTTTATAAGACAATTTAATTCTACTTTATTAAGCCATCCAGAATATAGTATGTCAACACTTCCTGCTTTTGACCAATACTTATATTACTTAGCTTTAATTGCTACAATATTCTCACTTGCAATGTATTTTAGAGCATTCTATTCTCAAGGATACTTAAAAAAAGAGAATTTAAAAATTGATCAAGATAAAGAAAAAAATTAGGAACGCTAAACTTTAAGCGTTCCCTTTTTGTTATATCTAAACATCCCCAAATCCTATAAGATTCAAAGCATGCCCTAATGGCTAATGCTGGATATAACGTTATCTACAAATTAAGTAGTACATTTATATTATATATCTTTTCCATTTTCTGTAAAATTTATTCATAATTTTCCAAAATACTATTTAATTCTTCCCTACCATAAACTGTAATTCCTTGTTCTATTTCCATTTTATCATTTTCAGTTAAATATTCTGTTGATATTCCTGTTAATTCTTCTAATGTTTCTTCATTTTCTTTACCGATTTTATATACTGCAATAATTCCATTATTCTCTCTTAATACATAGTGTTCATCACAAACACCTTCTGCATCTTTTATCAATATTACTTCCATATTAGAGAATTTTTCAATTTCCCAATCTTCATTTTTTTCTAGTAACTCTTTTTCAGTTAAATTTACTAATTCATCTGTAATTTTCTTATATTCCTTTATTATGTGTCCACATTCTTTATATTTTCTTTTTAGAATTAAAGTTGCATTTGGAGATATTTTTTCTTCGTTTGTACTTGTATTAATCGTTATATCATTTTTCACACTATAGTTTACTTGATTTGAAATTATTTCATTTGTTGTATTTGTAGTATTAACCTGATTTTTCGGTTTATTATTCATGTTAAACATAGATATACCAATACATATTGCAATAATAATTATTATAATAGCAACTATTATAATTCCCCATTTTTTCATATACTACCTTCTTTCTTAAATGGATTTTAAGTTTTATATAGTATTTTCAAAAATAGGGATTTTTATACAATTTTGGTAGTTATTTTATTATTGTATTTATTTTTACTCTCTTTCCATTAGTTTTTATTGTAATTTCACCACATTCATCTGTTCTATATGTTTTTACATTAAACTTCTTAAAACGTTCTATTACACTATTACTTGGATGTCCAAATGTGTTATTCTTTCCAACTCCGTATTATTGCAATTTTGGGTTCTATCTTTTTTATAAATTCTTCTTTAGATGAACTCTTTGAACCATGATGTGCAACTTTTATGACAGTTGACATAAGTATGTTTGTATCTTTATATTTATTTAATAATTCTTTTTCTGCCTTTTCTTCAATATCGCCTGTAAAAACACAAGAAAAATTTTTATATACTAATTTACAAACTAATGAATTGTTGTTTATTGCATTATCACTTATCTTATTTTTAGAATCTGGCCATAAAATATTGAAATATAAATCTTCCTCAACATTTAGATTTTGCCCTGCTTCTACTATATCCACTCTAATTTTCTTTTCTTTAACAATTCTCACAAATTCTTCATAATTATCGCATATTTCAAATTGCTCCCCTATAATTACATTCTTAACACTTATTTTTTCCATTACATATAAAAGGCCTTGGCAGTGGTCTAAATCGAAATGTGATACCATCATATAGTCTATATTTACTATCCCTCTATCTAGTAAATATGGAAGTAGTGTGTTTTTTCCGTACATTAAAATTATCTGCCCTACTTCCTCCACCATCTATTAAAATCGTTTTATTTTTTGGGGTTATAATTAAACAAGAATCTCCTTGTCCTACATCTATAAAATGTATTTTTAAATCTTTTGGTATTAACTTTACACTTTGGCTTAAAATGATTATTAATAATATTGATATTAAAAGATGTTTTTTAGTGATTAAAAACTTTGATTTAAATTTATCCACAAATGTTAAAAACATTATTTCTAATGCTCTTTTTGATTGTTTTTTTCGTAAAAATATTATATAGAATATTAATGAAACTATTATATAATAACATATTACAAGTAATAAATTTGGTGTTGCTACAATTATATTGGAAATAGCTACTTTAGAAAATATTTCTGCTATTTTTGTAAGTATATTTAACAGCATTTCTAAAATGTTAAAACATATTTTAAATGGAAATATAATAGATATAAACCCTAATAAGATTATTACTCCTATTATAAAACTTACAAGTATATTTGAAAATAAAAATGTTAATGATATTTTATTACATATCGACATACTTAACGGAAAAGTAAATATTTGTGCTGAAATAGAAACACTTATAATTTCCTTTAATTTGTTACAAAAATTTTTTAGTAGACTTTTTATTACTGCTTTACTTTTTTTATTATTTGTTAGCCTATTTTCTTTATTGTTATCATATTTAATATTTTCTACTTGTTCTTTGAGGGTTTGTCCACTTAAATAAATTGGTCTTTTGATAAAATTTAATATAATTTTATTAAAAAGTACTATTCCAAGTGTTGCAAAAAAAGATAGAATTAATCCTATATTCATTATACTAAATGGATTTTGAATAAGTATAATAAGTAGTGATGTGCTTATGTTTGTTATAATATCACTTTTTCTATAAAAAATCGTTGCTATAATAGACATTATAGACATAATGCAAGCCCTTTTTACTGATGGAGTTCCTCCTGTTAAGAAAATAAAGAATATTAATAATATTATTGTAGATATTTTTGTTATTCTTTTAGAAAATTTTAATTTTGAAAGTATTATGCTTATTCCTAATATTACATATGCTACATGCATTCCAGATACCGCAAGTAAATGCGACAAGCTACTTGCTTGAAAATTTTCTTTTATTTCATTTTCAAGATTATCATCATTTCCAAGTAATATTCCTAATAATAAATTTCTATTATTTTCGTTTTTTATATTTTTGGTTACTGTTTCTTTTAAATGGTTCGATACTTTACTTGCCATAAGTTTTATTTTGCTAATTTTTCCACTTCCTACAATTTTAACTTGACTAGCATTCACACTTCCATATATTCCAATTGATTTTAAATATTCTTTATAATTGAATCCTCCATAGTTTCTTTGTATTTCTGGTTCTAGAAATTCTCCTGTAAATTTTACTTTATCTCCTACTTTTAGGTTTTTATTTTTTGTGTTTAAATATAAATATGTATTTTTAAATTTTTTTGCATCTTTATTTATACTTTCTATTTTTATCTTATATTTAGCTGAATATTGTTTTATTGTGGGTTCTTCCATTATAATTGCTATATATTCTGCTTCTTCTATATTTTTAAATAAGATATCATATTTGTTGTTTAAAACTAACACTATTGTGTTTGATGTGAGTATGCTAATTAAAAATATTAAAATTACTTTTTTTATATTAAATATATAGAGATAATGCTTTAGTTTTTTGTTTTTTGTAATAGATTTTTTGAATATAAATTTGATTGTTAAATTGAATACTATTATAGGTATTATAAAAATGGCTATACTGATTTTACAGTATAGCCCTATTATTATCCCTAATATATATCCAAGTAGTATAATTAAAATTGGTCTATTTATCATAGTTTACACCACTTTCTATATTAAGTTTTTCCCCCAATTTTATTTATACATAGTTTATTCTCTATGTTTTTCTGCTCTATTTGCAATCCGCTTCAATTGATATATATCAATTTCCGCCACTTTATTTAACTTATTAGTTTTATTCTTTTCTTTTATTTAAAATAATCTTGTTGCTGTTACGTATCTTGTGTTATATGACCCTGTTATACTAGATGTTATAACACCTGTTTTTTCAGTAGATGCGTGTACAAATTGGTTGTTTCCAATGTATATTCCTACATGCCCTATTCCTTTACCTGTTTTATAGTTTGTAAAAAATACTAAATCTCCTGGTTGTAAATTCTTTCTATCTACTTTTGTTCCTATCTTACTTTGAGCTGTTGCTGAGTGTGATAAACTTACTCCAAATTGTTTGTATACATACATTGTTAATCCAGAACAATCAAATCCTTTACTTGGTGTTGAAGCACCATAAACATATCTATATCCTACAAATTGTTTTACATAGTTTGCTACTTCTTGCCCTTTACTTGATGCAGTTTCGTTTGTTTCTTCTTTAGAATTAGTTTCTGTATCGTTAGTTTTTGTGGTATCAGTTCTACTTACACTACTTCTTGATGTTGTTTCTATCTTTTTTTCTGATACATATGTTTTTAATACATAACCTGTCTGGTCATTATTTTTAATTTTATACCAATCACCAACTTCTTCAAGTATTGTTATTTTCGCATTTTGTATAAATACTTTTAATACTTTTGAATCTGTATTTGGTTCTTCTCTAAAATTAATTCCACTTGTTGAAATATAAGCAGTTTTATTTAGTTCTTCTTGATTGTTTTCGTTACTATTTTCTTCAGGTTGATTATTATTTTCACTATTATTTTCTTCTGTCTTATTATTGTTATTTTCTGGTTGATTACTATTTTCATTTTGGTTATCATCTGTATTTTGCTCATTATTTGAAGTAGTATTGTTTTCTTCATTTTGCAAAGTAGCACCAATACTTGCTAAACTAACCCAACCTGAAATATCATCAATATTTATATATGCCCAATTATTTCTAATTTCAACAACATTTACAGTTTTATCTTTTTCAAGATTTTCTATAACTTTTGAATTAATTAATGGTCTAATATAAATTTTAGTTTCTTTTTCTATTTTAAAAGTTTCACCTTTTTTGATTTCTTTTGTTTTGTTTTCATTATTTTGTGTATTATCATTTTGTTCTTTTGTATCATTTTCTTCTAAAACTTCAAGGAAGTCTTTTTGGACATATCCTTTAATTTTATTGTATCTTACTTGATACCAATCTCCATCTTTAGCAAGTACTTCTACTTCTTCCTTCTTTGGTATAATTTCTAGTACAATCGCATCATTAGAAGCTGTTTTTCTTAATTTTGCTTCTTTTAGTATAGTTCCTGTATTTGTGGCAAAGCTAGCAATACATATTCCTATAACTAATACTAAAATGACTATTACAACTATACTTGCTTTTTTTATATTTGTCATTTTTAAACTCCTTTTTTTTGGATTACTCTTTTTATTATACAACAAATATCAAAAATTGTCAATTTTTCCATTTTTCCATAATTGCATATTATACAAACTAGTGTTAACAAACAATGTTTATAAAAAATTACTGTATTCTTTCTATTATTTCATTACATTTATTATATATTTCCTGTTCATTAATACCATTTACAACCCTATTTTCCATTACAATTTTCCCGTTAATAATACTTGTTTCGACATTTGTTCCTTTTATATTATATACAATTTGTGAAAATATGTTATTTACAGGTGTGGTAATTACTGTATCTAAATTAAGAATTATTAAGTCTGCTGATTTTTCTTCTTCAATCATTCCTATATTTTTTTCTAATCCTAATGCTTTTGCACCATTAACTGTTGCCATTTTTAGTACATCAAATGCTTGCAATTCTTTTGGATTTTCTAAAATTCCTTTTTGCAAAAGTGCTGTATATTTCATAGCTTCAAATAAGTCTAAATTAGAGCCACTTCCCTGTCCATCTGTTCCAATACTTACATTTATTCCTTTTTTCATCATATATGAAACATTTGCAATTCCACATCCCAGTTTTAAGTTACTTACTGGGCAATGTGATATATGTACATTTTCATTTGTCAACTCTTCTATTTCTTCTTTAGTTAATTTTACTGAGTGAGCAATCACAACATGCAACCCTTTAAAATATTTTTTTATTAGTTGGGCAGGACTTTGTACTGAATATCCTTTTATTATATCTTCTCTTTCTTTTGAATTCTCACAAAAATGAATATGTATTATTTTATTGTATTTTCTTGCTAAATTTGCACATTTTTCAATATATTGTGCATTGGTTGTATAAAATCCATGTATTCCAATATTTAAAGTTATAGTTTCTTCTTTGTTATCATAATTTTTTATTAATTCTTCTAACTCTTTAAGTCTTGCTTCTCCATCACCTTCTAAATCCATAAGTGTTCGTGTAGTTTGAAGTCTTATTCCTAAATTTAAAGCTGCTTTTATTATTTCTTCTCCACAAAAATACATATCATTTATTGTAGTACAACCTGTTTTTATCATTTCTATAAATGATAGTAGTGAGGCATAATATATATCTTCTTTGTTAAGTTTATCTTCCATAGGCCAAATTTTCTTTTCTAACCAATCTTGCAAGTTATATCCATCTAATGTTTCTCTAAATATGCTCATTGGTACGTGGGCATGTGTATTAATTAGTCCTGGCATAACAATTTTGCCTTTTGCATCGATTATTTTATCTACTTTTTCATTTATGTTTTCACTTATATTTTCTATTTTTCCATTTTTAATTAATATATCTATATCTTTTTCTAGCTTTTCTCTTTTATTGCTCATAGAAATTAAATTACAATTTTTAATTAATATATTCAAAATAAATTCCTCCTAATTTATTTATTTTTTACTAGTTGATTTTACTATACCATCTAATAAAAAGCAAGAGGAACACGATTACGTGTTCCTTTTACCGCAGTTTTAGAAATATCGTGATTACTCAGTATATGCATAGTTGCCACTACCAGCTATTTTGCATATATTTCTTCATAATCTATCAAGTCTCCTAAGGTTCCATTCCCTCAACGTATGTTACATCAGTATCATCTCCACCTATGCTTTCTTCATTGATATACTCAACCTCTTCATTAGGTGTAGCATCATATGTTTCAGCATACCCTTCTTCTGCATTACGTCTGCCTTCTCTTCTGGAAATTTCCATTCTTTGGATTTTACTCCGTTTAGCTCTCCTGATTTTTTCATTAGGAGCAAAGAAATAAATTACTAATGCTCCTAACCCCTGAACCAGTATAAAAGCAATCATTCCCAGAATAATCCAGGGAAGATTCTGGATTATCTCTTCGATCTTTACCCAGGCGGTTACCTGTATAAAGAATAAAGAAAGTCCCCGCAACAAGAAAATTGCAACGCCTATTATAAGTATTGCTCCTACCCCTGCTGCCAACTGCTTAAAAAACTGTTTCATATTTTTGCCCTCCTTATTCGTTTTATTTTTTCTAGCCATATGAAACATCTCACTCTTATAGAATGATTACTGTTATATTGTATCATATTTACATAATTCTGTCAATGTCAGTTTATCGATTTTTGGCTTAAATTTTTGAGGTATTTTACTATTAATAAAAACAATTTCGCCACATAATCAATTATAAGTACTGTTCTACTTTATGTTAAAACAGTATACTTTGTATGTTAAAAAAGAAGCGAATTTTTTTAACTTTTCGCCTCTTTTAATATTTTATTATTTAACTTCTTCTTGTTCCACTTCTGGTTGTTCTACTTCTGCTTTTGCCTCTGCATTTTTTATAGCTTTTTCTTCATTTACTTCTGCATGAACACGTTGTTGCCATGAATTTTTACTTGTAACATTTTTTGCTGCATTGTTCATTGATTTCATAAATCCGTCCATCTCTTCTCTAATTTGCTTATTTTTTCCATTTCCTAATGCTATTTTTTTACTAAATAATTTGTTAGTTACTTTTTCAAATATACTTGATACTCTAACTTTAACTCCTTTTTTTACTGTCGCTATGCCATTTCTTTCAGCTTTATTTGCCATTTCTAATATAGAATTTCTTTCTTCTTTTGAAAATCCATATTTTTTATCATATAATCCTGTTAAATTATATTTAATAGCAATTTTAGCATCTTCCATATCTTCTTGTCTATCTTCTTTTGATTCTCCCATTTTTGTTACTGCTTTTAAATATTTTTCTGTTTTACTTGTTCCATTTTTTTCATCAAATTTTTCTAGTATTGCTACAATAGCTGGATCTATTCCTTCTTCAAATGAATCATATAATTCGTATTTCTCTACTATCTCTTCTATTGTCATTGGTGGTATCTTATTATATTCTGTTATATCACGTTCATCAGTATCTTTATTAATTATTGAATATTTATCTATATCTGCTCTATAACGTATTTCTATATTAGGGTCATCGTCAAGTGCTTCTATTTCTTCTGGCTCTATTTCTTCTTGTAATTCCTTTACTCTTTCTGTAATTTGATTTATTATATTTTCAAAATATGCTCTTTCTTCAGGAATTTCTGTTTGAGCAAGCATTCCTTCATATATATCTAGTATATCCTTTTCTTCTAGAGAATGTAATGTCTTTTCAATATCTTCAATCGTTTCACATCTACTTCTTATATCGTCTTCTAGTGCCATATACTCTTCGTCTGCTTCTACTATATCTTCAAATCCTGCTTTAAGTTCTGCTAATCTTTGTTCTAATTCTTCTTCTAAAATTTGTCTTTCTTGCAATTCTTTTATTTTTTCTATATCATCTATTAAATTTCCATCATTATCATATACTTGTCCTTGCTTCATTGTTGCTGTTGGTCTCGTTTCTGTTTGCTTCTGTCCTACTGTATTTGTTTCTGGTTGTTTCGCTCCTGTTTGCTTTTGTCCTGCTGTATTTATTTCTGGTGATTTTGCTCCTGTTTGCTTTTGTCCTGCTGTATTTGTTTCTGGTGATTTTGCTCCTGCCTGCTTTTGTCCTGCTGTATTTGTTTCTGGTGATTTTGCTCCTGCTTGCTTTTGTTCTGCTGGCTTTGTTTCTGGTTGTTTTGTTCCTGTTTGTTTTTGTTCTTCTGATTTTTCTCCTTTTTGTCTTGCTTTAAGCTCATTTATTGCATTTTCTATTTGCTTTCTTGATTCAGTCCCTTCTACATATTTAAGTTGTTCTTCATAAATATCTAATAATGTTTTTCCTTCTAAAGCAGTTAATACTTTTTTAAGGTCTCCCTTAACTTTTAGATTTTCTTTTAATTTTATATAACTTGGAAGTAATAAGTCTTTATTATCTTTTTCAATTTCTATAAATCTTTGCTCTAATTGTTGTTGTAATTCTGGTGCTTCCTTTATTTTTTCATTCTTCTTTCCAAGTTTTTCAAGTTCTACTTCTTGTTGCTTTTTCCATTCATCTTGTTGTTTTTTATTTTCTTCATCATATATTTCCCATGCTTTTTTCTCTTCTTCTTTTATTTTTTCATCTGTTTCAATGTCATCCATTGTGATAACTTTATCTGGCTCTTCAACTTCTACTTCATCTTCAGTTAATTTATGAATTTCGTCTTCTTCTTTATGATTTTCTACAATTTCTTCTATATAATCTATTGCATCTTCGCTTGTAAAATCAATTTTACCATATGTTTCTTCAAAATCATTTAATCTTTTTTCTGCTTCTTTTAATCCTTCATCATTTTCTATAGTAAAATCTTCATATTCAAATTTTAAAGTTTGGCATTCTTTTTCTAAAGTTTTAACCTCTTTATTTAGGTCATAAATGCTTACATTAAGCTCTTTATTTTTTTCTAAATAGAATCTGCGTCCTTCTTCTAACATCTTATTGCCTTTTATTCTTTCAGCCTCATCTTTATATGCTCTACTTTTTGTACTCATATCTTTTAATATTTGTTGCTTTTCTTCTAATTCTTTTTGTTTCTTTTCTAAATTTTCTCTTTTTTCTTCTTTTTGCTTTTCTAACTCTTGTCTCTTTTCTTCAATCTCTTGATTCATTTTTTCTTTAGAATCACTTATAAAAGCTCCAACTTTTTCAAAAATTGTGCTACGCATTTCTTCTTTTTTTGCTTCTCTTATTTCTATCAATTCTTCAACTAATTTTCTTCTTGCATCCATTACCTCAAGCTTTTTCATGATTTCTAATTCTCTATCAGCTGTATAAACTTTTCCTTGCTCTTTTGATTTTTCAGATATTTTTATATCTTCTAAAATATCAGCCCACATATCTGGTGTTGCTTGGTTTGCATACTCTTTATATTCTTCTATTAATGGTTTTATCTCCTCAAATAATTCTTTTTCTCCCATTATTCTCTCCTTTCAAGTTTACCTAATACTAGATAAAATAACACTTATGTTTATTTTAACATACAAAAAACAAATTCACAATAGTTTTATGTAAATTTGTTTATTTTTTATTGAAAATTTATTATTTTTGTAATATTTTGGTAAAACTTGTCATTTATAGGAATTATTTATGTTTGCCAATTACTGATACTGTTTATATATCATTTTCTAAGTTTTTCATATATTCCTCTAATGCCTCTATTGCCCTATCTGCTATCTTTCCATACTTTAGCTTTTTATCTTTTATTCTTTCTTCAAGCGTAGGCATAATTCCAAAGTTTGCATTCATTGGTTGAAATTTTTCATTTGGTGTTGATATGTATTTTGAAAGTGCTCCTATCATTGTGTTTTCAGGAAATATTATTTTGCATTCTTTTGGTATTTCATTTTTTTCTATCCCTATTTCATTTTCATTGTTTATTCCTTTTCCAGCATCTATTTCTTTTATATATTTATATCGATTTATTGCATTTAAACTTGCTACCATCCCTGATGCAATTGATTCTACATACCCTTCTACTCCTGTAATTTGCCCTGCAAAGTATAAATTACTGTTTTTCTTTAAGCTATATGTTTCTTCTAATAATTTACTAGAATTTATATATGTATTTCTGTGCATTACACCATATTTTATAAATTCTGCATTTGTAAGTCCTGGTATTTTAGAAAATACTCTTTTTTGTTCTCCAAATTTTAAGTTTGTTTGGAATCCAACTATGTTAAACATTGTTCTTAGAGTATCATCTTGTCTTAATTGTACTAGTGCATATGGGCGTCTTCCAGTTCTTGGGTCTGTAAAACCTACTGGTTTTAATGGACCATATCTTAATGTATCTATTCCTCTTTTTGCCATTACTTCTACTGGCATACAACCTTCAAATATTTCTCTTTTTTCAAATTCATGAAGTTCTACTACTTCTGCATTTACTAATTCATTCCAAAAATCTTCATATTCTTCTTTATTCATTGGAAGATTTATATAGCTTCCTTCTTTAATAGTTTTTCTTCTTATATTCCAATCTTCTATGCCTTCTTCTTTTTCTCTTTCCTGTTCATACCTATCTCCAAAAAAAGCAATATTCATATCTATACTTTCTCTTGAAATGATTGGTGCTACTGCATCATAAAAATGTAGTTTGTCCTCTTGTGTTATTTTTGCTATATTTTTAGCAAAATCATCTGTTGTTAGCGGTCCTGTTGCAATGATTGTAATGCCGATATCTTGAGCAGGTACAAGACTTGCACCTACAATATCTTTTTCTACATTTCCTGTCTTTATGAATTGTTCTTTTACAATTTCTTCTCCTGTGTACTCCTTATTAATAATTTCTATATTTTGATTCTCTTTTATTTTACGTGTTACTAATTTTGAAAATTCATCTCTATCTACTGCTAATGCTTGCCCTGCTGGTACACTCGTTTCATCTGCACATTTTATTAGTAATGAATCAAGTAGGCGTAATTCTTCTTTTAATAAACCACAAGCATTTGTGTGTAAATTTGATTTAAATGAATTACTACATACAACTTCTGCTAAGTTTTCATTTGAATGTGCTGGTGAAAATTTGGTTGGCTTCATCTCATATAATTTTACTTTTATTCCTCTTTTTGCAATTTGGTATGCCGCTTCACATCCTGCAAGTCCTCCTCCAATTATTGTTATATAATCTCTCATATTTTACCTCTTTCATAAATATTGTTACAATTCACACAACAGAATAAATTATTTTGATTATTTGAAATTAATTGTTCATAAAAAAATCAAATATATTAATTTGTAAAGTTATTTTTATACACTGGAATAACTTTTTGTTTTTCGATATTTATTTTGATAAAAATATTCTATTTGCTGTAAATTTGAATCATTTTAATTTTGAAAAATTATTGCTCTTATTTATATAGAATGGAAGAGACAAAGTTCGTCTCTCCCCTCTTAAAACTAGCACCACCTAAATACTGCTACTTAATCTTCTCACACGACTGGTTTCCCACCGTGCAAGATGTCTTGCAAGCAGACTGGCAGGATGTCTGGCACTCGCCACAACCACCCTTTTTCATGGACTCTTTTAAATTCCGCGTTGTAAGAGTTTTAATATGTTTCATAATTTTGTCCTTTCTGGAGAATATTCTCCCATTGGTGCATTTATAATTTATCGCTATTATTATATACCGTTTTCTTTAAAGTGTCAAAATTATGCTGTAAGCCCACTCTGTCAGTCTTACGAACTGACACCTCCAGAAATCTAAAGGAGGCTTTTCTCTACTCTTCAAAAATAAATATTCTAGTCTAGCAACTTACTAAAACAGTAGATTAAAGGCCCCTTTACTTAAGGGAGCTGTCGTTCGCAAGAACGACTGAGGGTTCTTACACTATAATACTTTAAATAATAATAAATTAATTTAGTACCTATAACTAAACAAACAGGACAAGTGTCCTGTTCGTTTAGCAAATATTCAGGTTACAAAACAAAGGCTACAACCCCACTTGAATTACATTTAATCGTAATCTCTGTTCCTGATGCAATCCTTCCAGCTTTTATGTCTTCCCGCATCTTGGCAAACTCCTCCATATGAACATATTTGTTGACAGTCCATTCATACTCTGTTCCGTCAACTGTCTCCATATTAATTTTTTCTTCTCTAATTCCACTGTGTTCACATGAATCATAGCTTGCACTTCTTATGGTTGCAAGTTTGAAAACATTTGCTTTCAGTTCTGCACCTCCTTTAACTTGAATACTCATTTTTTTTACCTCCTGTACTTTCTTGTATTGCATTATTATTTTACCATATTATGTTAGTGTTTGCAAATTCTACTCAAACAACTTCATAATCTCTTCTTTAGAAAGTTTACTAATAAATGACGTTTTAGTGTCTAGTACATTATCTATAAGTTTTGATTTTCTTTCTTGTAAATCAAAGATTTTTTCTTCTATTGAATTCTTTGTAATTAATTTATATACTTGTACATTGTTCTTTTGCCCAATTCTATATGCTCTATCTGTTGCTTGGTTTTCAGCAGCTAAATTCCACCATGGGTCATAGTGTATTACCATATCTGCACCTGTTAAATTAAGCCCTGTTCCTCCTGCTTTTAAAGATATTAAAAATACTTTTATATTTTTATTGTTATTAAACTCTTCAACTAATTCTATTCTTTTATCCACTTTAGTTTGACCTGTTAATTTGAAATACTGTATTTCTTCTTTCTTTAATTCTTTTTCTAGTATTTCAAACATTGATGTATATGTAGAAAATAATAGTATCTTGTGTCCACTTGCTACTCCATCTTTTATAATCTCTATACATTGATTTAATTTGCTAGATTCACCCTTATAATTATCCAAAAATAATCCCGGATGGCAGCAAATTTGTCTTAACCTCGTTAGGGCTGATAATATTTGAATATGGCTATTTTCAATACCATTTAATTTTATCTCTTCACTTAATTCTTCCTTTGCTTGTGCAAGATATGTTAAATATATTTTTTGTTGTTCTTCTGCCATTTCATTGTTTAATACTGTGATTGTTTTATCTGGCAATTCTGTTAATACTTGTTTTTTTGTTCTTCTTAAAACAAATGGCTCTATTAACATTCTTAATTTATCCATTGTTTCATTATCTTCATTTTTTATTATAGGCACTTCAAATTTTTCTCTAAATTTATTATATGAAAATAAATACCCTGGCATTAAGAAATCAAATATAGACCATAACTCAGAAAGTGAATTTTCTATTGGTGTACCAGTTAGTGCATACTTAGTTATAGCACTAATCTTTTTTATTGATTTTGCATTTTGTGTATTACTGTTTTTCATATATTGCGCTTCATCTGCTATAACATATCTAAAGCTATAATTTAATTCTTCATATAAATCAATATCTCTTTTTAATAAATCGTATGAAGTTATAACAACATCATAATTTGGAATATCTTTTATTTGTTCTTTTCTTAAGCTCGCATTTCCACTTATAACAATTGATTTTATCGAACTTGTAAATTTTTCTATTTCTGCTTTCCAGTTTAGGCTAAGTGAACTTGGGCATACTACCATTATTGGCAATTTATCGTCTTTATTATTTTCTATATATGATAGTATTATAGATATTACTTGAAGAGTTTTTCCAAGTCCCATATCATCTGCAAGTATTCCTCCAAATTGATAATAATCTAATGTTTTTAACCATTTAAACCCTATTTTTTGGTAATCTCTTAATGTATTATTTAAAGATTTTGGTAACTGTAAATTTGTTACATTAGTTTTATCTTTCATATCGTCTATCATTTCTTTATATTGCTCATCTTTTTTTATGCCAGTATTTTCAAATCTATTTATTATTCTATCTAAATAAAGTGAACGATACATTGGAAGTTTTATGCTTCCTGCTTCTATTTCTTTATAACTTACTCCGTGTTCCAGAAATTAGATTATTTAAAAAGTCTATGTCTTCATTTTCTTCTAATGTTAAAAAGTCTCCATTTTTTAGCCTATAATATTTCTTTTTTAAGCTGTATTTTTCAAGTATTTCCCTTAGTTCTTCTTTATCAAAATTAAAGTTATCTACATCAATACTTAATAAATTATTCTCTATTTTTACACCTATAGTTCCCATTTTAGGCTTTTTTATTTCTCTTGTTTTAAAATCATCTGTTGCAAGTACTTCAAATTTTTGCATATATTCTGCTATATCTTGATATAGAAAATTATATATTTTTTCATCATCTGCTAATACAAATCTTAAGTTATTTTTATCTAATAAAAATCCTGTTTTTCTAAAAGTATTTAAACTTTCCGCTTCTTCTAATACACTTCTTGGAATATTAGGATTTTCCTCTAATGGATTAAATTCGTCTTCTCCATAACAAAACATCACTTTTGCTACAATATAATTTTTTTCGTTAAATTCTAAATATACTTTTACTCCAAGTTTTTTGGGCATATATTGTTCAATTTCTTCTTCATCTATAGTCTCTAAATTTATACTATTTTCCACTTTTGGAAGTACTATTGAAAAGAAGTTTGGCATTTGATTTTTAGAAAATTTAATTTCTCTTGTATAATTTCTTTTAAACACATCTAATAATTTGAGTGTTGTTTCTTTATACTCTTTACTACATCTATATAACTTATCATCAGTTAAGAAATATGTATATTCTTTTCCCTCTATTATTTCATATGTATCATATGTATCTATATTACATATTAATTTGTATTCTTTTTCATTTATTTTTTCTAATTCAAATTTTATATCTGGTATTTCATTTACAAATTCTATTTCTTTACTTATATACCCTTTCTCTATTGTAACTTTCTTATTTTGTAATATTTCAAATATTTCATCAATTACAGTATTACTAAGCACTATGCTTCCTGTGTTTAATACTTTTCCATAATATCTATATATACTATTTGAATTATTATTTACGTATTTTATTGTTTCTGCATGTTTCATAATAAAGTTAAGCATTGGTATATCGTCTTCATCAAATGTTTCTTGGGTATGCACTATATTTAGTTTTGCACCATATTTATATTGTTCTTTATTTATCATTAAATTATAAAATTCTACTAAGTCTCTAAGTTTATATAATTGTTTTTTGGTTCCTATTTTAAATTCTATTTTCATTTCATTTGAATACGAATCAAATATAATTTTGGGAATTAAATTTACATTTTTATCTAGAGATATTGTAGGTTCATCTAAATCATCTATTAGTTTCATTTCTTCATCATAAAACGTATTTATTAAATCTGAAAAATTTGGATATTTTTCCTTTGGCTTTGATTTATTCTGGTCCTTACTATATTTGGGGTTTCCATCTATTTCAAGTAATGTAGCAATAATATGTTTGCATGCACCATAATGTGAATTGTAGTCTTCACATTCACAAGATAGTCTATCTAATTCCCCATTTCTTAATGATATATGTACTCTATATTCATCATAATTTCCATCTACTAAACTTTCAACACAAAAATTATTCATATCATCATAATCAATATGTTCTATACTCACTCTTTTTTGTTTTACATATGCTTTTGCTCTTTGAAGTCTTGCATCTCCTGCATCTTCATATAGTTCTTTTGCTACTGTTTGATTAATAAACATGTCTATCTCCTTTAAAATATGATTAGTTATTATATCATATTTTTAAAGGTTATGGAAGTATTTTTAAAAAATACTTTTTTGTTTTTTTGTAAAAAATTATATTGACTTTTTGTATGTGTTGTGATAAGTTTATTTTGTTGTTAGAGACCTCACTTTTAACTCTATGATGGTATCTATTAGCATTACAAAAATGTAATGCTAAATATGCTATTATAGGAGGTGAGGAAAATGGAAATATACGTTGGCATATCATTAATAATTCTTAGTTTTGCTACTCTTGTATTTGTAATTGGATTATTCGGTTATATCGTACATATTAGCAAAAAAGAATTTGATGCCGCACCAAACAAAGCATCAAACTCTAACACACATGAGAAAAGGGCTTAGCCTTTTTCTCTTTTTATAATTATATTATACCATATATTTTTAAAAAGTAAATACTTTTTGCCAATTTTTTCTTTTTTCTTATTGACAATCCAGCTGTTTTTATTATATACTTTCATAAGATAGTTGGTTAAACTTTAGAAGTGTGGTTGTCATCCCTATTACATAGGAGGTGATGCTTATGAATAAATTAATATTTAAATGCTTAATTTTTTCTATTCTTTTTAATATAGTATTACTATTCATAATATTTGCCTTAATTATCTTTTTAATTTTGGCATAAAAAAACTGCACTATCTGATTTAGCCGTCAATAGTGCAATCTTATAATTTACATATGTGATGGTTTCCACACTTACTGTGGTAACCTTCTATCTGTCTATATTATATCATATATTTTTTAAAAGTAAATACTTTTTGCCAATTTTCATTTCTATGTGGTTACAGTTTAGCATATATTTTAGAATAGTCTACAAAGACATAGAAGAAAGTCCCTTTAACAAGGGGGCTGTCAGCGTAGCTGACTAGTGTTTCTAAACTCTATTTTGTCTTTCTTGTTTTAGAAGATGATTTTTTAGCAGTTTTTGTACCTGTTTTTCTAGTAGTTTTCTTTTTGGTAGTTTTTTCTTCTAATTCTACTTTTTCATCTGGCACCCACTTTTCACCTTTTTTTGGTTTGTTCCATGAAATATAATCACATGAACTAGGATTATTTTCGCAAATATAATAATTTCTTTTTCTTTTTGTTTTTCTAATTTGAACTTTTGCTCCACATTTTGGGCAAGGTACATCTATTGTCTCTACAAATGGTTTCGCATTTTTACATTCTGGGTACCCAGGACATGCTAAAAACTTTCCGTATCTACCATATTTTATTACCATCATTCTACCACATTTTTCACAAGGCACATCAGAAACTTCTTCATGTAATTCAACATGTTCTAATTCTTTTTCTACCTTTTCTATTACTTTTGCAAATGGTGTATAAAATTCTTTTATTACTTTTCTCCATTGTTCTTTTCCTTCAGCTATTTTATCAAATTTATTTTCCATATTGGCTGTAAATTCTACATTTATTATGTCTTGGAAATTCTCTATTAATAGCTTATTTACCACTCTTCCAAGGTCTGTTGGTGATAATTGTTTTTGTATTTTTTCTATATATCTTCTTTCTAAAATAGTAGTAATTGTAGGAGAATACGTACTTGGTCTTCCTATTCCTTTCTCTTCTAATGCTTTTACAAGGCTTGCTTCTGTATAACGAGGTGGCGGTTCTGTAAAACTTTGTTTTGTATCTATTTTCTTCTTTATTACTTCTTCTTTTTCGTGTAAGTCTGGTATTTTTTCATTTTCTTCTTCTTGTTTTGTATCTTCTCCTTCAACATATAATGCCATAAATCCTTTGAATTTTAAATTTTGTCCGCTTGCTTTAAATGTATAATCATTTGCATTAATTGTAACTGTTAATGTATCATAAACTGCTGTAGACATTTGGCTTGCTATAAATCTATTATATATTAGTTTATATAGCTTATATTGGTCATTTGTTAATGATTCTTTTATATCATCAGGATTTATATCTACATATGTTGGTCTTATTGCTTCATGGGCATCTTGTGCATCTTTACCTGTTTTATAATACCTATTATCGTAGTATTCTTCTCCATAATTTTTTAGAATTTCTACTTTTGCTCCAGCTCTTGCCACTTCTGATATTCTTGTTGAATCTGTTCTCATATAAGTAATAAGTCCTACAGTTCCTTTTTCAGGTATTTTAACACCTTCATATAACCCTTGAGCAACACTCATTGTTTTCTTTAAAGTAAATCCAAGTTTCCTTGATGCCTCTTGTTGCATTGTAGAAGTTGTAAATGGTGGAGCAGGATTTCTTTTCTTTTCTCCTCTTTTTACTTCATCCACAATATATTTTGCATCACTTATTTTTTCTAAAATTTCATCTACTTCTTCCTTTTTATGAAGTTCTAATTTTTTGTTATTTTTCCCATAGAATTTTGCTTCAAATGTTTTTTTAGATATTTTATCTTGTAATGACGCATATATATTCCAATATTCTTCTGGTATGAAATGTTCTATCTCTTCTTCTCTATCTACAATTAGTTTAACTGCAACTGATTGCACTCTTCCTGCAGATAGTCCACGTCTTACTTTTTTCCATAGAACTGGACTAATTTTATATCCAACAATTCTATCAAGTATACGTCTTGCTTGTTGTGCATCTGTTAAATTCATATCTATTTTTCTTGGTTTTTTTATTGCTTCTTGTACAGCACCTTTTGTTATTTCATTAAATGTTACTCTTGATTCTTCATTTTCATCTATACCTAATATATGAGCTAAATGCCAAGCAATAGCTTCTCCTTCACGGTCAGGGTCAGTTGCAAGGTATACTTTTTTAGCTGAACTTGCTTCTTTTTTTAGAGATTTTATTAAATCTCCCTTTCCTCTAATATTTATATATTCTGGTTCAAAATTGTTATCTACATCTACACCTAATTTTGATTTAGGAAGGTCACGAATATGCCCTTGGGATGCAACAACTTTTGTATTTCCACCCAAAAATTTTTTAATAGTATTTGCCTTTGCAGGTGATTCAACTATAATTAATTTATCTGCCATCATTTCCTCCTTTATTCTTATATTAAACTATTCTAGACCATATTATTCTAATTTGCAAGTAATTTTGGAAATTTTTTATTAAAATAGGTTACTGTTCAGGCTATATCATTTGCAATCCGCTCCCATGTAGTAATATATTTATTTTGAAAAGTTTCGACACTCTCCAACGCCTCTGGAGATTCCGCATACTACACTTTTAAAAATAAATATATTACTACACTCACGCTAGTTACGAAATGTTGGACTGAACTGTAACTAAAATAGAAAAACCATATATTTAATCTTACTAAATACATGGTTTTTTATTATTTTTCTACTTTAACAATTCCTTAACCTTTTTTCTGATATTGCTTAAATTATTTCTTCTACTTGCTCACTTCCATCCATTTATTTATATCATACCATAATACTAAATCTCCATCTGCCTCAGTTATTTTTAATGAATATATTCTTCCTTTAAAATATTGATCTATTCCATTTCCAGACCAATTTGATTTACCCAAATAGTCCGATGTTCTTGATACATTATTTACTGTATAATTTGTTACTGTATTATATATTTCTTCTCCATTTTCATAAAAAGTAATCTTATAATTATTACTTTCATTCTTTTCATATTTTATCGCATACTTTGATTTTTCATTTAATGTAATAGTAGAAGTTCTAAAATCTTCTGCTCCTTGACTAGCTCCATTTAAAATCATAAGTATTAAATTATCAGTAGTTAGACGATTTGCAACTAATATATTATTATTTGATGGTCCGTTTCCGAAATCGAATATCCTTGACCATTGATTGAATGCTTCCCATGTCGCCTCAAATTCTATACTAAATCCATTTGCCCAATCTATTGTTTCTTCTAATTCCATTATTTGTCCATAATCATCTTGTCCGTCAAAACTTAAATAGTACATGTTATTTTCATCTTTTTTTACTTTTGCTCCACTTTTTTGATGTAGTATATGTTCTTTTCCTGAAATATCAGCTATTTTTCCTGTATAATCCTCTCCTACTACTTTTATATTTTGAATTTCATACTTTTCTAAATATTTATCCATATCATACCACAATACTAAGTCCCCATCAGCTTCAGTTATTTTTAATGAATATATTTTTCCATTAAAATAAGCATCCCCACTCACGTTTGGTCTACCTAAATAGTTCGATGTTCTTAATATATTCTTCAAAGTGTAATTTGTTATCTTGGTAAATATTTCTTCCTCATTTTTATAAAAAGTAATTTTATACATATCATCTTCATTTTTCTCGTATCTTATTACATACTTTGATTTTTCATTTAATATAATGCTTGGTATTCTAATATCCCACGTTCCCTGTTTATTATATCCATTCCAAATTTCAAATAATAGTTCGTTATTTGAAAAATAATTCGAAATTATTATATTATCATTTCTAGCTCCATTTCCAAAATCTAATATTCTAGACCAAAAACTAAATGCTTCCCATGTTGCTTCAAATTCTACACTAAATCCATTTGCCCAATCTATCGTTTCTTCTAATTCCATTATTTGCCCATAATCATTTTGCCCATCAAAACCTAAATAATAATTTGCTTGTTCATCTTTTTTTATTTTTATTCCATTTTTTAAATATAAAGTATGCTCTTGTCCACTTAAATCTTCTATCTGTACATTGTCTATACTCTCTATTTGTGCTACTTTTGTTTCTTTATTATATGTTACTGTCCATTCTCCTACTGGTAACTCTTTTGTATTTTTTATTTCTATTCCATTATACATAAATTTAGTATTTGATGGCTTTTTTAAATATTCATATAATGGTATATCTTGTCCATATTCTATTATTTTTTCTACATTTCCAACTATTTTATCTTCTTCTCCAAATTCTTCTATAATTTTTGGTACTGTTCTATCTATTAAAAATTGCCATCCATTCACTGTTACAAGATCTCCATTTACTGTCATTTTATTTTCTTTTAATTTGTTATTTATATATTCATTCTCATCATAGTCTTCAGGTTTTGTTATTTTATCTGCTTGCAGTTCTATTAGTAGTGCCTCTAATTTTTCTCTTGCTCCTGCTTGTTGATATTTTTCTCCAGCATAACTAGCTGTATTAAATAATCCATTTTCTCCTATTAATACATTTATTGTTACTCCTGCAAGAATTAATAGAATTATGATGGTTATTACTAACGCAATTAAAGTTATACCTTTTTCTTGTCTATTTCTATTCATTTTTTCAACTCCTTTGTATTTTTTATAACCTATTCCAGTAATTCCACAAACTGTTGGAAATACTGGTTTTTATTTGTACAAAACATTTTTGTACTTTTTATTTTTTTAATTTTAAAAACTAATTCGTGCTATAGTGTATTCTTTCCAAAATCACTATAAATTATTGTAAATCTTTGCTCGTAATATACGAACAATATACCTATAATATACATTAGGTTTAAAATTTAAAATTTAATTTTATTCCCTCATAGGTATTAAAGTGCCGATATATATATATATATATACTCTCGCAAGGCTTTTAGGCTATTTGTTATCATTAGTCCCTCCCCTTTTCTTTTGTATCGCTTCTTTCCATAAAATTATATAAATAAATTTCTAAAAGGTCAATAGTTTTTGTAAAAAAAGTTTCGGTTGTTGCCGAATTTTTTTTATAATGATAAACTAGTACAAATTAGTACAATTTAGTACAAAGTTTAAAAGGAGGTATTTTACTATGAAAATGTATTCATGGAATGTAAATGGATTAAATTCATGTATTGAAAAATATTATTGTCAATACCAAAATGTACAATTTGGGTAAAATATTTTTGTACAAAA
>CAOKRC010000002.1 GCA_948471035.1 uncultured Clostridium sp.
CGTATGGTGGTGTGAGAGGGAATAAATAAAATAATTATTTATTCTCTACTCGATTCCTCATTTCTCTTAACTTTCTGGGTTGTAGTTTTAATCATAGGTTCATCTGTAACAATTATGTTTCTTATATGTTTATAAGCGGGCATTGTCTTATTAATTTCTTTTATTTCATTCCAAATTATATCTTTATATTCAGAAATATTTTTATCTGGATATGTTTGCTTCATATAATCAGCATTATAAACAATTTTTGCATTAATTTCTAAGTCGTTATTTGCAGTAGGTTTCCCAAAAACTATATTTTCAGCTACAAATGGAAGTCTTGCAATTAGTAATTCAAGTTCTTCTGGATAAATATTTTTACCATTTTTTAATACAATAACATTCTTTTTTCTTCCAGTTATGAATAAATAACCTTTTTTATCATAATATCCTAAATCTCCTGTGTGGAACCAACCATTAGTCAAGACCTCACGAGTAGCATCTTCATTATCGTAATATCCAAGCATAATGTTAGGTCCTTTTACCCAAATTTCTCCTATACCTTGTGAGTTTGGATTATCAATTCTAATTTCTACATCTGGTAATGGAAATGCAACTGAACCAGGTTTTTGATATTTATCATTCTCTGCTGAAACAATAGGTGATGCTTCAGTTAATCCATAACCATTTAAAAGTTCAATACCAACACTTTTTAAACCTTTAATTGTAGATTTATCCATTGGTGCAGCACCATATATAACAAGTCTTAAATGTCCGTCCTAATTCATCAATAACAGATTTAAAAAATTTTCTTCTTACATCAATTCCAAATAGTAGTAGAAAATTAGAAATAGCAGTTAAAATAGCAAAAGGAATTTGTAAATGTTTATCTTTAATACCTTTTTTTATTTTTTTGTACATAGCCTCTAAAATAAGAGGAACACATACAAAACCAGTTACTTTATATTCTTTTAGATTTTGCGATACATAACGAAGTCCATCACAAAATGCGATTGTAATACCAGAATAAAGACCATATAAAAAAGTAGTAGTAGATTCATATGTATGATGTAAAGGTAAAAAAGATAAAAATGTATCTTCTTTTGTTACTTTTGCAATACAACCTGTTGAATAAATATTAGCACAAATATTAGCTTGTGATAACATTACAATTTTAGCCATAGAAGTAGTGCCTGATGTAAAAAGCATAATACTCATTCCAGTTTCATCAATTTTCACATCATCATAACTATTGTTACCACCTTGTATAAGTTTTTTTCCAAATAATGTAACATTTTTTAAAGACAGAATTCCATTTAAATCATTTTCTAAATCCATACAAATAAAATGTTTTAAGTTGATATCTCTTCTACATTTCATATTTTGAAAAAGTTTTAAATATTTTTTATCAAAAATAACAGCATCAGCTTCAGCACGAATAACGGAAGCTTCAATTTCATTATCTGGTAAAGCCTTATCAAGTGGAACAACTATCATACCGAGATGTAGTAACACTAAGATAACTAACACACCATTCATAACGATTTGGTGCAATAATTGCAATCCTTTTTCCAGATAAACCTAAATCTATAAGGCCTGTTCCTAAATTTTTAACATCATTTTTCAGTTCAGTATAAGTATGAGTAATGTATTGATTAGATTTTGGATTTAATTTATATGTAAATGCAACTTTATTAGAATATAGATTAGCAGAACGATTAAGTAATTCTCTAAAATTTGATACTTTATCAATTTCATATAATTTACTTTTTGATAATTCTTGCATCGAAAAAAACCTCCTATGAAGTATTATTAAAACTAATCATATTGTATACTTTTTTCCAAAAAATTACAACCTAAATTTTGAATAATATTATTTTTACACGAAAGTATAAAATACATACGTTCCTTTTATTCAAAATTTTTTATCAACATTATATATGCGTTACAAAGAACTAGATAAAAGATTTAATGTAGTAAACAGTAATAAAATAACAAAGAAGGCTAGAATAGAGCAAACAGTATTAAATAGTTTAACACCAATTTCTAAAAAAGAGATATGCAATATCCTTCCAGATGTAAGTCCAACAACAGTTGAAGCAGTATTAGGAACAATGATAAAAGAAGGAAAAATACAAATAATTGGAAGAGGAAAAAATACAAAGTACATTAGATATATTGACGAATAATAAAAAAAGTTGTAATATAGATAATAGTTAAAATAAAAATAGAGTAAAAAATAAATTGTTAAGACCTAATAGACGGGAAGTTGTTATTAGGGCAAGGTAATACCGCATATTTATTTTTGCATTCCGCTGTTTTTTAGTAGAAGAGATATAATCTTCTTTCTTTTAAGTGTGCGGAATCGTTTTACTTAAAAGAAAGGGGATTTTTTTATTATGAAAAAAACAAAAAAAATAGTACTTGCAGGAATTTTTATTGCAATGATAGTAATTCTATCAAGATTTTTAGCTGTGAAACTACCAGGGTATAAAATTGGATTTTCTTATATACCAGCATATCTTGGGGGAATGTTATTAGGCCCAATATATAATGCAGTAATACTTGGACTTGCTGATCTTATAGGTTCTACATTATTCCCATTTGGTTCTTATTTTGTAGGGTATACAATAACATCACTAATAAATGGTACAATCTATGGACTTGTATTACACAAAATTTATAAAGAGGACTTATCAAATAAACAAATAATAATTAGATTAATATGTGCATCAGTAATAACTCAAATTTTAGTAAATGGAGTCTTAAATACATTTTGGATATCTATTACACAAGATAAAGCATTCTTTGTAATAGCAGGAGCTAGATTTATTAAAGAAATAATAATGGTACCAGTTCATGTTATAACAATGTTTCCAATAATAAAGGTTATTAAACCAGCAGTTGATAAATTTTTAAGGGATGATAATGATTAATGATTAAGGTAAACAACGTAACTTTTAATTATAAAACGAATAAAGCTATAAATAATATTTCATTAGAAATAAATGAAGGAGAATTTGTTTCAATTATAGGCGTAAATGGTTCAGGAAAATCTAGCTTAATAAAGCTAATTTCTGGACTAGTTATGCCTAAAAGTGGAGATGTAACAATAGATGAGATTTCTACTAAAGATAAAAAAGAAATAAAAAATATTAGAAGAAAAGTAGGAGTTGTATTTCAAAATCCAGAAAATCAATTAGTATTTTCAGGTATCGAAGATGATATGAAATTTATGCTTGAAAACTTTGATTTTAGTAAAGATGAAATAGATAAAAGAATAGCAGAAGCACTAGATGTAATGCGGAATGCTTGAATATAGAAATTCCGATATTTATGCACTTTCAATGGGACAAAAACAAAGAATAGCAGTTGCAGAAATGCTTGCTCTAAGGCCTAAATATTTAGTTTTAGATGAACCTACTGCAATGCTAGACCCAGTAAGTAAAAAGAAATTAATAGAAACAATAAAGAAATTAAAAAATGAATATGGAATTACTATAATCTATATAACCAATGTAATACAAGAAATATTAAGTGCAGATAGGATAATAGCTATTAATAAAGGAGAAATTGCTTTTGAATGTACTCCTAATACTATTATAGAAAACATAGAGAAATTTAAGAATATTGGATTAGAAATTCCAGAAGTAGTTAAATTAATTGATGGTTTAAATAAAAAAGGAATACATGTAAGTAAAGATAAGTTTGATATTGAATCTATTATAAATGAAATAGCGGGGAGAGTATAATGTTAAATTATATAGAAGGAAAATCTATAATACATAAATTAAATAGTACAGTAAAACTTATTTTTCTAATAGCTATTTCTGTATATATATTTACTGTAAAAGATTATTTTACTTTAAATATAGTTTTGCTAGTATCAATAGCCATGCTACTTTTATCAAGAATAAAGATAATAAATTATATAAAAGCAATTGTAAATTCAATATATTTTGTAGTAATAACATTTGTAATAAACCTATTGTTTTCAGATGTTATATATTCATTTATGATATCTTATAGAATATTTATAATGATAATATTTACTTTAGTACTAACACTTACAACAAAACCAATGGACATAGTATATGGTATAACAAATTTATTATATCCATTAAAAATATTTGGGGTAAATACAAAAGATATAAGTTTAATGGTAGGAATAGGAATAAGTTTTATGCCAATACTTAAAAATGAATATATACAGGTAAAACAAGCACAAATGGCAAAAGGATACTATCCAACAATTAAAAACATAAAAAAATACAGTCTTTGTATATTTGTACCATATTTAACAAGTTGCTTCAAAAGGGTAGATGAAATGAGTATAGCATTACAAGCAAAAGGGTATGATAATTAGAAAATGAGAAGGAAATAATAATGAATAAAGAATTTAAGTTTAAATCGTGTACAGGAAAAGATGTGTATGCGAGAGTGTGGAGTAATGATAATGTAAAAGAATATAAGGCTGTTATTCAGCTTGTTCATGGTATGCAAGAACATATTGGAAGATATGATGATTTTGCAAATGTTCTTGCAGAGTGTGGTTATATTGTAGTAGGATATGACCACTTAGGGCATGGCAATACTGTAGAGAATGAAGAGGATTTTGGATATTTTGCAGATAATAATGGGTGGGATAAACTTGTAGAAGATATCCATATACTTCAAAATAAAATGAAAAATGAGTATCCAGAACTTCCATATATAATAATGGGACATAGTATGGGATCATTATTAGTTAGGACATATTTAACAAAATATAAAGATGATATAAAAGGTGCTATAATTTCAGGAACAAGTGGTCAAAAAACTGGGCTACTTGCAGGTATGTTACTTACAAAACTTATTATGCTATTTAAAGGAAAAAGATATAAAAGTGAATTATTAGAATACTTAGTAACAGGTTCGTTTAATAAAAAATTTAAACCAAGTAGAACAAAAGCAGATTGGACAACAAGTGATTATGAACAAGTTGATAAATTTGTAAAGGATCCTAAATGTGGTAAAAATTTTACTGCAATAGCTTATTATGACTTACTAAAAGGAACATATTATTTATCAAAACAAAAGAATATAAATAAAACTTTAAATGTACCAATTCTAATATTTTCAGGAGATAAAGATCCAGTAGGAGAAAATTCTAAAGGAGTTATTCGCGTTTATAATATGCTAAATAAAGTTGGACTTAACAATGTAAAGATTCGTCTGTTTAAAGATGGAAGACACGAGATGTTAAACGAAATTAATAAAGATGAAGTGTATTATTTTATATTAGATTGGTTAAAGAATAATATTAACAAATAAGTCACAAGCCATAATTAGATCTCATAAAATAGTAATAGGAGGTTTATTATGGCTAAAATAATAGTATATAATAATGATACAGATAGAATGGAAACGTATTATAGGGGACTTTCTGAAAGTATGCCATATAATACAAATAGAACACTAACTGTAAAAGAATTTAGAGGCTCAAGTAATAGTAATACACTTTGGACTACTAAAAGAACAATGACATCTTGGAATACTCAAAGATTTATATTTGGAACGGCTATTCCAGTTGGATATGCTTTTAAAAGACCATGGGAAGGTGGACATGGTAACCAATCACAACATTATGCTGGAACAGCTTTTGATGTTGGGCAAACATGGACTAATCAAAAAAGAGCAAGTTTACGATATAGTGCAGAAAATTCTGGCTTGTGGAGCTATGTTGAACCAGTTAGCATATCACCTACTTGGGTACATTTTGATAGAAGACAAAGTCCACCAGCATGTTCTTCAGGAGGATATCCAACATTAAAACAAGGAAGCTTAAGTGTGTATGTTCTAATTGCTCAAGATGATTTAAATACTTTAGGATATGGAACAGGAGGACTTGATGGAATATTTGGTAATCAAACTCGTATAGCAGTAAGAAATTACCAAGCAAGTAGAGGATTAAGTGTAGATGGAATAATTGGTTGTAATACATGGAGATCACTACAAGAAAATGTAGTAGGAACAGGTAGAACTTCTACTACTATTGATTAAAAAATTAATAATTTTAGTGGCAGGCGGATTTAGTCTGCCATTTCTTAAGTTTAAAATCAATAGAATAAATTAAACAAAAATGAACAACATAGTTTTTGAGGTGAATGAAATGTTTAAACCAAAAGCTATATATTGTGAAAAAGATATTGAAAACTATGTGCTGGGGAGAGAATTATTAGAAAAGTATAGTGATGTTCCAAGAATTACTATTGAAAACCATAACAACATTGAAGAAATGAGAAAAAAGCAAAACGTAGAATTTCCAGATATGAAAAGAAATTTAATAATTGGAACAAGGAAAACTCATAAATTTGTAGAAAACCATAAAACATCAGATTTCTTAGTTCCATACACTTCGTCACGGTTGTACTGCTATGTGTATGTATTGTTATTTAGTATGTAATTATAATAAATGTGCTTATTTAAGACTTTTCGTAAATAGAGAAGAAATGCTAGATAAGATAATAAAAACGGCAGAAAAAAGTGATAAAAATCTTACTTTTGAGATTGGAAGTAATAGTGATCTTATATTAGAAAACACTATTACAAATAACTTAGTATGGACAATTGAAAATTTTGCAAATACAAATAAAGGAACACTGACTTTTCCAACAAAATTTGATATGGTAGATGATATTTTACCATTAAATCATAATGGTAAGGTAGTAATAAGAATGAGTGTAAACCCTGAAGAAATAATAAATAAGGTTGAATTTGGAACTTCAAGGTTAAAAAATAGAGTAGAAGCTATTAATAAACTTGGAGAAGCGGGGTATAAGCTAGGAATTTTAATTGCACCTGTAATATTAGTAGATAATTGGAAAAAATTATATTCTGAACTAATAAAATACTTATATGAAAACCTAAGCGAAAAAGTAAAAAAAACAGTATTTTTTGAAATAATATTTATGACATATAGCTATGTTCATAGAGCTATAAATACCGAAGCCTTTCCAAATGCAATAGATTTATTTAATAAAGAATTAATGACAGGGAGAGGAAAGGGAAAGTATATGTACAAGGACTATATAAGAGAAGAAGGAGAAAAATTTTTAAGAGAAGAAATGATGAAATATTTTAAAAATAATGATATAATGTATGTCGTATAAAATAAGTAAGAAAGGAGATATGAATATAAAAATTCATATAGTAGAAAAATGAAAGATATTATAGTTACAGATTCAGTAAAATATATTGGAGCAGACGATAAGACAATAGATTTATTTGAAAGTCAATATGTAGTACCAAATGGTATTTCATACAATTCTTATCTTATAAGGGACGAAAAAAATTTAGTAATGGATACAATAGATAGAAGAAAAACAGATGAATGGATAAAAAAACTAGAAGAAGAACTACAGGGAGAAAAAGTAGATTATCTAGTAGTATCACATATGGAGCCAGACCATGCTTTTAATATAGGGTTACTTGCGGGTAAATATCCTGAAATGAAGATAGTAGGAAATGAAAAAACATTTACATTTATAAATCAATTTTTTGATATAAAAGACTTAGAAGAAAGAAAAATAGTAGTTAAAGAAGCGGACACATTAAATATAGGTAAACATACATTACAATTTTTTATGGCACCAATGGTACATTGGCCAGAAGTAATGGTAACATATGAACAAACTGAAAAAATATTGTTTTCAGCAGATGGGTTTGGAAAATTTGGAGCACTTGATGTAGAGGAAGATTGGTTATGTGAGGCACGTAGATATTATTTTAATATAGTAGGAAAGTATGGAGCACCAGTACAAAGCTTATTAAAAAAAGCATCAAGTTTAGATATAAAAATGATATGTCCATTACATGGACCAATTTTAAAAGAGAATTTAGGATATTATATAGAAAAATATAATCTATGGAGTAGTTATATACCAGAAGATGATGGTATATTTATAGCATATGCGTCAATTTATGGAAATACTAAACAAGCAGTAGAATATATGGCAAAAGTTTTAGAAGAAAAAGGTGCAAAAAAAGTAGTATTAGCAGATCTTACAAGAGATGATATGGCAGAAGCAATAGGAGATGCTTTTGGTTATGATAAAGTAATATTTGCAGCTTCAAGTTATAATGCAGGAGTATTTCCTCCAATGGAACAATTTTTACATCTTCTACAAGGAAAAAATTATCAAAACCATAAAGTAGGAATAATAGAAAATGGAAGCTGGGCACCAAGTGCTGGAAAATTTATGAAAAATATATTAGAGCAAATGAAAGACATAAAACTTTGTGAACCACTTGTAACAATAAAATCAAAAATGAATGATGTATCTAAAAAACAGTTAGAAAATTTAGCTAATGTAATTTTAGGAAAATAAATATATTATAGCATTTATTAATGGAGATATATAAGATAGATAAATAAAAGTTTTGTTCTAATACAACCCTTGTAAGAATACAATGTACAAAACAGCGTATTCATTATAAGGGGGTCTTTTTTTGGGAAAGGTGTACATAGAAGAACGTGCAGTAAATTTAGCACATTATATAATAGATAGTGGAGATACAGTAAGAGGAGCGGCTAAAAAATTTGGAATTAGTAAAAGCACAGTACACAAAGATGTATCTGAAAGATTACAAAAGATAAACCCTATTCTTGCAATAGAAGTAAGAAAAATACTAGATGAAAACAAAGCAGAAAGACATATAAGAGGAGGAATGGCAACTAAGTTAAAATATAGCCATGAAAAAGATCATTTCGTAGGATAAATGTTAGTTTTTAAAATTAATAACTAAGAAAAAAACCAACTCATTTTTTTGAGTTGGTTTTTTTCTTCTTAGTTATTAAAGTTATTTCTTTGTTGTTTTCTAGCTCTTCTGCAAGCTGGACATCTTTGTGGTTCGTTTGTAAATCCTTTTTCAGCATAAAATTGTTGTTCACCAGCTGTAAAAACAAACTCAGCACCACAATCTTTACATACTAAAGTTTTGTCTTGTAATTCTTCCATATATAGGACCTCCTTCTTAGATATTTGAAATTAACCAGTTTTTTGACACATTGAACCATTCTAAAAAGAAGGAAATAGTCTGAAATTAATTAAAATCATAGTCTTTTTAAAGACCATAAATAACTATAACACAAAAATATAAGATATACAAGTAAAAAAATAAAAAAACTTTATTTTAAGTTACAGTTCAGCTTATGTTGTTTGATGGTCCGCTCCCATATAATAATATATTTATTTTGAAAAGTTTCGACACTCGTCACAGTCTCTGGAGACTCCGCGTACTCCACTTTTAAAAATAAATATATTATTATACTCACGCTGGTTACGATAATATTAAGCTAAACATTAACTATTTTCAAATAAAGGTTGCATTAATATACAAAAAATGGTAAAATATAAATAGTTATGTAAACGGAGGTGCTATATATGTTAATATATAAAGGAAAATTAAAAATTGAATTAGAAGAAAATATTAATGATTTAAAAGAACAAATAAAACAATTAAAAAATTTAAAAAAAGCAATTTTATCATCACCAGTATATAATGTACTAGATGGGAAAACACAGATGATAGATAAAAAAATTGATGAAGAAATAAGATCTAGATTAGACCATACAAATAATGTAGCAAAGATATCTAAAAGAATTATAGGTAAAATATACGATTTGTGTTCTATTGAACAAATTTCTAGTACAGAAATATTTAGGTTAAATAAACAAAAAGCAGAACTAGAAGCAGAAATTATAGCACTAGCACATGATTTAGGGCACACTCCATTTGGTCATAATGGAGAATTAGCACTTAATGAATTCATGCAATCTATTACAGATGAAGAAACAATATCTAAAATAATAGATAATAGAATAAAATATTTTGGAGTAGAGTATGAAGAGCAACAGGGACATGTAGAAGGGTTTAAAGGAAAATTAAGTTTTGAGCATAATGAACAAAGTGTTATAGAATTTTCAAAAATTATTGAACAAAATCCAAAAGCATTTGATAAAATAGATACTAAAAAAATGATAATTGGAATTTTGGCACATAGCATTAGTAGAGTTCCAGAAGTACCAAATGATTTAACAGCACAAATTGTAAGACAAACTGATAAAGTAGAATATAGAAATAAGGATTATGATGAAGTTAAGAAATATATAGTATTTAGAGAAGATGAAAAGGACATACAAGATTATAATAAAAAATCTTGTGCTGAAAGAATTAGCAAAATAGTTGAAGATTTAGCAAATGAGGCAATTGATAAAGGAAAAATTGATGATGAAAATGATTCATTAAAACAATGTAAACGATTAAGGAGAAAATATGATAATCTTGTTTATTTTATAGGAGAAGATGGGAAAAGAGGATTAATAACAAATGATAACAAAGAAAGACAACAACTAATATATAAAAAGTTATTAGAATATTATTATAGAAATCAAGAAAGAATTCCAACTAAATCACTTTCGTACACATATCCAATAAATTCAGAAAAAGAAAACAAGAGAGTTGTTTCATTTGATTCAACTAAAGGAAAGACAGATACCTTAGTAGAACAAGTAATAAATTATATAAATACCTTTACAAATGAGAAATGTATACAAACTTATATGAGATTAGTTAAAGAGAGAATTGTTAAAGGAGAAGGATATGGAATTGAACCAATTACAGAAGAAGATATAGAAGAACGTAAACAAAATGAGATAAGACAACAAATTGAAAAAATACGTGCCAAAGATATATATAGAGGCAGAGAAACACATACAGACCAAGAATATTTAGCTATATTACAATCAAGATATAAGAAATTTGTACAAAATGATTTAACCGAGGAAGCGAGAAATGCAATACAAATAAATAGAGTTGAACATGAAAAAGAAAATGAACAAGATAGGATGTTATTAATAGCTATGCAAGAAGCAGATGCTAAAAGATTGGAATTAGAGAAAGAAAAATATAGACGACCTCAAGAACCAGAAGAGCAAGAAGTATAGAAGAAATTCTATACTTCTTGTTTTTAGGCTATTTTTTTATCACTAAAATCTAAATTTCGACATAATATGTAGAGAGCAACTTTAAATTTAGAGGTGATGCTTATGTATAAAATAAAAAAAGGTGATATTGTTGGTAGAATTTCTTATGGAAAAGATATATTATTTACTGTAAAGAATATAGTAAAACATAGAGATGGAAAAAAAGTTGCAATTTTAAAAGGACTTATTCTTCGTATTGAAGCAGATGCAGATATAGAAGATTTAGAACTAATAGAGAAAAAACAAGTACGAAAGCATGTAAGAAATCTAGAAGATAAGTGTGAAGATAAAGTAAAAAGATGTTCAAGAAGAAATATAAAAGATGAGGAAATAGAAGATAGAAATTTTCTCGGGAGAAACGAGGAAAATAAAAACGGAAAAATATTACATTTAGATGGAGATAAACGTTACACTGATAAATCTATAAAATATTATAGAAAACTTGGATTAGAAGCAATTGTAAGAAATGTGGCAGAAAATAGGCAAGAATATGTAGTAATGGATCTATTAAATAGATATAATCCAGATATATTAGTAATAACAGGTCATGATGGTATGATAAAAAATGGAACAGGTTATAACGATATATATAATTATCGAAATTCAAAATATTTTATAAACACAGTAAAAGAAGCAAAAAAATGGGTAAATAAAACAGGGAAAGATTTAGTAATATTTGCAGGTGCTTGCCAAAGCTATTATGAAGCACTAGTAGCAGCAGGAGCAAATTTTGCTTCGTCACCTGCAAGGGTATTAATTGATTTTCTAGATCCATTAGTAGTTGCAGAAAAAGTAGCAACAACAGAAGATTATAAATATATTACAATAAATGATATAGCAGATGAACTAAGAGATGGAACCAAAGGAATAAATGGAATAGGAGCAAGAGGAAAAAGAATTACAACAATACGAAAGGAATAATAATATAATGAATGGGCAGGACTAGTGTCCTCCCCATTCATCGAAGAACAAACCTAAAGAATAAATTAAATCTATAGAAAAAGATAAAAAATGGCAGACACAGGGATTGCCCCTACGATTGAACAAAAATCAATAATAAATTAAATATATATAAATAGAAAAAGAAATATTGTCGTAATATTAATGTAACACAAATGTAACATTAATAAAAAACAGTTGAAATCTAAGCGAAAACAAGCAATTACATAAGAGCCTCTTTTTTGACATTTTACTACAGAGATGATATAATCACCACATAATAATGAAGTGGGTGATAAAATGATTTACAGAGATGATATCACAAATTTGAAAACAGACATTACAGAAAACATAGGACAAAAAATAATGGTAAAAGGAACATTAGGAAGAAGTAAATATTTTGAGAAAGAAGCCACAATAGAAAAAGCATATCCTAACTTATTTATAGTTAAATATGACGAAAATGATAGAAATGTTACATATAGTTATACTGATGTATTAACAAGAACAGTAGAAGTAAGCCTATTTGATGGTGAGAATTTTAATCCAATTGTACCACCACCAGTAGAAACCAAAAAACACAAAAATTTGTAATAAAAAAATCTAGCAAAGCTAGATTTTTTTAACTATATTAAATTTGATATTGAAAAGCAATTTTCTATACAATGTTTATTTGTATAAATAATAAAAAAAAAAATTCCTATTATAAAAAAATCCTAAATAATAGGAATTTTTTTTTGTCCTCTTAATATACATTAATAAACTAAATAAAAAAAGAGGAGGAATTAGCAATGCAAGTAGAGGTGACAAAGGAGAAATTTGTATTAAATAAAATTGTAGGACAAAAAAGCGAAACAATAGTAGTAGAAGGTGATATGATAGTACCAGATATAAAGCCTGATATATTAAACACAATAAATACAACAGGTAATGTATGTATATATAAAAAAGAAGTATTAGATGGAAAAATAAAAATTGATGGTGATGTTAATGTATATGTAATTTATCTTGCAGATAATGAAGAAGAAGCTACAAGAAGTTTAAATACCAATATTGACTTTAACCAAATTATAGACTTTGAAGGCTGTACTCGGTGATATGAGCTTAGACGAAAACGTAATAATCAAATCTATTGAATGTAAAATTCTAAATGGCAGAAAAATCAATGTAAAAGCAACACTACAATTTGAAATAAGTGTTTATTCAAATGAAAATGTAGATATCATAAGACAAATTAATAATATACAAGATGTGCAAGTTCTAGAATCTAACTTGAATGTAAATTCATTAGTAGGAGAAGGCTTATCTAAAACAAATGCAAAAGATACTATAGCAATAGATAATATCGATAATTTAGCAGAAATATTAAAGGTGGATGTATCTATAGTAAATAAAGATATAAAAATAAGTTACAACAAAGTATTAGGAAAAGCTGATATTGCAGTTAAAATGATGTATTTAACAGATGATAATAGAATTAAAGTAGTAGAAAATAGAATTCCAGTAATGGGATTTGTAGATATTGAAAATATAGATGAATCTAATATATGCGATATGAAATACAAACTAAAAAATATGCTAACAAAGCCAAACCCAGTAGAAGAACATTCAATATATGTAGAAATAGAAGTAGAACTTTATGCAAGAGTATATGAAAATAAAGATATAAATCTTATTGAAGATTTATATAGCCCAAGTGAATGTTTAGCATTTAATCAAAGATGTGTAAATACAATGTCAAATAAATGTGAAGTAAAAGATATGTGTAGCATTAGAGAAAAAGTAATGGTACCAGAAATTCAAGGAAATGAATTATATGATGTAGAAACAAAACCTGTTATATTAAGCAAAAATGTAACTAAATCTAGAGTAATTTATGAAGGAGAACTTGAATTAAACTTCATTTTTGCAGCTAATAATATTGCAGGAATAAGTGTAAAGCAAATGAGATTACCATTTAACTTTAATTTAGATTCTGCTGAAATATCTCAAAATATGAGTATAGACACAGAGATAGAAATAATAAATCAAGATTTTGTTGTTGGGGCAGATGGTCAAATAGAGACTAAAGTCGATTTAGAATTTAGATTAAGTATGTCAAACACTATAAAAATAAATATTATAGATGAAGTTAATATAGATGAAACAAGAGATAGACAAATTTATAGTATGGTAATATATTTTGTAAAACCAGGAGATACATTATGGGGAATTGCTAAAAAGTTTAGAAGTACAGTTGAAGATATAGCAAGAGTAAATAATATTGAAGATGTAAATAAAATTTATTCTGGACAACAATTATTTATTCCTAAATATGTATACACAAGGAAAGAAGAAATTGCATAACATATACCATAAAGGAATGATTTAAATATGGATATGATATATTCTAGAAAAAGAATAAAATTACCTAAGGTGGTATACAAAAAAATTCAAATTCCAAAAATGCAGAATGATAAGAATAAAAAAGTAATGAAATTCATTACAATTCTAAGTATAGCCATAGTAACCTTTACTATGGCTATTAATGGTATAACACCAATTTTTGAAACTCTTTGTAAGGAAACCGCAAAGAGTATAGCAACTATTATATGTAACGAGGAATCTACTAAAGTAATAAATAATTATAAATATGAAGATTTAGTTACAATATATAAAGATTCAAATGACAATATAAGCATGATAAAATCTAACATTGTTCCAATTAACCTTATAATATCGGATGTAGCAGAAAAAATTCAAAAAAGACTTGATGAAGTAGAAAGTGAACAAATTGGAATACGACTTGGAAGTTTTACAGGGACTAAGATTTTTTCTGGAAGAGGTCCTATAATTCATGTAACGCTTTCTACAGTAGGAAATGTTGAAACAGATTTAAGAAGCGAGTTTAAATCAGCAGGAATAAACCAAACAATACATAGAATTTATTTACAAGTAGATTGTAAAGTAAACATATTAACACCATATACTACATTTGAACAAGGCATATCAAATCAAATATTAATTGCTGAAAATATTATTGTAGGAAAAATACCAGAATCATATTATAATTTAGAGGGACTAGATAAAAGTAATGCAGTTGATGTAATTGAATAATTTTAACAATTCCTAAAAATCTATTGCTATTTTCTTGTACATGTAATATAATTGTAATGAATTTGTAAAAATAGGGAAATAATATAAAAGATATAGCTAGAAAGGAACGATATAGATGTTTGGTTTTGGGCAAGATATAGGAATAGATTTAGGTACAGCAACAGTTATAGCATATGTAAAAGGAAAAGGAATTGTACTAAGAGAACCATCTGTTGTTGCAATTGATAATAATACTAAAGAAGTATTAGCAGTTGGACAAGAAGCAAGAAGAATGCTTGGTAGAACACCAGGAAATATTGTTGCAACAAGGCCCTTAAAAGATGGAGTTATTTCAGATTATACTGTAACTGAAAAAATGCTTAAACACTTTATTAATAAAGTATGTGGTAGATTTATATTTGCTCCAAGAATTATGATTTGTATTCCATCACAAGTAACAGAAGTAGAAAAAAAGGCTGTTATTGATGCTGCATCTCAAGCAGGAGCAAGAAAAGTATATTTAATAGAAGAACCAATTGCAGCAGCTATTGGTGCAGGTATTGATATATCAAGACCTTGTGGAAATATGATTGTAGATATAGGTGGAGGAACTACAGATGTAGCAGTTATTTCTCTTGGAGGTTCTGTTGTAAGTACTTCACTTAAAGTAGCAGGAGATAAATTTGATGAATACATTGTAAAATATATAAAGAAAAAGCATAATGTTATGATAGGAGAAAGAACAGCAGAAGATTTAAAAGTGAATATTGGTTGTGTATACCCAAAAATTCAAGACATGGAAATGGATATCAGAGGAAGGGATTTAATAACAGGTCTTCCTAAAACAATAACTATTCATTCAAGTGAAATGATGGAAGCATTAACAGAACCTGCAATGATGATTGTTGATGCAGTTCATTCAGTATTAGAAAAAACACCACCAGAACTTGCAGCAGATATAAGTGATAAAGGAATTTATATGACTGGTGGGGGATGCTTAGTTGATGGACTTGATAAATTATTACAAGAAAAAACAGGTATAAATGTTATGATAGCACAGGATAGTGTGTCTTGTGTAGCATTAGGAACAGGAAAAGCATTAGATAATTTAGATTCATTAGATGGAAAAACGAGCTTGTAAAATTAAGCGTTTAACGTCCGTTTCCAGAAGGAAGATGTTTAAAATTTTTATGAACGTTCAGCTTTCCCAAAAAGAAACTGTAAAAATACTTACGTATTTTAACACTTTCTATTTGGTCACCCTCACAAGTTGCACTTATCAAAAAAATTTTAAACATCTTCCTTCTTTACACTGGCAAGAGAGTGAAAGTAGCGAATATAGCATAAAGAGAAAGGTAGCAATAATATGGAAAATAAAAAAGTAGCATTTTATACATTGCGGTTGCAAGGTTAATCAGTATGAAACAAATGCAATGAGGCAAAAATTTATAGAAAATGGATATGAAACAGTAGAATTTGAAGAAAAAGCAGATATATATGTTATAAATACATGTACAGTAACAAACATGTCTGACAGAAAATCAAGACAAATTATAAGAAGAGTTAAAGACAACAATGAGTCTGCAATATTAGCAGTTACTGGTTGCTATGCACAAGTTGCTAAAGATGAGTTAGATAAAATAGATGATATTGATATTGTACTTGGAAATAGTGAGAAAAAAGATATTGTTAAATATGTAGAAGATTTTGCAAATAAAAAAGAAAACATAGTAGCAGATATAATGAAAGAAAAAAGTGCTATTGAATTTGAAGTAGCAGCATACACAGAAAAAACAAGAGCAGTTGTTAAAATTCAAGATGGCTGTGATAGGTTTTGTTCGTACTGTATAATACCATATGCAAGAGGAAGAGTTAGAAGTAGGAGTATACAAGATATAGTAGACGAAATAACAGAAATTTCAAAACAAGGTATTAAAGAAGTTGTTATAACAGGAATACATATTGCATCATATGGAAAAGACTTTAAAAAAGATATTGGCTTAATAGATTTATTAAAAGAAATAAACAAAATAGAAGGAATAAAAAGAATTCGCTTGGGTTCTATAGAACCAATAATAATAAATGAAAATTTTATTAATGAATTAATTAAATTGGAAAAAGTATGTGACCATTTTCATTTATCACTACAAAGTGGATGTGACGAAACTTTAAAGAGAATGAATAGAAGATATACAACCAAAGAATTCGAAAATGTTACAAACTTGATAAAAGAAAATTATCCAAATGTAGCCTTAACAACAGATATTATAGTTGGGTTTCCAGGAGAAACAGATAAAGAATTTTTACAAACTTATCAATACTTAGATAAAATAAATTTTTACAAAATGCATATATTCAAATATTCTCCAAGAAAAGGAACAAAAGCTGCAGTTATGGAAAATCAAATAGATGGTAATTTAAAAGAATTAAGAAGCAATAAACTAATTGAATTATCAAATAAAAATCAAAAACAGCAAAATGAAAAATATATAGGAAAAGAATTAGAAGTATTATTTGAAGAACAAGAAAGAGAATACATAAAAGGACATACCACTAACTATATTATGGTATACGTAAAAACGAGTGATACAAGTATAGAAAATACCATTAAAATAGTAAAAATAATAGATACACAAGGTGAAAGTTTAATTGGGATGATTGGGAATGGATAGATGTTTGCATCTCTTCATTTCCAATCTATAAAGATACCTAGTAACAATTTTGTAACAACTCTGTAACCAATATTTAACAATAAAAAATCGTATAAACTATTGATAAATTCGAAAGTATATAGTATAAATATACTGAAAAGGAATAAAACGAAAGAGGAGGACGAGCTAAATGAGTGAAAAAATATTTGGTGGAGTAGAAACAGATGTTGTAGCAAATGCTGAATTACCAGCAAAAGTAGGAATGTGGCCAAAAGTTAAAGCATTTTTATTTCAAGAAATAAAAGTTGAATTAACACCTGCACAACAAAAATTTGAAGATGATTTAAACGACTTTTTACATATAGAATTAACTTGGCAAGATTTTAAAGATTTCTTATTCCAAGATATTACATTTGGTAAGAAGAAAAATAAATAATAGTGAAAGACCAGTTACTAAAAAGGTAACTGGTAATTTTTTTGCCTAATCACTTGACAGTTTACAATAATACATATAAAATAAAAGAGTAGGTTTAATATATTATAAAGATAAAAAATAGATATATTATTATCGAACATTGAAAAATAAATAGAAGAAAGAGGTGTATGATTATGGAAATCGTAATCGTTATCGCCACTATTCTAATCTCAGCTATTATTTTTATACCAGTGGGTGTATTAATTAGAAAAAGAATAGCTGAATCTAAAATCAAAGGTGCAGAAACTGAAGCAAAGAAGATATTAGAACTTGCAAATAAAGAAGCAGAGAATATTAAAAAAGAAGAAATTTTCAAAGCAAAAGAACAAATTATGCAAGAAAGACAAGATTTAGAACAAGAGATTAGAGAAAGAAGAGGCGAAGTACAAAAACAAGAATCAAGAATTATGCAGAAGGAAGAAAATCTAGATAGAAAGGAAGAAGCTTTAGAGCATAAAGAAAAAGATTTTGATAGACGCGATAAAGAAATGCAAGATAAAGAACAAGAATTAAATGAATTAATTGGGAAAGAATTAGAAGAGCTTCAAAAGATTTCAGGACTTACTAGTGAAGAAGCGAAGAAAATATTACTTGATGAAACTGAAAAAACAATAAAAAATGAAACAGCAGCTATAATTAGAGAAGAAGAACAAAAAGCAAAAGAAGAATCAGGAAAAAAGGCAAAAGAACTTTTAACATATGCTATTCAAAAATGTGCAGCTGATCATACTTCAGAAACTACAGTAACAATGGTTAACCTTCCAAATGATGATATGAAAGGAAGAATTATAGGTAGAGAAGGAAGAAACATTAAAGCATTAGAAACATTAACAGGAATAGACCTTATAATAGATGATACACCAGAAGCTGTAATTTTATCAGGATTTGACCCATTAAGAAGAGAAGTTGCAAAAATAGCACTTGAAAAATTAATTGAAGATGGAAGAATACATCCTGCAAAAATTGAAGAAATGGTTGAAAAGGCAAAAGAAGAAGTTGAAGCAACCATTAAAGCAGAAGGAGAAAGAGCAACTTTAGAGGCAGGAGTAATGGGACTTCATCCAGATTTAGTTAAATTAATAGGTAAATTAAAATACAGAACAAGTTATGGACAAAACGTATTAAATCATTCAATAGAAGTTGCAAATCTTGCAAGAATTATGGCTGATGAATTAGGTCTTGATGCAAAAAGAGCAAGAAGAGCAGGTTTATTACATGATATAGGAAAAGCGTTAGACCATGATATGGAAGGAACTCATGTTGAAATTGGTGTTGATGTATTAAAGAAATATAAAGAAAATCCATTAGTAATAAATGCAGTAGAAGCACACCATGGAGATGTTGAGCCACAAACTTTAGAAGCTGTACTTGTACAAGCAGCAGATGCAATAAGTGCATCTCGTCAAGGAGCAAGAAGAGAAACTCTAGAAGCATACATAAAGAGATTAGAACAACTTGAAGAAATTGCAGATTCTTTTGAAGGAGTAGATAAATCATTTGCAATACAGGCAGGACGTGAAGTAAGAATTATAGTAAAACCAGAAAAAGTAACTGATGCAGAGATGATAATTATGGCAAGAGATATAGCAAAACGTGTAGAAGATGAAATGGATTATCCAGGACAAATTAAAGTAAATGTTATAAGAGAATCAAGAGCAATAACATATGCAAAATAAAGAAATGAGCCAGTGCAAATAGCACTGGCTTTTTTAGAACAAGATATTTACGCTCCTAGAATTCTAAATAAGGTAACACAAAAAGCTCACAGAACAAAATAATAGAAAAAAATAATGCGACAAATAAGTTTGCAAATTTAGACTCGGGTTTTGATTTCGGAATGGGGTTATCATGTAAAATGGTGAGTCCATTAATAGCTGGACCAGAAGAAATATCATTTAACATTAATTCCTGTTCTTCTTCAGGTATTACCCAATTGCCCACATCGAAATTTGCTAAAGGCTCGAAGCCAGTATCTGAATAATACATGCAAAAAGGTTCACCATTTCTTAAAACCTGAGCCGTTACTACACCATTATCTTTTAATTGTATGGTATACTCATATTCGTAAGAAAATGGATTGAACAAATCTTCATGTGCATTTTGCCATTCCAATCTTTTTTTTAGTGCAATGTGCTTCTTATGCTTTTCCCAACGCTTATTTACAAACCGAACTATTGCTAAATTTTGTAATGTCATAATTCTATGTTCCTCACTTTCTTTTTTGTTGTTTCATAATAAATATGAAAACAAGTTAAATACCAACATTATAAAATAATTATACCATAATAAGTTACATAAAGCAAATGTTGCAAAAATGTATTTTAATTTATGAAAATATAGTGTATAATATGGAAAGAAAAAAGGGAAGGAAGATGTGTTTTGAAAATTTTAGCAGTTGGAGATATAGTAGGAGAAAATGGTTTAAAGAAAGCAAAAGAAATAATACCTAATTTAAAAAAAGAAAAACAAATAGATTTTATTGTGGCGAATGGAGAAAACTCAGCTGGTGGAATGGGAATTACTGAAAAATTATTTAAAGAAATGTTAGCTATGGGTGTAGATGTAGTTACAATGGGAAACCATACTTGGGGCAAAAAAGATATTTTTAATTTTATAGACCATCCACAATTAATAAGACCTGCAAACTATCCTAAAGGTGTTCTTGGAAAAGGATATACTATACAAGATTGTAAAGGAAAAAGAATTGCTACAATTAATCTAATTGGTAGAACAGATATGAATGTTTTATCAGAAAATCCTTTTGTAATGATAAATGATATTCTAAAAGAAATAGAAAACAAGGTAGATTGTATAATAGTAGACTTTCATGCAGAAGCAACAGCAGAAAAAATAGCTATGGGATATTATTTAGATGGGAGAGTAAACATAGTATTTGGAACACATACACATGTACAAACAGCAGATGCAGATATTTTAGAAAATGGAACAGCATATATAACAGACATAGGCATGACAGGACCTAAAAAATCAGTTATAGGAATGGATGTTAGTGCATCTATAAAAAGATTTGAAACAACTTTACCAGAAAAATATAAATTAGCAGAAGGAAATTGTGTCCTAAATGGTTGTATTTTTGAACTTGATGAAAGTACTTGTCGAGTAAATAAAATAGAACTTATAAATATGTAGAAAAATGACGAAAAAACACGACAAAAACTTCGTGTTTTTTCTAAAAAATACTAGACAACAAACTTAAAATATAATATAAATATACATGTTCAAAATGAAACAAAAAATTATATTTTAGGAGGCAGAAACAATGGAAGTTTTAAAAATCTCATCAAAATCAAATCCAAATTCAGTAGCAGGAGCAATTGCAGGTTTGGTAAAAGAAAATGAAAGAGCAGAAATGCAAGCGATAGGAGCAGGAGCATTAAATCAAGCTATAAAAGCAGTAGCTATTGCAAGAGGATTTGTAGCACCAACAGGAGTAGACCTAGTTTGTGTACCAGCATTTGCAGAGGTTCAAGTAGAGGGAGAAGATAGAACAGGAATTAAAATAGTAGTAGAATCACGTGCTTAAAATATGTGATAATATAAATAAATTAAAAAAGTTGCACTTTAAAAGTGCAGCTTTTTTAATTTATTTATATTATCACAAAATTCATATAGTTTCTCTTGAAAATTGGGTATATTTAATATATGATATATGTATATATTTTTAGGAGGAAGAAATTTGAAATCTAATTTTTTGAAATACATTTTTGCAATTGTTGTTATTGGACTAGTTATATATTCTGTTTATATCATTTATGGTAAAAAAGATAATAATGAAAATAATTATGAAATAGTAAAATATGATAAAGAGGAAGAAATAATCGATAATATTAGAGTTCCAATAGTCAATTTTGATACAATCAATCCAATTCTTAGTAATAATGCACAAATTCAAAATATATCAAAACTTGTATATGAACCACTTCTAAGTGTTGATGCAAGTTACAAAATAGAGTTATGCCTTGCAAAAGAATGGAGCAAGTTAAACCAAACTTCATATGTAATAAAATTAAAAGATAATATAAACTTTAGTGATGGAAATAAACTTACAGCAAAAGATATTCAGTTTACAATTGATAAATTAAAAGATGTAAATGTAAATTCTATATATACCTATAATGTTCAAAATGTAATTAGTGTAGAGGTAATAGATGATAATACAATAAGAATTAACCTTGATAAAGAAGTACCATTTTTTGAATACAACTTGACATTTCCTATAATGTCATCTAAATTCTATGAAAATGAAGATTTTATAACAACTTCAAAAAATAATAATCCTGTAGGAACAGGTAAATTTGTAGTAGAAAATGATAATGGAAACATAACATTAAAATTAAATAATAGTTGGTGGAATAAAGAAGAAAAAGATTGCAAACTTTCTCAAATTCAAATTATAAAATATAGCAACATGGGAGAGGTGTATAAGGCTTTTAAAATAGGAAATGTAGATTTAATTAGTACAGATAGTTTATCTATAGAAAATTATATTGGAACAATAGGATACAATTTAAAAGATTATAAAGGAAGAGAATTAGATTACATAGCTCTTAACTGTAATAATGAAGAATTAGCAAATAAAGAGGTAAGGCAAGCACTTTTTTATGCAATTGATAAACAAAATATTGTATCTGCAATTTACCAAGATAAATATTATTCTTCAAATTTCCCACTTGATTATGGAAATTACATGTATCAAGATGGAAAAATAGAGTATGAATTTAATATAGAAAGAGCAAAAACAATATTAATTGAAAATGGATGGGAATTTAAAAATAGAACATGGCAAAAGGTAATAAACTATAGAACATTAAGATTAAATTTTAATCTAGTAGTTAATTCAAGCAATGAAAAAAGGGTAGAAGTTGCAGAAAATATAAAAAATAGCTTAGAAACTCTTGGAATAAAGATAAATATAATAAAAGCAAATGATGCAACATATGAGAGGTATTTAGAAAACAAAAATTATGATATAATTTTAACAGGTAAATATGTGCCACTAAGTCCAGATTTATCATCATATTTTGGAGATAATAATTTAGCAAATTATAATAATGAAATAGCAAAACAAATACTAAATGATATAAATCACATTAGGGAAGAAAAGGTTTTAAAAGAAAAGTATAATAATTTAATAGATATCTATAAAGAAGATATACCATATGTCTATTTATATTGGAATAGAAGTTCTTTAGTTTGTAGTTCTAAGTTAATGGGAGATATAAAACCCAATAGATATAATTTGTTTTATAATATAGATACGTGGTATAGACAATAAAAAGATTACAAACTTTACATTAATGTTCAGCCTATAACTAAATCGCTATATAAATTAATACTATAAGAAACCTCCGTCAGTCCTACGGACTGGCACCTCCTTTATTTAAAGGAGGCTTTTTTCTATTTTTCAAAATAACTATTTTAGTCTAGCAAGTTACTAAAACAGTAGAGTAAAGGCCTCCTTTACTTAAGGGGGGTGTCGATGTAGTCGATTAGGGGTTCTTGAGAATCAAATTATAATATTATAGTTTGCATAGTAACAACTTTACAAAAAAATTACGAAAAAAGTGTTGACATACGGATACAGGCGTTATATAATATTTAAGCATGTAAAGTTTAGCGTTGAAGCGAAATGTGGCTACATCCTTACGGACGGAGGGAACTTTCGTGGAGTATGTTTTGGCTTAGACCAGGCGGTAAGTTTTTTAAAATATGCACTTATCCCAAGAAAATCATGCAATAACTTGGGTTTTTATATGGTGATATATGAAACACTAGGGTGCGTTTATAACTTGCCAAGGTAAATTTTATTTAAGGAGGGAAAATACTTATGGCAACAACCAACAATATTGTAGGAAGCGAGAAAATTAGAATAAGATTAAAAGCTTATGATCACGTTGTTTTAGATCAGTCTGCTGAAAAAATAGTAGATACTGCTAAAAGAACAGGAGCTAAAGTTTCAGGTCCTATTCCATTACCTACACAAAAAGAAGTTGTAACAATTTTACGTTGTCCTCACAAATACAAAGATTCAAGAGAACAATTTGAAATGAGAACACATAAAAGAGTTATTGATATTCTTTACCCAACACAAAAAACAGTTGACAATCTAATGAAATTAGAATTACCAGCTGGTGTTGAAATAGAAATCAAATTATAGTTCTAGAGATTAGAATATTAGAAATTAAAAAATTTTAACAGAATTAAACCAAGCTGGTATAAAAGTAAAACTTAAAATATCAGCCAATAGTTAGGAGGAAAATTTAAAATGAAAGCAATCATTGGAAAAAAAGTTGGAATGACACAAATATTTGATGAAAAAGGTGTTGTTATTCCAGTAACAGTAGTTCAAGCTGGACCTTGTGTAGTAGCACAAGTAAAAACAGTGGAAACTGATGGATATAATGCAATTCAATTAGGATATGGAGAAATTAAAGATAAACATATTAACAAACCAGAAGCAGGACATTTTAAAATTGCAGGAATCGAAAACAAAAAACATTTAAGAGAATTTAGAGTGGATTCAATTGATGTTCAAGTTGGAGATGAAGTAAAAGTTGATGTATTTGCAGCACGGAGAAAAAATAGATGTTCAAGGAACAACTAAAGGAAAAGGTTTCCAAGGTGTTATTAAACGTCATGGACAATCAAGAGGACCTATGGGACATGGTTCTATGTATCATAGAAGACCAGGTTCAATGGGACCAACTTCAACACCAGGAAGAGTATTTAAAGGTAAGAAACTTCCAGGACATATGGGAGTTGGGACAGTTACAATACAAAACTTAGATGTTGTAAGTGTAGATTTAGATAAAAATGTATTATTAGTAAAAGGTAGTGTTCCAGGAGCTAAAGGTGCATTACTAAAAATTAGACCATCTGTAAAAGTGGTTAAATAGAGGAAGGAGGATTTAAGATGCCTAAAGTAGATGTATATAATATAGAAGGTAAAAAAGTTAGCGATATTGAATTAAATGAAGCTATATTTGGAATTGAACCAAATGAAGATATCGTACATAGTGTATTAGTTAATTATCTTGCTAACCAAAGACAAGGTACACAAAACACAAAAACTAGAACAGAAGTATCTGGTGGTGGTAAAAAACCTTGGAGACAAAAAGGAACAGGTAGAGCAAGACAAGGTAGCATAAGAGCACCTCATTGGGTAGGTGGTGGTGTTGCATTAGGACCAAAACCACGTAGCTACAAATATAGAGTTAATAAAAAAGAAAGAAGACTTGCAATCAAATCTATATTAAGTTCTAAAGTTTTAGAAAATGAATTAGTAGTAGTTGATGCAATCGATTTCAAAGAAATAAAAACAAAAAATATGGTAAATGCTTTAACAAACTTAAAAGTTGAAGGAAAAACACTAATTGTATTACCAGAAAAAAATGAAAACGTACAAAAATCAGCAAGAAACATTGAAGGGGTAAAAACAAGTTTAGTAAATACAATAAATGTTTATGATTTATTAAAATATACAAATCTTGTAGTAACTCTTGACACTGTTAAAAAATTAGAGGAGGTGTACGCATAATGAGACCAGAAGATATAATTTTAGAACCTGTTGTTACTGAAAAAAGCAATGACGGATTACAGGCTGGAAAGTATACCTTTAAAGTAAACAAAAAAGCTACAAAAGTTGATATAGCAAATGCTGTTGAAAAACTTTTTAGTGTAAAAGTTGTTAATGTAAACACAATTACTGTTAAAGGAAAAGAAAAAAGAGTAGGAGTACACGTTGGTAAAACATCTGACTGGAAAAAAGCTATTGTTACAATAGATACAAATCCAGAAGAAAAAACATATTTAGCCAAAGGTGGAAAAGTAACTAAGATTTCAAAGAAATATAAAGATTCAATTGAAGAATTTATGGGGGCATAAGATTGAAAAATTATGATTTGAAAAAAGAAGCGAAAATCTTATCACTTATAACATATTATATAAGTCAAGGAAAAATTAAGCCAACAGAAAAACAGATTGAAATGATAATATCATTAAACAATGAACTTTATAGAGGTTATGCAAAAAATAACAAGGAATCAGAAAATAACGATTCTAACGATATCGAGAAATAACTCGGATAATAAAAAATATCTGTAAGTAGAGCAGGAAAAAGTCTACTAAATAATATAAAGGAGAGAATTAAAATGGCAATGAAACATTTTAGAGCCTATACACCTTCTAGAAGAAACATGACAGTTTCTACATTTGAAGAAATCACAAAAAAGACACCTGAAAAATCTTTACTTGCTAAAAAGAAAGAAAAAGCAGGAAGAAATTCTTATGGTAGAATAACTGTTAGACATCAAGGTGGAGGTAACAGACAAAAATATAGAATAATTGATTTTAAACGTAATTCAAAAGATGATATGGTAGCTACTGTAATTGGTATCGAATACGATCCAAACAGAAGTGCAAATATAGCATTAATTGAATATGAAGATGGAGAAAGAGCATACATACTAGCTCCAGTAGGATTAACAGATGGAGACAAAGTAGTATCTGGACAAAAAGCAGATATTAAACCAGGTAACTGTATGCCAATCGAAAATATACCAGTTGGTACATTAATTCATAATATCGAATTAAATCCAGGTCAAGGTGGAAAAATGGTAAGAAGTGCAGGACAAAGTGCACAACTTATGGCTAAAGAAGGAAAATATGCTCATGTAAGATTACCATCAGGAGAAATGAGATTAGTTATGACAAGATGTAGAGCAACTATTGGTACAGTTGGAAATACAGACCATGAAAACGTGAAATTAGGTAAAGCAGGAAGAACAAGACACATGGGAATTCGTCCAACAGTTAGAGGTTCTGTAATGAATCCAGTAGATCACCCTCATGGTGGTGGTGAAGGTAGAGCACCAGTAGGACGTCCAGGACCACTTACTCCTTGGGGTAAACCAGCTCTTGGATATAAAACAAGAAAGAAAAATAAATTATCTAACAAATTTATTGTTAAGAGAAGAAAATAAGCTAGTAGCTTAAAAAAATAGATAGTAATTAATTTATAACACTCTTAAAAGAAAAGGAGGAAATATTTAATGTCAAGATCAAGCAAAAAGACACCATTCATTGCACCTGAATTATTAAAAAGAGTTGAAGTAATGAATGAAACAGGAAAAAAAGAAGTATTAAAAACATGGTCAAGAGCATCTACAATATATCCACAATTAGTTGGACACACAATAGCTGTTCATGACGGCAGAAAACATGTTCCAATTTATATAACAGAAGAAATGATTGGACATAAATTAGGTGAATTCGCACCAACAAGAACATTTAAAGGTCATGCAGGAGAAAAAGCATCAACCGTTAAGAAATAGAAGTTAGGGGTTTAAAACCTCAAAAAAGGAGGGAACAAAAAGTGGAAGAAACAGTACAAACTGCACAAGCAACTCTAAAGTATGCTAGAATTTCAGCAAGAAAAGTTAAAATAGTTGCAGATTTAATAAGAGGAAAAGATGTAAATGAAGCATTAGCAATAGTAAAATTCACACCAAAAGCTTCATCTGATATAATTGAAAAATTATTAAAATCAGCAATTGCAAATGCTGAAAATAACCACAATATGGATGGAAAAAATTTATATATTTCTGAAATATATGCAAACCAAGGTCCTACTCTAAAAAGAATAAGACCAGCAGCAAAAGGTTCAGCTGTTAGAATTAGAAAAAGAACCAGTCATATAACAATTGTATTAAGTGAGAAAAAATAGGAAGGAGGATTTTTAGCATGGGACAAAAAATGCATCCACATGGATTAAGAGTTGGAGTTATTAAAGATTGGAACTCAAAATGGTATGCTGACAAGAAAAATTTTAGTGATTACTTAGTAGAAGACCATAAAATCCGTGAATATGTTAAGAAAAAATTATTTATTAGTGGAATTTCTAAAATTGAAATAGAAAGAACTGCTAAATTTATTAGAGTAAATGTTTATACAGCTAAACCAGGATTAGTAATAGGAAAAGGTGGACAATTAGCTGAAAGTTTAAAAAATGATTTACAAAAAATGATAGGTAAAGATGTTAATTTAAATATAGTTGAGGTGAAAAATATTGATTTAGATGCAAGGTTAGTTGCAGAAAATATTTGTGCTCAACTTGAAAGAAGAATTTCATTTAGACGTGCAATGAAACAATCTATGCAAAAAACAATGAAAGCAGGTGCTTTAGGAATTAAAACTTCTGTATCTGGAAGATTAGGTGGAGCTGATATGGCAAGAACTGAATTCTATAAAGAAGGTACTATACCACTTCAAACACTAAGAGCAGATATTGATTATGGATTCTATGAAGCAAATACTACATATGGAAAAATAGGTGTTAAAGTTTGGATATATAAAGGTGAAGTTCTTCCAACCAAAAAAGAGAAAGTGGAAGGAGGAGAGTTCTAATGCCATTAATGCCAAAAAGAACAAAATTTAGAAAACAACAAAAAGGTAGAAATAGAGGATATGCCTCAAGAGGTAATGTTGTATCTGATGGAGAATATGGTCTTCAAGCAACAGAAGCTGCTTGGATTACAACAAACCAAATAGAAGCAGCCCGTATAGCTATGACTCGTCATATCAAAAGAGGTGGTCAAGTTTGGATTAAAATATTCCCAGATAAGCCAGTAACAACAAAACCAATTGGTACTCGTATGGGTAAAGGTAAAGGTGCTCCTGAATATTGGGTAGCTGTTGTAAAACCAGGAAGAGTATTATTTGAAATTGCTGGTGTACCAGAAGAACTTGCAAGAGAAGCTATGAGACTTGCAGCAAATAAACTACCAATTAAAACAAAATTTGTAAAAAGAGAAATTGAAGTAGGTGGTGATAATGATGAAGATAAATAAAATAAATGAAATGTCTTCACCAGAACTTGAAAATGAGTTAAGTGAATTAAAAACTGAATTATTTAAATTAAGATTTAGCTTAGCTACTCATGGATTAGATAACCCAATGAAAATAAAAGAAGTTAAAAAGGATATTGCAAGAATAAAAACAGTTTTAAGACAAAGAGAAATAGCGTCTAGCAATTAGAGAGTTAGAAGTTAGATGTTATAAGATTAAATGGAAAACTACAATTAATCTTGTAGTGGGCGAGCATCGCTTGCCAGCACTTTAAAATATAATTTACTAAAATATATTTAGTAAATAGTGAAAGTAAAAAATGAATAGTAAAGAGTGAAGAACACAAAATTCTTCGAATTTTGAGAAAGGAGAAAACAAATGGCAGAAGAAAGAAATCTTCGTAAAGTTATGGTTGGAACAGTAGTGTCTAACAAAATGGATAAAACAGTTGTAGTAGCTGTTAAAACAAATGTTAAACATGATGTTTATGGAAAAATCGTAAAAAGAACATATAAATTAAAAGCACATGATGAAGAAAATGCTTGCGGTATTGGTGACGAAGTAAAAGTAATGGAAACACGTCCACTTTCAAAAGATAAAAGATGGAGAGTAGTTGAAATTACAAAAAAAGCAATTATAAGATAGAAAATAAAGGTTAGTACTCTAACCAATGTACAAATATTAAATGAGTAGAAAAGGAGGTTCGGCTAGAATGGTACAACAACAATCAATATTAAAAGTAGCTGATAACACTGGTGCAAAAGAAATTATGTGCATTAGATGTTTAGGTGGATCATATAGAAAATATGCAGGTATTGGGGATGTTATAGTTGCTTCTGTTAAAAGTGCTACACCAGGTGGCGTTGTAAAAAAAGGAGAAGTAGTTAAAGCAGTAGTAGTAAGAACTAAAAAACCACAAAGACGTGCAGATGGTTCATATGTTAGATTCGATGAGAATGCTGCGGTTATAATTCGTGATGATGGTAATCCAAAAGGAACACGTATATTTGGGCCAGTAGCAAGAGAGTTAAGAGAAAAAGAATATATGAAAATATTATCACTTGCACCAGAAGTTCTTTAGAAAAGACTTTAACAGGCAAGTTAATAAACAAGACATTTATGTCGTTTAAATAAAAACCTTAAAAATGCAAAGAAAAAGAAGAGGTGAAATAAGTAATGAATATAAAAAAAGGTGATACAGTTAAAGTTTTATCTGGAAACGATAAAGGTAAAACAGGTGAAGTTTTAGAAGTTATACCAAAAACAGAGAAAGTTATAGTAAAAGGTATAAATATTAGAAAAAAACACGTAAAACCTAGAAAACAAGGAGAAGAAGGCGGAATTATTCCTGTGGAATGTGCAATACATGCTTCAAAAGTAAATGTTGTATGTTCAAAATGTGGTAAATCAACAAGAATAGGAATTAGTGAAGAAAAAGATACAAAAATTCGTGTTTGTAAAAAATGCGGTGCAAAACTAAAATAAGGAAGGAGGATTTAAAAACTTATGGAAAAATTAAGAGAACAATATGAAAAAGAAGTAGTTCCAGCATTAATGAAAAAATTTAATTATAAATCTATTATGCAAGTTCCAAAACTTGATAAAATAGTTATAAATATCGGTTTAGGAGAAACAAAGGATAATCCTAAAGCATTAGAAAATGCAGTTAACGATTTGAGTATAATAACAGGTCAAAAACCAGTTATTACAAAAGCTAGAAAATCAATAGCAGCATTTAAATTAAGAGAAGGTGCAAACATTGGATGTAAAGTAACTTTAAGAAGTGAAAAAATGTATGAATTTGCATACAAACTATTTAATGTAGCTCTTCCAAGAGTTAGAGATTTTAGAGGAGTATCAGCAAACTCTTTTGATGGTAGAGGAAATTACTCAATGGGTATAAAAGAACAACTAATATTCCCTGAAATCGAATATGATAAAGTAGATAAATTAAGAGGTATGGATATTATATTCGTAACTACAGCTAAGACTGACGAAGAAGCAAGAGAATTGCTAACTCTTTTAGGAATGCCTTTTAAAAACTAATTTTAAGCGTCGTCTAACGTCGTTAGCCATCGCTTAAAAATGTCCTCAATGTACAAAAAAGTACATTTTCGGATTTTTAGCTCGGCTGCCTAGTTATACTCGCTTCTAATTAGTTTTGAATACGAAATTAATTGAAGGAAGGAGAATATTATGGCTAAAAAGTCAATGATAATAAAACAACAAAGACCACAAAAATATAAAACTAGAGAATATAACAGATGTAAAATATGTGGTAGACCACATGCATATATTAGAAAATATGGAATTTGCCGTGTATGCTTTAGAAAAATGGCACATGAAGGAGAAATTCCAGGAGTAAGAAAAGCAAGTTGGTAAAATAGAAGCTAGAGAATAGAAGTTAGATGTTACATTTTTATAACTTAAATCTCTAATAAAATGTAAATATATATAAAAGATTAAAGGTAGGAAGTAGAAGTTGGTGCTCTAGCTCCAACATCAAATATCCAACCTCAAAGAAGGAGGTAAAGAAAAAGTATGAATATTACTGATCCAATTGCAGATATGTTAACAAGAATTAGAAATGCTAATACTTCAAAACATAAAACAGTTGATATTCCAGCTTCAAATGTAAAAAGAGCTATAGCTGAAATACTATTTAAAGAAGGATATATCAAAGCTTTTGAAGAAATAGCAAATGAAAATCAAGGAATTATAAGAATTAGTATTAAATATGATGAAAAAGGAAACCGTGTAATAGCAGGACTTAAAAGAATTAGTAAACCAGGATTAAGAGTTTATGCAAATAAAGAAGAATTACCAAAAGTTTTAAATGGTTTAGGAATTGCTTTAATATCTACATCAAAAGGAATAATGACAGATAAACAAGCAAGAGAACAAGGCATAGGTGGAGAAGTTTTAGCTTATGTATGGTAGTTTATAGAAAGAGGTGAAAAATAAATGTCAAGAATAGGAAATAGCCCAATTACTGTACCAACTGATGTAGAAGTTAGAATAGATGGTAAAAAAGTAACAGTAAAAGGACCTAAAGGAACTCTTGAAAGAGAAATACATAAAAATGTAGATATAACTATGGAAGATAATGTTATTAAAATTACAAGAATTGATGACGAACCATATAATAGAAGTTTACATGGTTTAACAAGATCATTAATTAATAACATGATTCATGGTGTTAAAGAAGAATATACTAGAGAATTACAAATTAATGGTGTTGGTTATAGAGCTGCGAAACAAGGAAATAAACTAGTAATGAACTTAGGATATTCACATAGTGTAGAAATGGAACAACCAACTGGAATTACATTTGATGTTCCAAACCCAAATACTATTATAGTAAGAGGAATTGATAAAGAATTAGTTGGTCAAACAGCAGCTGTTGTAAGAACAAAGAGACCACCAGAAGTATATAGAGGTAAAGGTATTAAATATGCTGAAGAAGTTATTAGACGTAAGGAAGGTAAAGCAGGTAAGAAATAGAAGTTAGAAAGTACAAGTATAAAATAATCTACTAATATACTAACATGCTAGAATACTAGCAGACTAACCTACAGAATAATTTGAATAATTATGGAAGAAGGAGGGGCCAGAATGGTAGGAAAAACAGATAGAAAATTTGAAAGAACAAGAAGACATATTCGTGTTCGTAGAAAACTAAGTGGGACTAAAGAGACTCCAAGACTATGTGTATATAGAAGTAATACAAATATTTATGCACAAGTTATTGATGATGTAGCAAAAGTAACACTTGTAAGTGCTTCTACATTAGATAAAGAAGTTAAAGAAAAACATTCAAATAAAGTAGCTGCAAAAGAAGTTGGAGCATTAATCGCAAAACGTGCTCTAGAAAAAAATATCAAATCAGTAGTATTTGATAGAGGCGGATACATTTACCATGGTATAGTAAAAGAATTAGCAGAAGCTGCACGTGAGGCAGGGCTTGAATTCTAAAAATGAAATTTTAGAATTCAGTGAAAAATGAAGAGTTAAAAGTGAAAATTGTAAGTTAAAACTCTTCTTAAGATAAAATTAAAAATTAAAGTGGAAAACTAGAGTAATAAAAAATTGAAAGTAAGAAACTAGTACTCTTAGTTGTTCACTTATTCAAGAAGGAGGTAGAAACCATAGATGGAAGAAAATACACGTGAATTAAAAGAAAAAGTTGTAGCTATAAACAGAGTTGCAAAAGTTGTAAAAGGTGGTAGAACTTTTCGTTTTAGTGCTGTTGTAGTAGTTGGAGATGAAGCAGGACACGTTGGTGTTGGAAATGGAAAAGCAGCAGAAGTTCCAGATGCAATTAAAAAAGCAATTGAGGATGCTAAGAAAAACTTAGTTACAGTTCCTGTTGTGGGAACAACAATTCCTCATGAATATGTTGGAAAATTTGGTAGTGCAAATGTTATGTTAAAACCAGCTGCAGTTGGTACTGGAGTTATAGCAGGTGGTAGTGTTAGACCTGTTCTAGAACTTGCTGGATACAAAGACATTAGAACAAAAGTTATTGGAACAAACAATCCAAGAAATGTTGTTTATGCTACAATTAACGGATTATCAAATATGAAAACAATAGAAGAAATAGCTAAAAAAAGAGGAAAAAAAGTAGAAGATATAATGTAAAGTGTGTAGGGGGTGCATGTCATGCAACCCATACAATAGTAGAATAATAAGATGATTAATTTAGGGAGGTGCAAGAATAAATGAAATTAGACGAATTAAGTCCAGCAGTTGTAAAACAAACTAGAAGAAGAATAGGTCGTGGAGTAGGTTCAGGACTTGGAAAAACTTCTGGAAAAGGACATAAAGGACAAAAAGCAAGAAGCGGCGGAGGAGTAAGAAGAGGATTTGAAGGTGGTCAAACACCATTATATAGAAGATTACCAAAAAGAGGATTTACTAATATACATGCTAAAAATTATGTAGAAGTAACTTTAACAATGCTAAATAAATCAAAAGCAGAAGAAGTAAGTGCAGAAACTTTACTTGCTGAAAATATTATTTCAAAAGTAAATGATGGTATAGTAATTCTTGGAACTGGTAGTTTAGATAAAAAACTTACAGTTAAAGCAAAAAGATTTACTGCATCGGCTGCAGAAAAAATACAAGCTGTAGGTGGAAAGATTGAGGTGATTTAATTGTTTAAAACAATCAAAAATGCCTTAAAAACACAAGAAATTAGGAAAAAATTAATATATACATTAGTATTAATTGTTGTTTTTAGATTAGGATGTTTTATTACAATTCCAGGTGTAGATGCTTTTGCACTTAATGAAGCAATGGGCTCTTCAAATGGAGTTGCAGGACTAATTAATATAATTTCTGGAGGAGCCTTTTCAAGATTTTCTATATTTGCAATGACTATAAGCCCATATATTACAGCATCAATTGTTATACAATTGCTTGCTATGGTAATACCAAGTTTAGAAAGACTTGCAAAAGAAGGTGGAGAAGAGGGAAGACAAAAAATGAATAAATATACAAAAATGCTTACAATAGTACTTGCTATTGTAGAAGGATTAGGAATATATTTATCATATAGATCTTCAGGAATATTTATTGAACCTGGATTTTTAACAGGATTTATAGTTACATTATCACTTGTTGCAGGTACAGCATTATTAATGTGGTTAGGTGAACAAATTACAAATAAAGGTATAGGAAATGGTATTTCAATAATTATCTTTATAGGTATTGTTTCAGGATTACCAAGTGTTGTAACAACATTGTGGAATTTAATGATGGGAACAGGTTTATTTAGTACAACAGGACTATTAATAGCACTTGGAATTATAATTGGTGCTATAGTATTAGTTGCAGGTGTAGTATTTGTTCAAACTGCTGAAAGAAGAGTTCCAGTACAATATGCAAAAAAAGTACAAGGAAGAAAAATGGTAGGAGCACAAAATACACATATACCATTAAAACTTGCAATGGCAGGAGTTATGCCAGTAATTTTTGCAAGTAGTTTTATGACATTCCCAGCAATGATTTTACAAATATTTATAAAAGATATAGCTACTCGGGAGTGGATTTTGGGCAGGAGTATATAAATTTTCAATAGCAACATCAACATCAGATGTTCCAGTAGGTTATTCTATTGCTAATGCTATTGTATATTTACTACTTATTGTTGGATTTACATTTTTCTATACATATGCAACATTCAATCCTTTAGAAGTAGCAAATAACATTAAAAGAAATGGTGGGTTTATTCCAGGAATTAGAGCTGGAAAACCAACAACAGACTATTTAACTTCAATTATTTCAAAGATAACATGGTTTGGAGGTTTCTTCTTAGCTGTAATTGCAATTCTTCCAATGTTATTAAGATTTACAGGATTAAATATTGCATTTGGAGGTACATCTATACTAATCGTAGTAGGTGTAGCATTAGAAACAGTACAACAATTAGAATCACAACTTGTAATGAGACATTACAAAGGATTCTTAGAATAAAAAGAAACGATGCCCGAGGGCATCGTTTCTTTTTTAATAGTCTGACTTATATCAAATAAATTATTTACAAAAATATTCTTTTATGATATTATCACAAAAGAATGTACCACAAATTATTTTAAAGGGAAATGAAACTTTAGAAGATTATTTGTTAAATAATAATTATAAATTAGTAAAGAAGGATTAAAAGATGGAACATTGGACTGTAGAGGATTATAGGGAATATAATGATAAAGGGACAAAAAAAACAAAGTATAGAGCAAATAAAACATCGGTTGATGGGCATATATTTGATAGTAAAAAAGAGGCAGACTATTATTGTAATTTAAAAATGAGATTACAAGCAAATGATATAAAAGGATTTTGCTTACAACCAATTTTTATGTTAGCACCAGGGCTTAAGTATAAAGCAGATTTCATAATATTTAATAATGATAACACAACAGAAGTTATAGATGTAAAAGGATATAAAACAAAAGAATATATTGCAAAAAAGAAAGTTTTTGAAGAGAAATACAACTTAAAAATCACAGAAATTAATTAAGTAATTTCTGTGATTTACTAAATTCATGTTATTTTACTGTAGATAGTTATTATAATAACTAGAGTGAGTGTAGTAATATATTTATTTTAAAAGTAGAGTACGCTTAAGTTTCTATGATGCAATAACCAAAGTAAAAAATTTTACAATAAATGCATTATTGCAAAAGAGTGGATTGCAAGCAGAATAAGTTTAAACGACAATAAAAATATGCAGTAACAGAAAACATCAAATTGCAATTTTATGTAAAATATAGTATAATATGTATAAGGTTAGTTTTTTAATCCAAATTTAAATTTAAATGGAGAAAGGGACAATAAAATGAGAACAAAGTTGTATGTAGGAACTAGACGGAGCGAAGAACTTGAAGAGTATTTTGTATACTTTTTAAAGATAGGTGCAGTTATTCTTTCTTTTGTAACAATGATTGTTTTGTATCTTGGTGAAATAAATGAAAAGAGCTTAGATGAAATGTATGGAGAGACTACATCTTACACATTAACACAAAAGCAGTTGTCGCTTGATGAACTTATGTGGAGATATATAGACAGTTTACCACTTCCAAAAGAAGAAGTAGAAAGTCAAGAGATATCTATCGAATACGTTTCAAAACAAGTTATACCAAACTACACAGAAGAAGACATTTATCTATTAGCACAGCTAATGTATGCAGAAGAAGAAGGGTTCTTAAGCGAATATCAAGAAGATCCAGAAAAAGTAGAAGAAGTATTTAAGTTATGCGGAAGTGCAGTTCTACGTAGAGTGCAACATCAATATTTAGGAAGTACTACAATTAGGGACGTAATATTTAAAGATGGTCAATATGCAGATCGAACTCTAATTATATTAGAGGAAGGACAAGAAGTTCCAGAACTGGTATACTCTTGGGCAGAAGACTTACTTGTATTTGGACCTATTGGCCCCAAAGGAATGATTTATCAATCGGAATCTAAACAGGGAGAAGAATATAAACAGATTGGAAATCAAATATTTGGGATTGAACCAAAATACAACTGAATACGGAATGAAAGAGAAACGCAAGTTGCGTTTCTCTTTTGTGAAATTTAGCAGAAAATTTAGTAAAACTGCTTGAATATTTGTAAAAAAAGTTATATATTATTTAGGGTATCATTTGATACCCTAAATTAAATTTATAAGGGAGATTGAAAATATGAATATTATTATGATGGGTGCTCAAGGAACAGGTAAAGGAACAGTAGCAGGAATATTAAGCGAAAAAACAGGATGGCCACAAATTTCAACAGGAGATATATTTAGAAAAAATGTTGAAGAAAAAACAGAATTAGGAATTGAAGCTAACAAATATATGATATCTGGAAACTTAGTTCCAGATGAAATTACAGTGCCTATGGTTGCAAATAGATTAAATGAAGAAGATGCAAGAGACGGATTTATTTTAGATGGATTTCCAAGAACAATTGCACAAGCTGAAAAATTAGATGAAATATTAAAAGAAAAAGATAAAAAAATAGATATGGTAATTAATTTAACAACACCAAGAGAAGAAACAATTGAAAGAATTTTAACAAGAAGAGTATGCTCAAATCAAGAATGTAAAGCAACATATAACTTAGTTATGCATCCACCAAAGGTAGAAGGAATATGTGATAAATGTGGTGCTGAACTTATTCAAAGAAAAGATGATTCATCAAGAGAATCTATAAATAAAAGATTAGAAATATATGATACACAAACAGCTCCACTTGTAGAATACTATGAGAAAAAAGGAGTTTTAAGAACAGAAGAAGTAAGTGCAAATGTAAATCGTTTAGGAAATGATGTTGCAAAAGATGTTCTAAAAGATATTAAAGGAGAATAATAATGGTAGACATTAAATCAAAAAGAGAAATTGAACTAATGAAAGAAGTTTGCCGAATTACAGCATTAACTCATGAAGCAATTAAAAAAGCAATTAAACCAGGGGTTACAACAAAAGAATTAGATAGAATAGCAGAAAAAACAATAAGGGAAAATGGTGGAATTCCAGCTCAGGCTCGGCTATCCAAGTGGAGAAAAAGGGGTTCCTCCATTTCCTGCTTCAATTTGTGCATCTATTAATGATGAAGTAATACATGGGATACCATCTGATAGAGTAAAACTAAAAGAAGGAGACGTAATAAGCATAGATTTAGTTGCATATAAAAATGGATTTAATGGAGATGCGGCAAGAACATATATAGTAGGAAAAGGTAGCAAAAATGCAGAAAGGTTAGTAGAAATTACAAAACAAGCTTTTTTTGAAGGGATAAAATATGCAAAAGCAGGAAATAGAATAGGTGATGTTAGTCACGCAATAGGTGAATTTGTAGAAAAAAATGGATATAGTGTTGTAAAAGAATTTCAAGGACATGGAATAGGAAGAGAGATGCATGAAGACCCAGGTATTCCAAATTATGGAAAGGCTGGAAAAGGAATAAGACTTGAACCTGGTATGACTCTGGCAATAGAACCAATGGTAATAGAAAAAAAACCAGATGTTTTAGTATTAGATGATGGGTGGACAATCATAACAGAAGATGGAAGTTTATCAGCACATTATGAAAATACAATTTTAATTACAGAAAAAGAGCCAGAAATATTGACAATTATTTAATTGTGTTATATAATGTTTAAGCTAATTGTGTAAAAGAGACTTAAAAGATATAAGTTAAGGAGTGAAAAAGCGTTGGCAAAAGAGGATATAATCGAAGTTGAAGGTACTGTTGTAGAAACTTTACCAAATACAAATTTTAAAGTTGAACTTGAAAATGGACACCAAATATTGGCACATATTTCTGGAAAACTTAGAATGAATTATATTAAAATATTACCAGGAGATAAAGTTAAGATAGAATTATCACCATATGATTTATCAAGAGGTAGAATTACATGGAGAGCAAAATAAATTTAGAGTTTATCTTTAAAATTTATTTTTCATATATTAACCCAAAAAAATAGTAAATTGTAAAAAATGAAAATGTAAAGGCAGGCTCTGTGTCTGCCACAGTACAAAATTCTTTGAATTTTGAGGAGGTGCAGGAAATGAAAGTAAGACCATCAGTAAAACCAATTTGCGAAAAATGCAAAGTTATAAAAAGAAAAGGAAAAATAAGAGTAATTTGCGAAAATCCTAAACACAAACAAAGACAAGGTTAATTTTAAAGAAAATTTTGATATTAACACAAAACTATGAAGCGGCTGATAAATGATAGTTTTGTGTTTATATACATTTATGCTCTACTATCTAATAAACTATATAATTAATAAATACAATCCTTAATTATATACATTTCAATATTAGATTGTAATAGCAAACAAGAAAAATGGATTTGCCATTTTTCTTCTTGCCGATTTGAGTTTCCAAATGTAATAAGGAAATCCCAAAGGCAATAGCGATTGTTTTATTTTTGTCAATAAGAAATTTTAATTTATTATTAACAAAAATAAAACAAATAACAAATAAAATTTGGAGGTGCTAAAATTTATGGCTCGTATAGCAGGAATCGATTTACCTAGAGAAAAAAGAATAGAAATAGGACTAACATACATCTATGGAATAGGAGTATCAAGTTCTAGAAAAATTCTTGAAGAAGCTGGAATTAATCCAGATACTAGAGTAAAAGACTTAACAGATGATCAAGTAAATAGTATAAGAAAAGTTATTGACGAAAAACATAAAGTAGAAGGTGACTTAAGAAGAGAAGTAGCTTTAAATATTAAAAGACTTACTGAAATCGGATGTTATAGAGGAATAAGACATAGAAGAGGACTACCTGTAAGAGGACAAAGAACAAAAACTAATGCTCGTACAAGAAAAGGTCCAAGAAAATTAGTTAGTAAAAGTAAAAAATAAGGAGGTATAAAACCAAATGGCTAATAAAAAAACTGTAGTAAAGAAAACACCTAGAAGAAATAGAAAAAATATTGAAAAAGGTGCTGCACATATACATTCAAGTTTTAATAATACAATAGTTACAATTACTGATATACAAGGAAATGTTATTTCTTGGGCAAGTGCTGGAGAATTAGGATTTAAAGGTTCAAGAAAATCAACACCATTTGCAGCACGGAGAAGCTGCTGAAACAGCTGCAAAAGCAGGTATGGAACATGGATTAAAATCTGTAGAAGTATTTGTAAAAGGACCAGGTTCTGGTCGTGAAGCTGCAATAAGATCATTACAAACAGCAGGTCTAGAAATAAGTGCAATTAAAGATGTAACACCAATACCACACAATGGATGTAGACCACCAAAAAGAAGAAGAGTATAGTTCAACAGGTTAGAAATTAGAAGCTAGAGATTAGAGTAAAAGTTATAACAAACTAATAAGCTAATATGCTAACCATATTAAAATTAAAAATAGTAAACAATTTTAAGAGCAAATAAATTAAAAATAAGAAAAAAAGGAGGAAATGGCTAAATGGCTAGATATAAAGACGAACAATGTCGTATATGCCGTAGAGAAGGTCAAAAGCTATTCTTAAAAGGTGAAAGATGTTATTCTGATAAATGTTCTGTTTCTAGAAGAAATTATGGACCAGGACAACATGGACAAAAGAAAGCTAAGCTTTCTGAATATGGTACTCAATTAAGAGAAAAACAAAAAACAAAATCATTCTATGGAGTAGGAGAAAAACAATTTAGAAAATATTTCGAAATGGCTTCAAACAAAAAAGGAGTTACTGGTGAGAACTTACTTCAAATATTAGAAAGTAGATTAGATAACGTAGTTTATAGATTAGGATATGGATCATCTCGTGCTCAAGCAAGACAACTTGTAAACCATGGACTATTTGAAGTTAATGGAGGAAAAGTTGATATTGCTTCTTACTTAGTAAAAGCAGGAGACGTAATTGCGGTTAGAGAATTAAAGAAAGATAAAGAAATTATAAAAGTAAACGAAAGTGCAAATTCTGCAAGACCAGTACCAACATGGCTAGAAAAAGATGCTGAAAAATTAAGTGGAAAAGTAGTAAGATTAGCATCAAGAGAAGATATAGACTTACCAGTAGAAGAACACTTAATCGTAGAGTTATACTCTAAATAATAGCTAATATTAGTGGCAATAATGATACCGACTAATAATAGATATGAAGAAGTAAAACTTCATAAACCAGGGAGGTAAAAATGATAGAATTTGAAAAGCCAAATATTGAATGTCTAGAAATAAATGATGATAGCAATTATGCAAAATTTGTTTGTGAACCATTAGAAAGAGGATATGGTGTAACAATAGGAAACTCATTAAGAAGAATCCTACTTTCATCACTTCCAGGTAGTAGCATAACAAGTGTAAAAATTGATGGCGTAGTACATGAATTTTCTACAATACCAAACGTAGTAGAAGATGTACCAGAAATAGTAATCAACTTAAAAAATGTAAGATTAAAAACTTTTGATGATGAAGAAAAAATCATAAGAATTGATTTTAAAGGTGAAGGTGAAGTTACAGCTGCTGATATTATAACAGATAGTTCAGTAGAAGTACTAAATCCAGATTTACATATAGCAACTGTTTCAGAAGGTGGACATTTAAAAATGGAAATGACAGTTGATAGAGGTAGAGGATATAATAGTGCTGCAAAAAATAAAAAACCAAACCAAGATATATCTGTATTACCAATAGATTCAATTTATACACCAGTTAAAAAAGTAAACTATTCAGTTGAAAATACTAGGGTTGGACAAATGGTAGACTTTGATAAATTAATTATTGAAGTTTGGACAGATGGAAGCCTAAAAGCTGATGAAGCATTAAGCTTAGCTGCTAAAGTTATGACTGGACATTTAGAAATATTTATAGATTTATCTGAAGCAACGAAAAATACACAAGTTATGATTGAAAAAGAAGAATCTAAAAAAGAAAAAGTATTAGAAATGTCAATAGAAGACTTAGAATTATCAGTTCGTTCTTTCAATTGTTTAAAAAGAGCTGGAATTTCTACTGTTGAAGACTTAGCAAATAAAACTGAAGAAGATATGATGAAAGTAAGAAATCTAGGAAAGAAATCTTTAGATGAAGTTACACATAAATTACATTCTTTAGGTTTAGATTTTGCAAAAGAAGAAGACTAGTATAATTGTTTTTGGCAAGAGTTAATAATGAAAAGTGAAGAGTGAAATGTAGGGGCAAGCTATGTAGTTGCCCAAAAATAAATAATAAGTTATTTTAAAATTTTTAAGAAGAGGTGAAAAATAAGTGGCAAGAAATAGAAAATTAGGGAAACCAACTGATCAAAGATTAGCTATGCTTAAATGCTTAACTACCGATGCAATTCTTCATGGAAGAATTCAAACAACTGAAACAAGAGCAAAAGAGGTAAAAGCAATCGTTGATAGTATAATATCACTTGCTGTTAAAGAAAAAGACAACTTTGAAATGGTAGATGTTAAAGTTGTAACAGCAAAATTAGATGCTAAAGGAAATAAAGAAACTGAAAAAGCAACAAGTAAAAATGGTAAAGAATACCTAAAAGTAGTAAAAGAAGAAAAAACAGTATCAAGACAAAAAGATATGCCATCAAGATTAAATGCAAGAAAGAAAATTATGACAAAAGTTAACAAAGTAAAAGATGAAAACGGTAAAAATATTGATTTACCAAGTAAACTATTTAATGAAATTGCACCAAAATATGCAGATAAAAATGTTGGTGGATATACAAGAATAATTAGAATAGGACAAAGAAAAGGAGATGCAGCTCCAATAGTAATCCTAGAGTTAATTTAATCAAAAAGTAATATTATCAAGAGTGGACGAGAGAATCGGCTTTATGACTCCACAGCAACCTGATTTCTTTAAGGTGCTAATACCGACAAAGCAAAGTGCTTTGAATGATGATTTTAAGAGTTATTATTAAGACCTTTGCTATATGCAAAGGTCTTTTTATGGAAATAAATAATTAAATGAAAAAATGTAGGGGCAGGTCCTGTGTCTGTCCAGAAATGCATAAGAAAAATTATTTAATAAATAATAAATGCTACAAATATATTTTTTGCATATATAATATAGAAATATCAATAAAAAAGGCAGACACAGGGCCTGCCCCTACAGCTCAAAGAAGATAAATATGATAACAGAATGCAAAATACATACAAAAAAAGGAGAATTAAAATGAAAAAATTATTTACTAGTGAAAGTGTAACAGAGGGACATCCAGATAAATTATGTGATTACATATCAGATAGTGTTTTAGATGCTTGCCTAAAAGAGGACAAGTATTCTAGAGTAGCTTGTGAAACAGTGGCGGGAAAAGGAGAAATATTCATAACAGGAGAAATTACAGGGAGTGTAAATATAGATATAGAAAAAATAGCAAGAAATGCAATAAAAGAAATAGGATATGATAATGAAAACTTAGATATGGATTATAGGACATGTAAAATTCATTTAAATATATCTAAGCAATCACCAGATATAGCATTAGGAGTAGACAAATCTTTAGAAGATAAAACAGGAGAAAACCTAGAATCTGTTGGTGCAGGAGACCAAGGAATAATGTTTGGATTTGCATGTGATGAAACAGATGCGTATATGCCACTTCCAATATATCTTGCATCAAAATTATCTAGAAAACTAACAGAAGTTAGAAAAAATAATATTTTAAATTATTTAAGACCAGATGGAAAAACACAAGTAACAATAGAATATGAAGATAATAAGCCTGTAAGAGTAAATACAATAGTAATTTCAACACAACATAATGAAGATGTAAATCTTGAAACTCTAAGAAAAGATATAAAAGAAAAAGTAATTAAAGAAGTAGTACCAGAAGAATTATTAGACGAAAATACAAAATATTATATAAATCCAACAGGAAGATTTGTAATAGGAGGTCCACTTGGAGATAGTGGTTTAACTGGAAGAAAAATTATAGTAGATACATATGGTGGTTATTCAAGACATGGTGGGGGAGCATTTTCAGGAAAAGACCCAACAAAAGTGGATCGTTCAGCTGCATATATGGCAAGATTTATAGCGAAAAATATAGTTGCTAATAAATTAGCAAAAAAATGTGAAATTCAATTTAGTTATGCAATAGGAGTAGCAAAGCCTGTATCAATATATGTAGATACATTTGGAACAGGTACTATTCCTGAAGAAGAAATAGTAGATTTAATTTATAAAAAATTTGAATTAACCCCAACAGGAATAATAAACTATCTAAACCTAAGAAGTCCTATTTACACAAAAACAACAAACTATGGACATTTTGGAAAAGATGACTTATCTTGGGAAAAAGTTATTGAATTATAATTTATATGAGAAAAAGGAAAGAAGTAGGAGTTCTAAAATGTACCTAATGGAATACACTAAAAAAGAGTGTCTTCCCATTGGGTATATTTTTGTGTATAATAGACACATAGAAAGTAGGTTTTTTATGTGAATAATTTTGTTTTTACAGATAAAGAAGTAAACAAATTTAAGAATAGACATAAAGGTGCTAGACAAATAAAAATGGTATTGGAAAAGGAATTTGGAATTAAGTTTAATTTGAAAAAATACGAAGATTGATGAAAAAATATAATTTAAAAAAGAAGACTCCTGTAATGTACAGAAATCATCTTCTTAAAGAGACCGCATAAAATATACACTTTTTTTATAAATGTCCTTGACAAAGGGTACATTTTATATAAATATCTACTTTTATTTTTCTTCAATTTATAATTGTTCTCCTATAACTTCTGTAGTTTCTTCTAAAATAGATGTACAATGAGGGCATCTTGAAGCGTTAATATTAATTTTAGAAAAACAATAAGGACATGTTTTTTCAGTAGGTGCAGGCGCAGGAGTAACTTGTTTCTTTTTATTTTTTCTAAATTTTTTAAAAAATTTAGGTTGTTTTTCAAGTTTTTTATTTATATCATCTGCCATTTCTTTAGTTTTTTCCTCTAAAGCCTTATTAAATTTATTAATATATCTAACCATAAGAAAAACACTAAATGCAATAATTAAAAAATTAATAACATTAGTTATAAATGAACCATATTTTATAGAAGTATCACCTATGGTAAACATCATATCATTAAAATCGATTTTTCCTGTAAAAACAGAAATAAAAGGCATAATAATATCATTAACTAGTGATTTAACAATATTTTGAAAACCACCACCAATAATAACACCAATTGCTAAATCCATAACATTTCCTTTTGTAGCGAATTCTTTAAATTCTTTCCACATAGCACATCCTCCTAAACAAAAATCTATATATAATATATGGTAAAAGTAGAAAATTGTCAAATTTTGAAAAATGATAATATTTAGATTATCATTAAAATTACAATAAAACCTCTTCTAAAAAATAAAAAATTATTATATAATATTAGCATGATTTACAAAAGGAGAAGATAGCGAGATATGAACTCAATTATACAAATGCTATCAAATTCAAAAAGATTTAATAGCTATATTATGGATTTAAAAAATAAAAAAAGCCCAGGACTTCTAACTGGGCTTACTGACGTTTGTAAAGTTTGCTTTGCTTATGGAACAAAAGAATATACAGGTAAAAAAATTTGTATAATTACTTATAATGAAATACAAGCAAGAAAATTATATAAAGATATGAGCTATTTTACCCAAGAGATAGTGTTTATTCCCAAAAGAGAAATAGTTACATATGATTATGTTGCAGAAAGTAATGATTTACAAATAAAAAGAGCAGAATCATTAAGCAAAATATATAAAGGTGAGGCAGAAGTAGTAATAACTACAATAGAAGCACTACAGCAAAGAATCATTCCAAAAGAATTATTATTTAAAGAAACACTAAACTTTAAAATAGGAAAAAGCTATAATATAGAAACGATTAAAAAAAGTTTAGTAGCACTTGGGTTTGTAAGATGTGAATTAATTGAAGCAAAAGGTCAATTTAGTATAAGAGGCGGAATTATAGATGTTGCGATAACAGAAAAAGAGGGTGTAAGAATTGAACTTTGGGGAGATGAAGTCGATTCTATAAGATATTTTAATATATCAAGTCAACGTTCAACCAAAATGATAAAAGAAATAGAAGTATATCCAGCACATGAATTTATATTAGAAAAAGACATAGAAGATGTATGTAAAAGTATAGAAGAAAGATTTGAAGATTTAGAAAATAAAGATAATATTGATGCAGATATAGAATTAATAAAATCTGGTAATTATATAAGCAAAATAGATAAATATTATGATAGTTTTTATACGAAAACTACAAACTTATTAGACTATTTAGAAGACTACCTTATATTTTTAGATGAAGCAAGAAAAATAAAAGCAAGAGCTGGTAATGTAATAATAGATAATCAAAATGTGCAAAAAGTGTTAACCGAAAAAGAAAAAATTATTCCAGATGGATTAAAAAAATTATATGAATACGATGAAATTTTATTAGAAATACTAAAAGGAGAAACTGTATATCTAGAAAAACAAGATATAGGTATGGTAGAAGAAAGTGAAGAGATAAAGAAAAACGGAATAAACTTTGAAACAAGAGAAGTAAATTTCTATAAAAGCAGTATGGAATTATTTTTAGAAGAAGCAAAATCTGCATCTCAAAAACAAAAGAGAGTAGTAGTACTAGCAGGAGGGGAAGAAACAGCTAAAAAACTTTCTTTACTATTATTAGAAAATGAAATACCACATAAATATGTAGAAAAATTAGATGTAGAACTCCCAAATGGTACTGTAATTGTATCAACAAAAGGATTATCAACAGGATTTGAATTATTTGATTCAAAACTTCTTGTTATTAGTAGTGAAGAATTATTTAATAAAGATGCAAAAAAACGAAAAAGAGCACCGCAGGAATTTGCAAAAGGAGAGAGGGTAGTATTTGCAGATTTAAAAATAGGAGATTATGTAGTACATAAAAGTCACGGAATTGGGCAATTTATAGGAGTAAACACAATTAGTGCTGATAACATTACTAAAGATTATATTAAAATAAAATATAGAGATGACGATATTTTATATATTCCAACAAACCAATTAGATAGTATTAGAAAATATATTGGTGGTGGAGAAGCAAGTCCTAAGTTAAATAGACTAGGAAGTAAAGAATGGGCGAATACCAAGAAAAAAGTAAAATCAAACTTACAAGAAGTAGCAAGAAATCTTATCGAATTATATGCAAAAAGACAGAAAGTAAAAGGTTACGCATTTGCATCAGATACTCCTTGGCAGGCACAATTCGAAGATAGCTTCCCATATACTGAAACAGAAGATCAATTAAGATGTATAGAAGAAGTAAAAAAAGATATGGAAAAAGATAGACCAATGGATAGACTTCTTTGTGGTGATGTTGGATATGGAAAAACAGAAGTAGCTATTCGTGCTGCATTTAAAGCAGTTATGAGTCATAAACAAGTGGCTTACCTTGTTCCAACTACTGTTCTTGCAAACCAGCAATATGAAAGTTTTAAAGAGCGAATGGAAGATTTTGCGATAAACGTAGAACTTTTAAATAGGTTTAGAACAAAGAAAGAACAAGATGAAGTTGTAAAAAAACTAAAACTTGGAGAAGTTGATGTTGTTATTGGAACACATAGAATATTAAGTAAAGATGTAGAATTCAAGGATTTAGGACTCTTAATTATAGATGAAGAGCATCGTTTTGGAGTAAAAGATAAAGAAAAAATAAAAGAACTAAAAACTAATGTTGATGTATTAACTATGACAGCAACACCAATACCTAGAACGCTTCATATGTCTATTGTTGGTGTAAGAGATATGTCTGTAATATATGAACCACCTGTAAATAGAAGACCAGTTCAAACTTATGTACTTGAATATGATGAAGAGGTTGTAAAAGAAGCAATAACTAGGGAGTTAGAAAGAGATGGACAGGTATTTTATTTATATAATAATGTAGAAGGCATAATAAAAAAGGCGGAAGATGTTGCAAACTTAATTCCAGAAGCAAAAGTAGGATTTGCACATGGAAAAATGACAGGAAAAGAACTTGAAGAAATTATGATGGACTTCATAGAAAAAAGGATAGATGTTTTAGTATGTACAACAATATTAGAATCAGGTATAGATATACCAAATGCTAATACAATTATTGTTGAAAATGCAGATAGATTAGGTCTTGCACAGTTATATCAAATTAGAGGTAGAGTAGGAAGAAGTAGTACACAAAGTTATGCATATATTACATATAAACCAGATAAACTATTAAGTGAAGTAGCAGATAAAAGATTAAAAGCGATAAAAGAATTTACTGAATTTGGTTCAGGATTTAAAATAGCAATGCGTGATTTAGAAATAAGAGGAGCAGGAAGTTTGCTACGGAGAAATTCAACATGGACATATGGATCAAGTCGGATATGATACTTATTGTAAATTACTAGATGAAGTTGTAAAAGAAATGCAAGGAATAGAGACAAAAGAAGAAATAGATGTACAAATAGATATAAATATTTCAAGCTATATTCCAGATGAATATATAGAAAATAGTAGTCAAAAAATTGAGGTATATCAAAATATAGCTACTAGCCGAACAGAAGAAGATATACAAAATGTAATAGATGAAATTATAGATAGATTTGGTGCAATGCCAGAAGAAGTAAATAATTTACTTGAAATTGCACGTATAAAAGAACTAGCAAAGAAAGCGTTTGTAATAAAAATTTCTGGAAGAAGAGAAAGTGTTATATTTAACTTCGATGCAAATAATTTTAATATGAACATAGTAGATAAATTAGTTAAAAAATACAGAAATGAAATAAGATTTTCACGGAGGAATTGAGCCATATATAACATATAAACTACCAGAAAATCAAGATGCAGTTATTGTGAAGAAAATAAAGGATTTTTTAAAGGAATGTGTAGGATAGGAAAATAAAACATATGAAGGTGTAGGGGCGGGCCCTGTGTCCGCCCTTATAAATACAAAAATAACAAAAAGGGCAGACACAGGACCTGCCCATACATAAATGATTTTTCAAGGAAGAGGGAGAAATTATGCAAGTTATTACAAGTAAAGATAATGAAGTTATAAAGAATATACGAAAACTTAAGGACAAGAAATACAGAGAAATAGAAAATAAGTATATTGTTGAAGGAATTAAACTAATAGAAGAAGCAGTTGAAGAAAATGCTAAGATTGATACAATAGTTGTATGCGAAGACTGTGTAGAAAACAACTTAATAGAACAAAAATTAATGTATGAAATTGCTAAATACAATTGTATATATGTATCAGAAAAAGTTTTTGGTGCAGTAACAGAAGTAACGAATCCACAAGGAATTTTAGCGGTAGTAGAAAAAGACAATAAAGAAGATGCGATAGATTATGACCAAGATGTTATTGTTGCATTAGATGGAATACAAGACCCAGGAAATTTAGGTACAATCTTAAGAACTGCAGATAGTGTAGGTTTAAAACAAATAATTATATCAAAAGAAACAGCTGATGCATACAATCCAAAAGTCGTTAGATCAACAATGGGAGCAATATTTAGAGTAAAAGTCATTATAGCAGACGATTTAGTAAAAACACTAAAAGAAATAAAAAAACATAAATTTAAAGTAGTTGCAACATCACTTAAAACTGAAGATAGTATATATGATGTAGAGTACGATAAAAAAGTAATTGTAATTGGAAACGAAGCAAATGGAGTATCAAATGAAATTTTAGATATGGCAGATATAAAAGCAAAAATTCCAATGCTAGGAAAGACAGAAAGCCTAAATGCGTCAGTTGCAACAAGTGTAATTTTATATGAATATGTAAGACAGAAACTGAGTGACAGTTTACACAATTAATATGATATATATAGATAAATTGTAAAATCGAAAGTAAAAAAGAAGTGCTAGTAGTACCACTTCTTTTAAGTTTATATTGTTTTACTAGAGCTATACAAAAATCTTTTATTATATAAAGCTAAAATACACATTTATCAAGATATAGTTTCATATTTTTTATTCAATTCTTCTTTCTTTTTCCTTACCACAAAGTTTATCATATTCTTTACACCTTATCTTATATTCCATTTGTTGAGACAAATATCTATAGTACATATACGCTTGTTCATATTGTATTATAGGGTTAAACATAGGGTCTCTATACATATTATCATTTACCATATTAGGGTCAAAATTCATGTTATCAAACCCATTAAAATCCATATTTCTATCCATAAAAAAACACTCCCATCTTATATAAAAATTAATAATAGTTCCTTTATACTTATATTCAAAACAAAGATACATATGATAAATTTATCTGTTATAAAGTTTATATTTTTTTCTATTGAATAAAATAAAAGTAGTAGTACTAATAATTAAAAGTAAAATTACTATATTATATGGATTAATATATGCAGTAAATGCAGGTAACTTATTCACATTTCCAGAAAAAATTGGTACTAAATCTAGGTTAAATATTGGAAAAATGTGAATAATGGCATATGTTAAAATAGCGGCAATCGTACCTTGTAATAATTTTCCTGTAATATAAGCACTTATTGAAATATCTGATTTTGAAATGATACTTAAAACTTGAAGACATATGCTTATACCACCAAATCCCAAAATAAAACTTGCAAAAGTAATTAAAGTAGAAAATGATTTAGTATTAATACAAGAAAGACTATTTAATCCATTTGTAAGTTCTACAAGGCCTGAAATAGCAGGCTTAATAAAATCTATATCAATATTTAACATATTAAATATTGGATAAAACATTTTGCAAATTACATCTAATAATCCAGAATTATTTAAGATAGATATTATTACAGAAAATAGAATTACAAATCCACCAATCATAACAATAGTATTAACTGAATTCATAATACTATTAGATAATACTTCTCCTAAATTTGAAAATGTTACAGTACTTTTAGAAGAGATAGAAGATTTTTTAGATGTTACAAATTCCCTATCATTATATTTCCAAAATTTAAATAGAAAGCCTACTATAATGCAGGATAATATATGTGTTATAAATAATAATAGTCCGTATTAAAGTGTTACCAAACATACTAACACCAATGGTACCAATAATAAAAAGTGGTCCAGAATTATTAGTAAATGCAAGTAATCTTTCAGCTTCAGCCCTTGAGCAATCACCATTTTTTCTAAACTCTGTAACAATTTTTGCACCAACAGGATAACCACTTATAATTCCCATAATAAAAGCATAAGCACCAATACCGAGGAACATTAAAAATAGGCTTCATATATCTATTAAGCAATTTTCCAATAGAATTTACGACTGTAGTATGACTCAATAATTCAGTTGCTATAAAAAAAGGTAAAAGTGCAGGGACAACAGAATTTGCCCATAGTAGCAATCCATTCTTTGTAGCAGACAAATTTTCTTTAGAAAAGATTACTAAACATATAGTAAAAAGTATAAACAAGCAAGGCAATATATGTTTTTTAAGAGAAAAAAAGAAAAATCGAGATTTCATTTTTAAATACCTCCAAGTATTATATGTTAATATTTATCTTATAACTAATATTAAATATATATATTAAAAAAATATTGTAATATACATTTTATTGTGATATATTTGTAAATGAAAAAATTAAATATATAGTAGGAGGTCTACTTATGTGGGGAGATATAGCAATTGCATTTTTACTTGCATTTATTACAGCATTTGTCGTTACACCATATACTATTAAGCTAGCAAAAAAAGTAGGTGCGGTTGATTTGCCAAAAGATGAAAGAAGAATAAATAAAAAAGTAATGCCACGCTTAGGGGGACTTGCTGTTATTGCAGGATTTCTAATATCAATAATATATTTACTTACAATTATGGGAATAGAAGGTTCGATTAATTTAGGAGAAGAACAATATTATTTGAAATTAGTTGGATTTTTTCTTGGAGCATTGGTTATAATAATAACGTGTTTCATAGATGACTTAAAGGGAATTTCACCGCTTGTAAAACTTGCAGGTCAAGTACTTGCAGCTGTTTTAGTAATAAAAAGTGGCATAATAATAGAACATATAAGTATACCATTTTTAGAGACAGATGAGCTAATGGAATTAAACAAAGTATTTTCTACGATATTAACACTTGGTTGGATAGTAGGGATTACGAATGCAATTAACTTAATAGATGGATTAGATGGGCTATCTTCAGGAATATCATTAATATCATGCTTATCATTAATAATTATATTTTCACTAAATGGTTCACCACTAATTGCAATTATTATGATAACAGCACTTGCGGGAGCATTAACAGGATTTTTACCATTTAACTTTAATCCTGCAAAAACTTTTATAGGAGATACAGGTTCTAATTTTTTAGGTTATTCATTAGCTGTAATATCAATATTAGGAATTGCAAAAACATATACTTTAATAGTAATAGTAGCACCGCTAATAGTACTTGCACTTCCAGTATTTGATACATTATTTGCAATTGCTAGAAGATTAATAAAAGGAAAATCTTTAAAAGCAGTAGTAATGCCAGATAAAGGACATTTACACCATAAAATGCTAAAAAAAGGATTTACACAAAAAGAAGCAGTTTTAATATTATATGGAATTAGTGCAACACTAGGAATGTTTGCAATAGTATTATTAGAAAGCGGAATATGGAAAGCACTATCATTTGCGTTAATTGTAGTTGCAGTAATTGCTACTCGGCTATAAAAATATATTTAAGTTGAGAGGAGGAAATGAAATGTATAAATGTTTAGCTTGTGGATATGAATATAATCCAGAAATTGGAGATCCAGATAATGGAATAGCACCAGGAACACCATTTGAAGAATTACCAGATACATGGGTATGTCCATTATGTGGAGTAGGAAAAGATATGTTTGAAGAAGAATAAAAGAAAAGGTATATACCTTTTCTTTTTTTGCTATATATGGTATAATTAGCACTATCAAATTATTTATAGGAGATATCAAATGGAAAATAAAGATAAAATTATAAAATTTTTAGCATATGATGGAAGAGTAAGTATAATATGTGCTAATACTACATATTTGGTAGAAAAAGCAAGAATGACACACGATTTAAGCCCAGTAGCAACAGCAGCACTTGGAAGGACTTTAACTATTGCTAGTATAATGGCAAGTAATATGAAAAATGAAGAAGATAAATTAACTATACAAATAAAAGGAAATGGACCACTTGGAGGAATTGTAGTAGTAGCAAGTAATTCACCAAAACTAAAAGGATATGTACAAAATCCATTAGTAGATATTCCACTAAATTTAAATGGAAAATTAGATGTTGGGGGAGCAGTAGGTAAAGAGGGATATTTAAATATAATAAAAGATATAGGGCTAAAAGCCCCATATATAGGAATGGTTCCACTTGTAACTGGTGAAATTGCGGAAGATTTTACAAATTATTTTGCTACATCTGAACAAACAAATACAGCAGTTGCATTAGGAGTTTTGGTAGATAGTAAAGGGGTAAAATCAAGTGGAGGATATGTTGTAACACCAATACCAGATGCTACAGAAGATGATTTATTTATTTTAGAAAACAGAATAAAAGAGGCAAAACCTATAAGCAAAATGTTAGATGAAAATATGACTCTAGGAGAAATTGCAAAAGATATTACAGGAGATGTAAATGTTAAAATAATAGAGGATAATATAGTACCTGTTTATGAATGTGACTGTAGTAAAGAAAAGATAGAAAGAGGATTAATTGCAATAGGAAAAAAAGAGCTACAAGATATTATAAATACTGAAAGGAACATTAATACAGTATGTCATTTCTGCAATAAAGAATATAATTTCAGTAAGGAAGAATTAGAAAAATTGTTACAATACATAGAATAATTGAACTAAATTGTTTTCGTGATCTTTAATAGCAAATATTTAATAATTAGTAGAAAAGTAATCTTGTAAATTGGAAAGATACTTTTTCTACTAATTAGAGCAAAGTTATTAAATATTAACAATAATATTTATATATAATAAAAAAGAAAAGAGAAGTAAAATGAAAAAAGTATTATTAGGAATGAGTGGAGGAGTAGATAGTTCTGTATCTGCAATTTTATTAAAAGAAGCAGGATATGAAGTAATAGGAGCTACAATGGAATTGTGGCAAGATGAAACAGCTAATGTAGAAAGTGGATGTTGTTCTTTGAGTGCTGTTTATGATGCAAAAAGAGTATGTGATAAATTAGGAATTCCACACTATACATTAAACTATAAAGAAGAATTCAAGAAATATGTAATAGATGATTTCATAAAATGTTATGGATGTACCAAAACTCCAAACCCATGTATTGAGTGTAATAAACACATAAAATTTGATCTATTTTATAAAAAGGCAATGGAATTAGAATGTGATTATATATCAACAGGACATTATGCAAAAACAGAGTTTGCTGAAGAATATAATCAATATGTTTTAAAGAAATCAAATGAGGTAGCAAAAGACCAAACTTACTTTTTATATGGAATACCAAAAGAGGTAATACCTAAAATGCTATTTCCTCTACAAAATTATGCTGATAAACAAGAGGTTAGAAATATTGCAGAAAAACATGGTTTGTTAGTAGCTAAAAAGCCAGATAGTCAGGAAGTATGTTTTATACCTAATAATAAATATACAGATTTTTTAATTCAAAATATGAAAAATGCTCCAAAGAAAGGAAATATAGTAACTAAGAAAGGAGAAATAGTAGGAAAACATAATGGTTTAATATATTATACAATAGGTCAAAGAAAGGGATTAGGAATTTCATATAAAGAACCATTATATGTTGTTGATTTAAAAGAAAAGGAAAACCAAGTAATAGTAGGAACAGAAGAAGAATTATATAAGAAAGAATTATATGCAAATGAACTAAATTTCATACTATTTGAAGAATTAAAACAAGAAATGAAAGTAACAGCTAAAATAAGATATAGAGCAAAAGAAGCGGAAGCAAAAATTATACCTATAGAAAAAGATAAAATAAAGGTAGAATTTGAAAATCCACAAAGAGCTATAACTAAAGGACAATCAGTCGTGTTTTATAAAGGAGATATAGTAGTAGGTGGAGGAAAAATTTTGTAAATTGTCGCAATTTGTCGAAAAGTTTTTGTAAAATATTTAGATTTTTACTTGCAATTTGACAACTTCTATATTACAATAAGGATACAAAATGTTTTGTCAAATATACAGTATTAAAACATTTAACCCCAAATATAATATAGAAAGGAAGGTTGTTTTTATGGAAGAAAACATAGCAAAACAAATTTTATCACAAGTTAGTATTATTGCTAGCAAAGTAGATGGAATACAAAATCAAATAGGAGGCATACAAGGTCAAATTGATGGAATACAAAATCAAATAGGAGGCATACAAGGTCAAATTGATGGAATGCAAAATCAAATAGGAGGCATGCAAGGTCAAATTGACGGTTTACAAGGACAATTTGATGGAATGCAAAATCAAATGGGAGGTATGCAACAACAAATAAAGGAGTTGTATAGAAACCAAATCAAAACTTGGGAAGAAATGCATAATATTAAGGAAGAACTAAAAGAAGAAATAAAAGATGCAAAAGAAGAATTAAGAGAGGAATTAAAAACAGATATATCACAAGTTAAAACTAAAATTGATGAAGTTGAAGGAGCAGTAGTAGAAAACTGCGGGACAATAATACAAAGTGTGGAAAAACAACGTAGGATGATAGAAAGGGTATTAAATAACCACGAAAGACGTATATGTAAAATAGAAAATAAAACTCCAAAGTTTATACCAATACTTTAATATATAAAAAAACGTATTACCTTTTTAGTAATACGTTTTGATTTTTCTATAGATTATTAAAAAAACTATATATTATTCAAAATAATAGGAGCAACTTGTTTCTTTCTAGAAACAACACCTTCTAAAAATGCCATATTATCTTCTAATTTTGTATTAAATGCTTTTTCAAATATATCTGTATTATTACCTAAAACAATACATTGAGAATTGCTATTTATAATATCTGTAATTAAAAATACAAATAAGTTTAATCCATTAGAATTTATAAAGTTTTGCATAGCATTTTCAATTTCTGCTTTACCTTTTAATACATCTTCAATACAAGCAGTATTTACTTGAGAAACTTGGAATTTAAAATCTCCATTTGCAAATTCTTTTGAATCAATATTAATTAATCCGTCAGGTGTAAAATCACTTAAATCAGTTCCTGCTTTTAACATATCTAAGCCATATGTATTAACATCAATTTCAGCAATACGAGCCAGTTCTTCGCATGCCTTTTTATCTTCTTCAGTACAAGTTGGTGATTTAAATAACAATGTATCTGATACAATTGCAGAAAGCATTAAAACAGCTTCTTTTTTCTCAATTGTCATATTTTCTTCTTTAAATTTTTTGTAAAGAATAGTAGATGTACAACCTACTGGTTCTGCTCTATAATATACTGGTTCAGCTGTTTGGAAATTTGCAATTCTGTGATGATCTACAACTGTTTCGATTTTTGCTTTTTCAATTCCATCAGCACTTTGTGAAAATTCGTTATGATCTACTAAAACTACAGCTTGTCCTTCTTCTACACAAGATATAATTCTTGGTGCTTCGATTCCTAAATAATTTAGTACATAAGCTGTTTCTTTATTAACATCACCAAGTCTTACAGCCTCTACATCAAATCCTAAGTTTTTATCAAATTTTTCCATAACTAAACTAGAACAGATTGAATCTGTATCTGGGTTTTTATGTCCAAAAATAAGTGTACTCATAATAAAATCTCCTTTATAATAAAATTCTAAATTATACTATACAAAAAAAATGACTAAAAATCAAGTTTTTAATCATTTTTTCTATAAAATTTGTTATATTTTAATAGCACTTTCTAGTCCAAGTTTAATCATTTGATTTAATGAGTTTTGTCTAGCATCAGCTGATACATTTTCATTATAAAAATACGAATCAACAACAGTAAGTATACAAGCAGCATTTTTATTTAACAATTTTGCATTATAAAATAACGCAAAAGCCTCCATTTCAGCACCTGATATATTATATTCTTTTGGTAATCTTTCTAAATATTTAGACATATCACTCATATAAGCATCAAAAACTTCACCACAAGCAATATTAGATTTTTTTATAGATATATCTATTGATTTTGCAGTATCTTCAATTATAGAGTTAAGTTTATTACTTGAATTTATAAAATGGCAGTCAGTATTATTGATGCTTAGAGCATAATTGCCTTCTGTATAAGAATTATCTACAAGTACCAAATCAAATAAATTTAAATCTTTATTATATCCTCCACAAGAGCCTAATCTTATTATATTTTCTACATCATAAAATTTAAATAATTCGTAAGAGTAAATTCCCATACTAGGCATTCCCATTCCGTGAAGCCATAACAGTTATTTCTTTTCCTTTATATAATCCTGTGTATGCAAAAATATTACGAACAGAATTTACAAGTTTAGCATTTTCTAAAAAATTATCAGCAATAAGTTTTGCACGAAGTGGATCACCAGGCATTAATACAGTTTTTGCAATTTCTCCTTTTTTTGCTTCAATATGTGGTGTCATAATAAAACCTCCTTAAATTATAATTATTATATACTAAATATTATAAAATAGTCTAGAAAAACACGACAAAATGTGATAAAATTATAGATATTTTAAAGAAAGAGGAAGAAAATGAATATAGGATTTGTATCACTAGGATGTAGTAAAAATTTAGTAGACACAGAAATGATGATAGGGTTATTTAAAGAACAAGAATATAATATTGTAAATAATCCAAAAGAAGCAGATATAATATTAATAAACACTTGTGGATTTATAGAAAGTGCAAAAGAAGAAGCAATCAATACAATTTTAGAAATGGCAGAATATAAAAAAAGTAGATGTAAATATATTATAGCCACAGGTTGCTTAGTTAAAAGATATAAAGAAGAATTAGAAAAGGCACTACCAGAAGTAGATTTATTTATATCTTGTGATAGTTATGATGAGTTTTGGAAAGAAGTAGAAAAAATTATAAAAAGGGAAGAGAAAGTATCAAACTATAGCTTAGAATATGATAAGAGGCTTATAACTACTGGCGATAAAATGGCATATTTAAAAATAGCAGAGGGGTGTAGTAATAGATGTACATATTGTGCTATACCAAATATTAGAGGTCCATTTGTTAGTAGAAAAATAGAAGATATACTAAAAGAAGCCACACTACTTGCTAAAAAAGGAATAAAAGAACTAATAGTAATTGCACAAGATACTACTAAATATGGTATTGATATATATGGAGAATCAAAGCTTGCAGAACTTTTAGATAAACTTTGTAAAATAGAAGGAATTGAATGGATTAGATTTTTATATTCATATCCAGAAACAATAACAGATGAATTAATTAATATTGTAAAAAACAATGATAAAATATGTAAATACTTTGATATACCAATTCAACATATATCTAATACAGTATTAAAAAGAATGAATAGAAAAAGTAATGAAGAATCAATAAAAGAATTAATGAAAAAGATAAGAAAAGAAATACCAGAAGTTATACTTAGAACTACTGTAATTGTTGGGTTCCCAGGAGAAACTACGGAAGATTTCGATAAACTTTATGAATTCATTAAAGAAACTAAATTTGATAAATTAGGTGCATTTATGTATTCTAAAGAAGATGGTACACCAGCCTCAAGATTAAAAGAACAAATTCATCCTCAAACTAAAAAAAGTAGATATAATAAAATAATGAAATTACAACAAGAAATATCAAAAACTAATCTAGAAAATAAGATTGGTAAGACATATAAAACTCTAATAGAAGATGTTTCATTTGACGGAAAATATTACATAGGAAGAACATATATGGATGTTCCAGATATGGATGGGGTTGTTTTTATAGAAAATGAAAACAAAACTAAAGACAAGATAGATCAATTTGTAAATTGTAAGATAACAGAAGTTAGAGATTATGATTTATTTGGGAAATTTGAAGAAAATTAACTTGAAAAACATTGACAAGATTCCACAAAATATTATAGAATATAAATCTAAAATAAATAATGGAAACGCACACTATAAAAATAGTGATTAACGAACAGCACATTTAATGTGTTGTTTTTTGTGTGATAACATACTAAAACAAGGAGGAAAAAATGAAACAATTAGATTTAGGAAAAGAAAAAATAGGAAAATTATTAATGGCATTTTCTGTACCATGTATTATATCATTAGTAGTAAATGCACTATACAATATAATTGACCAAATATTTATTGGATGGGGTGTAGACTATCTAGGAAACGGAGCAACAAATATTATTTTTCCAATAACTGTAATATGTTTAGCATTTGCTTTAATGTTTGGAGATGGTACATCAGCATATTTAAGTTTAAAATTAGGCGAAAAAAAGAAAAAAGAAGCTGAAAATGGAGTAGGAAATGGAATTATAGCATCTGTTATTTTATCTATTATTTTAGGTATACTTATTTTAATATTTTTACCAAATTTGATTACTCTATTTGGAGGAACAGATACTTTAAGAGCATATGCTATGGACTATGGATATATAATTGCAATTGGAATTCCATTTATGATGATAGGAACTACTCTAAACTCAATAATAAGAGCAGATGGTTCGCCAAAATATGCAATGACATCAATGATTATTGGTGCTGTTTTAAATATTATATTAGACCCAATTTCTATATTTGTATTTGATATGGGAATTAAAGGAGCGGCACTTGCAACTGTTATTAGCCAAATTGTTAACTTCTTAATTAATATACTTTATTTAAAGAAATTTAAAAGTATTGAGCTTACAAAAAGTAGTTTTAAAGTTTCTTTAAAACTAATAAAAAATGTGGCAATGCTTGGAATATCTTCTTTTATTACACAAATGGCAATTGTAATAGTTATTACTGCACAAAATACTCTATATAACATATATGGAGCTAGTAGCAAATTTGGTACAGAGATACCAATTACTGTTCATGGAATCGTTATGAAAGTAAATATGATTTTAGCAAGTATTATCATAGGAATTGCAGCAGGAAGTCAACCAATTGTTGGATATAATTATGGAGCAAAGAAATACGATAGGGTAAAACAAACATTAAAATGGGTATTATTATTAAGTACAATGGTATCAGTAGTATCATTCATATTATTCCAGACAATACCAGAAAAATTAATTAGTATATTTGGTTCTGGAGATGAATTGTATAATGAATTTGCATGTTTAACATTTAGAACATTTTTAATGTTAACGCTTTGTAACGGAATTCAAATTTCATCAGGTATATTCTTCCAAGCAGTAGGAAAACCAACAAAATCTGCATTTCTTACATTATCTAGACAAATTTTGTTTTATATACCATCAGCCATTATATTATCTAAATTCTATGGTGTTATGGGAGTTTTATATGCAGGACCAATAGCGGATGGATTTGCATTTATAATAGCAGTTATTTTATTAGTTCTTCAAGTAAATAAATTTAACAAAGAAGAAAATAAAAATGAAAGTGAAGAAAAAATAGAAAATGTAAAAGAAGAGAACATAGAAGAAAAAAACAATCTAATAATTACAATTAATCGTGAATATGGTTCAGGTGGTAGATATGTTGGGAAATTACTTGCTGAAAAATTAGGAATAAAATTATATGACAAAGATTTAATAATGATGGTATCAAGCGAAAGTGGATTATCAGCATCATATATTGAAGAAAAAGAACAAAATATAACAGATAAATTATTATCAAATTTCAATTCACAATATTACAATAACTTAACGAATGATGATAATTTATTTATTGCAGAAACAAATGCAATAAGAGAAATAGCAAAAAAGGGTTCTTGCGTAATTATTGGTAGATGTGCAGATTACATATTAAAAGATAATGAAAATGTCATTTCAGTATTCTTATATAGTGATGAAGAAAATAAAATAGCAAGAGCAGTAAAATATTATGGTTTAGAAGAAAAAAATGCATTAAAAGAAATAAATAAAATCAACAAAGCAAGAGAAAAACATTATAATCATTACACAGGACAAATTTGGAAAGATTTAAGCAATTATGATATTAGCTTAAATGTAGATGCTTTAGGAATAGAAAAAACAGTAAATATGATTGAAGAAACAATTACAAAAAATACTGGTATTGCAAAATAGAAATAAATATCAATATAATAATTTCAAAACAAAGGTTATATATTTATTTTAAGAGATGAAAGATTTAACCATATGGGACCAAGTGATAAGCATTTAAGGCTTTGCCTGTTACAACATTGGTGGGAAGGTTATAATCTGGAATGTATAAAATAAATTATATAACCTTTGTTAATAGATAAGAATTTATTACATAATAAAAAGAGCTTTTGCGATATATGGTAATACATCAGTATAATCATACCATCCAGACTCTCTATGACTATTAGTATCTCCATTTGGATTTGAAACATAAACCTTAGAAATATTATCTGTTGCAAGAAGTAACATATAATGAGAAGAGGTTGTCCACTTGCTACTAGGCTTATCCCAAACGCAAATTAAAATAGGCTTGTCATCTTTTAACCAATTAAAAATGTAATCTTTTTCAAAATAATTATTAGAATATTTAAAATCAGAATTATCAATTCTAAAATAATTTTCTAACTCAAAAGAAATAAGGTCACCTGCTAAATGATCATTTTTATTAGGAGCATATTTCTTTCTTAAATCTTCAGGAGTATAATTTTTACCATATCCACTTGCAAGAGTAGCAAGGCAAGTAATACCACAGCCGTTTTCTGCCATTGTGCCACCCCAATAATAACGTTCTGCCCAAGAACTATTTCCATTTTGTTTATATTCTTTGTATGTTTTTCCGTCAGAAGTAGTAAATGTAGTTACATAACCATCTTTTCCAGAAATAAACTTTTGTCCAATACCTGAATAATTAATATTACTAGATGTAGAAACTAATGTATATTTGGGAAAAAACTTACTTCCTAAGTAAAAACAAAATAACAAAAAAAGTATAATAAAAATAAGCAATTTTAAATGTGATTTCTTTTTCATAATTTTTCATTCACCTCTGGAATATTATATAAGATTTAAAAAAATTAGGTTTTAAGATTTTATGAAAATAAATTAAGATTTTATTAAAAAATATATAAATAAAGAAAATACTAATAGGGATTTGAACATTATTTATTTTTATGTTAGATGAAATAAATTATTATGTAGTAGGATCATTAACAGAAAATGCTAATGATGATGGAATACCAGATGGAGTATATTTTGAAGTCATTTTACAAGGAAATAGAATAGAAGTAAAAGAAAATCATCTAAAATTAAAAGTATAAGATTTAAAAAATCTTATACTTTTAATTTTTTTATAATACTAATTTCATCATAAAGTTTATTTATCATAAATTTTTTGCTCTCGACAGCATCTTTGTATTCTTCTAATATTTTTTCATAATTCTCAAGAGTTTCACCTTTTTTTAAAAGTACTTTAATTCCATTTAGATAGTATTCTTTCTTTTTATCTTTTTTTGCTAAAAGCATTTTTTCATTGAATTTATCTATTAATTTCAATCTTTCAACTTCATTTAATAAATGAGATACATATTCTTTAATACAAGCAATTTCATACATGGTGTCATCAATAACAACTTTAAATAACTTTTTCAAAATTTTAGGATTAATTTTTCCCAACTTAGAATCATTTGACAACTGATCTAATGCAATTGATTTTGTATATTCTTCGCTTTGAGCTTCTTTTATTAATATTTTTAGAGTTTGAGAAATATTTACATGAGTTTTATAATGTCTTTTACTTACGAGAGCATCATATTCATCTGCAACACGAAGGATTTGAGCCATATATGGAATATCTTTTTTTGTAACACCATTTGGATAACCACTTCCATTTAATGCTTCATGATGATATAAAGCACCGTCAGCATATGGACGTAATGCTAAATCCTTATAACACAAATCATAACCGAGTTTAGTATGGTTTTTCATAATTTCAAATTCTTCTTCAGTTAATTTCCCTGGCTTTGTTAAGATTTCTAATGGAATAAATAATTTTCCGATATCATGTAAATAAGCACAACATGTACAGTAAAGAGTGAATTTATAATTACAATGTAAGTATTCACACAATCTATAAACTAAATTTGCAACATTTTCGCTATGTTTTCTAGTAATTAAATCATGTGAAGCAAGTAAATCTAACTGGTATTGTATTTTAGGATTCAAATTGTATAATTTAAAATTAAAAGGACTATAAAAATCATAAGTTTCTTTTATCATATGTATATCTCCTAACTAAATTTATATATTGATTATAACATATGAATAGAAAAAGTAAAATCATTTTAGATGAAATAAACACATAACATTTTTATTATAAGTAATTAATTATAAAACTTTGCAAAAAAATGTTGCATTTTGTATTTAGAAATGTTAAACTAGATACATAGAGTTAGAGAATAGATTAAAAAAAAACCGATTTTTCAGGAATTTTTTTAATCTTTTTTTATTAAATAAGAAAAATTGTAGATTTTTCTTATTTAATAAAAAGGCTACGCTAAACATTCCACACAAATTTTATTTCATAAAATTTGGCGGGAGAACAACGGGCGTGGACTTTGCAACAAACATAAATTTTTGCAATTTGTAAAGAGTCCACTGTTGTTCTAGAGTTTTTAGGAGGAAAGAAAAAATGAACACTAAGTATGTATTTGTTACAGGAGGAGTTGTATCAGGTCTTGGAAAAGGAATTACTGCAGCATCACTTGGAAGATTATTAAAAAATAGAGGTTATAAAGTAACAATTCAAAAATTTGACCCATATATAAATGTAGACCCAGGAACAATGAGCCCATTTGAACATGGTGAAGTTTTTGTAACAGATGATGGGGCAGAAACTGATTTAGATTTAGGGCATTATGAAAGATTTGTTGATGAAAACTTAACAAAAAATTCTAGTATTACGACAGGAAGAATTTATTCAAATGTAATTGAAAAAGAAAGAAGAGGAGACTATTTAGGAAAAACTGTACAAGTTATTCCTCATATAACTAATGAAATAAAAGAAAATGTATATAGTTTTGAAAATGATGATATTGATGTTGTTATTACAGAAATCGGTGGAACAGTAGGGGATATAGAAAGCTTACCTTTCTTAGAAGCAATTCGTCAAATTGGGTTAGAAAAAAATCCAGAAGATGTAGTATATATACATGTAACTCTATTACCATACATATTTGGTTCAAATGAAATAAAATCAAAACCAACACAGCATTCTGTAAAAGAATTACAAAGTTTAGGAATTAAACCAGATATTTTAGTTTGTAGAACAGAAACTGATATACCAGAGAGTGTAAAAGATAAACTTGCACTATTTTGTAATGTTAGAAAATCAAGTGTTATACCAAATAAAACAGCAGACTGTTTATATGCAGTACCATTAATGCTAGAAGAAGAAGGGCTTGCTAGAGAGGTTTGCCAAAAATTACATTTAGAAGAAAGATTACCAGATAATCATGAATGGGAAGAAATGATTTCAAATATAAGAAAAATTAAAGAAGATGAAATTATTACTATTGCAATTGTTGGAAAATATATTCAACTTGAAGATTCTTATCTTTCAGTTGCAGAAAGTATTACACATGCAGGGTTTGCAAATAATGTAAAAACAAAAATAAAATTTATTGATTCAGAAACTGTAACAAAAGAAAATGCAAAAGAAATTTTACAAGGATTAGACGGAATAATTGTACCAGGTGGGTTTGGAAACCGTGGTATAGAAGGAAAAATCCAAACAATTAAATATGCGAGAGAGAATAATATTCCATTTTTAGGAATATGTTTAGGAATGCAAATGTCAGTAGTTGAGTTTGCAAGAGATGTTTTAGGAATTGCAGATGCGAATTCAGCAGAGTTTGATGAAATATGCAAAAATCCAGTAATACACATAATGGATGATCAAATTGGAATAGATAAAAAAGGTGGAACAATGAGACTTGGAGCATATCCATGCTCTATAAAACCAGGAACTTTAGCAGAAAAAATATATGGAACTAATAAAATAGATGAAAGACATAGACATCGTTTCGAATTTAATAATGAATATAAAGAAAGAATTGAAGAAGCAGGAATGATATGTTCAGGAACATCTCCAGATGGAAGATTGGTAGAAATAGTAGAAATACCATCACATCCATTCTTCATAGCAGGACAATTCCATCCAGAATTTAAATCAAGACCAAATCGCCCAGCACCATTATTTAAGGCATTGGTAAAAGCCGCAAAGGAAAATAAGGAAAGGTCTACATAAATTTGGCAATTGGAAAGTGGTGTGATATAATTATTTTAGTATTATTGGTAGTATTAAAATATGTACAATTACACATATCGAAGGAGGATTTTGTATGAAAATCATTAAAGAGGGAACTAAAAAAGAAGAAGCAGTTATGCGGGTAGTTTGTGAAAAGTGCAATGCCGAACTTGAGATTTCTGCTAAAGACGTGAAAACAAAGGAAGGCGGTTGTGGAGGAATGATGGAAGGAAATACGCAAATTTATCATTTTTACAAATGTCCATGCTGCGATAATAAGAACTATCTTGAATTGCCTGAATTGATACGAGCATTTGGCATTGGTGTCAAACTTTGATACAAGAACAGGGGCTCTTTTTGAGTCTCTGTTCTTGTATATAATAAAAGAATAAATAATAGGAGAATAATATAAAAAAACACTCATACAATGATATGGGTGCTTTTTTTGTGAAAAATGTGTGAATTTTAGTAAATTGTATTGACAATATAAGATAAAAGGTATAAATTATTAGCAGTCGAAGAAATAGAGTGCTAATAAATAATGATTTTTATAAATCCGTAGGGGCAGACGCCCTCGTCTGTCCGTAAACGTCGAATAATAATAGAATGCAACCCATGAAGAGTACAAAATTCTTCGAATTTTAAAGGAGGTAATCAAAATGTTAAAACCATTACAAGACAGAGTAGTTATTAAAATGATGGAAGGTGAAGAAACTACAAAAAGTGGAATAATTTTAGCATCTAGTGCAAAAGAAAAACCACAAATAGCAGAAGTTTTAGAAGTTGGACCAGGACTTACGGATTCAGAGGGAAAATTAGTTCCTATGGAAGTAAAAAGAGGAGATAAAGTTGTTGTAAGCAAATATTCAGGAACAGAAATAAAATACGAAGGAGAAGACTTAATAATAGTAAGACAAAGTGATATCTTAGCTATTGTAGAGTAAGAACATATATGATGCAAAACTAGCGTAAATGAAGTAATATATTTATTTTTAGAAGTGGAGTATGCGGAGTCTACAGAGACTGTGACTAGTGTCGGAACTTATAAAAATAAATATATTACTTCATGGAAGCGTATAGCGAAAGAAAAATATAATAATAAAAAAAGAAAGGATTTGATTAAAAATGGCAAAAGAAATTAAATATGGTGAAGAAGCTAGAAAAAAATTATTAGATGGTGTTAATAAATTAGCAGACACTGTAAAAGTAACACTTGGACCAAAAGGAAGAAATGTAGTGTTAGATAAAAGTTTTGGAGCACCACTTATTACAAATGATGGTGTAACAATTGCAAAAGAAATAGAATTAGATGATCCATACGAAAATATGGGAGCAAGACTTGTTAAAGAAGTATCTACAAAAACAAATGATGTAGCAGGAGATGGTACAACAACAGCTACAGTACTTGCTCAAAGTATGATAAAAGAAGGAGTTAAAAATGTAGCTGCTGGTGGAGATCCAATGGCAATTAAAAGAGGAATGGATAAAGCAGTAGAAGTTGCAGTAGAAGAACTTAAAAAAATTAGTTCAAATGTAAATGGAAAAGAAGATATTGCAAGAGTTGCTACAATTTCTGCAAACAACAAAGAAATAGGAACATTAATTGCAGATGCAATGGAAAAAGTATCTAAAGATGGTGTTATTACAATAGAAGAATCAAAAACTTCAAATACATATGTAGATGTAGTAGAAGGAATGCAATTTGATAAAGGTTATGTATCACCTTATATGGCAACAGATACAGAAAAAATGGAAGCAGTTATGGATAATCCATATATATTAATTACAGATAAAAAAATAAGCAATATTCAAGAAATACTTCCACTACTAGAAAGTTTAATGCAATCATCAGGAAAATTAGTTATAATTTGTGATGACATTGAAGGAGAAGCATTATCAACATTAATACTAAACAAATTAAGAGGAGTTTTAAATGTTGTTGCAGTTAAAGCACCAGGATATGGAGATAGAAGAAAAGAAATGCTAGAAGATATAGCAGTTTTAACAGGTGGAGAAGTAATTACATCTGATTTAGGACTTGAACTTAAAGAAACTACTATTGAACAATTAGGTAGAGCAAGACAAGTAAAAGTACAAAAAGAAAATACAATAATTGTTGATGGTGCAGGAGATAAAGAAAAAATAGCAGAAAGAGTAAAACAAATTCGTGTGGCACTTGATGGAACTGAGAGTGAATATGATAGAGAAAAACTACAAGAAAGACTTGCAAAAATTGCAGGAGGAGTTGCAGTAATTCAAGTAGGAGCAGCAACAGAAGTAGAAATGAAAGAAAAGAAATTAAGAATAGAAGATGCTTTATCTGCAACAAAAGCAGCAGTTGAAGAAGGAATAGTTGCAGGTGGTGGAACAGCATATGTTAACATTAGCAAAATTGTAGAAGAAATGATAAATACTTTAAAAGATGATGAAAAATTAGGAGCGAAAATTGTTCTAAAAGCATTAGAAGAACCAATAAAACAAATAGCAGTAAATGCAGGACTTGAACCAGCAGTAATATTAGAAAGAGTAAAAACAAGTGAAGCAGGATTTGGATTTGATGCAAGTCAAGAACAATATGTTGATATGAAAAAAGTAGGAATAGTAGATCCTACAAAAGTTACAAGAAGTGCATTACAAAATGCAGAAAGCATAGCAAGTATGGTACTTACAACAGAATCTATAGTAACAGATAAAAAAGAAGAAAAGTCATGCAGTTGTGGACATAACGATATGCCTGGGGATATGGGCGGAATGTATTAATAAAGCTACGAATTAAAAAGTAGAAATTTAAAATGGGGGATACAAATTGTATTTCCTATTTTTTTATACGAGATTGTCAAAAAGATTGAAAAACAAAAAATAATATGCTATTATATATAAAGAAGGAGATGAAGTTATGAATGATTTTTTAGAAGAAGCAAAGAAAAAAGGAAAAAATTAAAGAATTAGAAGAAGCATTTAAAGAATATCCAGTGGGAGAAGAAGTACATCAAGGAATAATTGAAAATATATTACAAGTAGCAGAGGAAAATGAAGAGTATTATTTATACAATGAGGGAGACATTGTATTTGTTTCAAATTATTATTATGATAATGGAGAGATTAGAGGTTAGAAATTCATTTCTAACCTCTAATCTCTAACTGCTAAATTCTAATTAGCAACATCCACAATTGTTGTTACCACCGCAGCAACATAAAACTATTAATATAACGATAATTATCCAAATGCAGTTATCACCACCGAAACCACATCCGCATCCGCAACCTCTGTTTTCTGGCATATGAATTCCCCCCTTTCAAAATAATAAATGTACTTTTCTGTTAAGGGTAAGACATACTAGTTGCAGTTTCCTCTACAACAGTTGTTGCCACAGTTACAGAAAAGTAGTAAGAATAAGATAATGAACCACAAAATCTCACAATTACAACAATTTCTCATTTAAGCAACCTCCCTATAAAGAACTAAGTTTTTTGTTCTTTTGTATGGTATATACTATTCGTATTTCAAAAAAAGTGTTACAAATTTAAAAAACTACTTGCATTAAAATTGATGATATGTTAATATATCAATATGACAAATAAAAGGAGGCGAAAACATGAACGAAAAACTAGCACAAGAAATCTTAAACAGATTAGACAAAATTGATGCTTCTCAAGAAGAGCTAAAAGCTGGACAAGAAGAATTAAGAGCTGGGCAAGAAGAATTAAGAGCAAATCAAACAATAATGCAATATGAAATTGCTGAACTAAAGGAAAATCAATCTATAATGCAAGATGAAATTAAGAGTGTAAAAAGAGGGCAAACTGTAATCTTACATAGTGTTACACAAATGAAAAAAGATGTAGTTGGGCTAAAACACACAGTAAAACATCTTAATGATAGAATTGATGCAGTATTAATGGATGTAGAAACAGTAGATAAAAAAGCTGAAGAATTAAAAATGGTCCAATAATTTAAATAGGGAAGAAAAAACTAAGAACGAAGCTGGGGGTTCGTTTTAGTTTATATTAATTTTGCCTAGTAGAAAATTAATTCGGAATACAATTAAAAATCAAAATGTATTTTATAAATTTTAATCTAAAATTAGTTTAATATACTGTAAATTTTTAAATAATTACATCATTTGAGAGTTTAAAATAATTAGTAAATAACTAAAAAATCGAGAAATTATTCCAAAAAACTATACAAAAAATAACAATAAATGATATAATCCATATGAAGTTTAAACATAGGAGAAGAGGATATTTATATGGGGAATATTGTTTTATTAGATGAACTTACAATAAATAAAATTGCAGCAGGTGAAGTAGTAGAAAGACCAGCATCTGTAATAAAAGAAATGGTAGAAAATTCAATTGATGCAGGAGCAACTGCTATAAATATAGAAATAAAGAATGGTGGAATATCTTATATTCGTATAACAGATAATGGAAAAGGTATTGAAAAAGACGATATGGAAATTGCATTTGAAAGACATGCTACAAGTAAAATTAGAAGTGCCGAAGATTTAAAATTAGTTAAATCTATGGGATTTAGAGGTGAAGCATTAGCAAGTATTGCGGCCATTGCAAATGTTGAAATGATATCTAGAACTGCTAATGAACAAATAGGAAATAAAATTGTAGTAGAAGCAGGAAGAGTACTTTCATTTGAAGAAACAGGTTGCCAAGTAGGAACTACTATAACAGTACAAAATCTATTCTTCAATACACCTGTAAGATACAAATTCTTAAAGAAAGATTATACAGAATCTGGATATATTGAAGATGCAGTTACAAGACTTGCTTTAATTCATACTAATATTGCATTTAGATTAATAAATAGTGGAAAAACAATAATACAAACATCACGGAAATGGAAAAATACAAGACGTAATTTATGCAATTTATGGTAAAGATATTGCAAGTAGTATTCTAGAAGTAGATTATGTATATGAAGATATGCGTGTAACAGGAGTAGTTGGAAAACCAGAAATAGCAAGGTCAAATCGTTCTAATCAAATTTTCTTTGTAAATGAAAGATTTGTAAAGGATAAAACACTAATGGGTGCAACAGAAAATAGTTTTAAGGGATTACTTCCAATAGGAAAATACGGATTTTTAGTATTAAATATAGATATGGATCCAAGTATGGTAGATGTTAATGTTCATCCAGCTAAATTAGAAGTAAGATTTCAAGAAGAAAACAAAGTATTTAAAGCGATATATCATGCCATAAAAGATACTTTACTTAAAGCAGAATTGGTTGCAAATACCGAAAAAACAATAGACGAAATAGAAAATAATGCACCTACAAAATCTAGCATAACAGATTTATTTAGAAAAATAAAATCACAAGAGATAGAAAAACCACAAGAAAATGTTATTGAACAAATATATAACAATAGAGAAGAAACTAAAATATCAAAAGAAGAACCAAAAGCTCAAAAACTAAATTCAAATCCTGAAGCAAAGACAATATCTAATGAAGATAAAAAAATGGATGTATTTAAAGAACTTATTGCAATGCAACAACGTTTAAAAAAAGAAGCAGAAAGTAATCCAAATATACATACAAATATTGATACATTAATAAAAGATACTAAAAAACTACAAGAAGGAGAAGAAATAACTGATAAACAAGAAATAAGCAATGTTTTTAAAAGTTCAATAAATACTGAAAATGATTTAGAAACAATATTAAAAGAAGATATAAAAAATGATAAAATTACTTTAGAAAAAGAAGAAAATGTAATTAGTATAAGTAATGAAGAACAAGTAGAAAAATTAAAAGAAGATGAAGAAACATATAAAACAATAGAAAAAGGAACAATAGAAAATATAGGACTAATAAATAATGATGATAATGCTAAAGAAAATACTAATAGTGAAGAACTAACCAATCAAAATATATATTCAGCAGAAAATGAAAAAATTGATTTAGTGAAAAATTCAAATGAAGAAAAAATAACTTCTTTAACAGATACAGAAAATATGCAAGAAGAACAAAACACACAGAAATTTACAAGTCAAGAACTACAAGATATGATAGATAAATTAGAAACTATAGACAATGTAGAGGAAAGCCCAGAATTTGCAAATATGTATGAAAGAATATTTGGAAAATTACCTGCATCAGTAGAAGAAGAAAAGAGAAAAGAAGAAGAAAAAATTAGTGCATATGAATTAATCAAGGATAATAATATTTCTGTTTTTGAAGATATACCAGAATATCAAAAACCAGTATATAAAATAGTCGGAATTGCTTTTAACACATATATCATAATTGAAATAAAGAATGAATTATACATTATAGACCAGCATGCAGCACATGAAAGAGTAATGTATGAAAAAGTAAAGAAAAATTATTATTCAGACGAAGATAGAAATTCTCAAATGCTACTATTGCCAGATATTATTACTTTAACACATAAAGAAATTGACATATTAAAAGATAATATTGAAATGTTTGAAAAAGCAGGATTTGTATTAGAAGAATTTGGGGATAATACAATAAAACTAACAGGTGTACCAGATATTTGTATAGATTTAGATATAGACACTAAAGAATTATTCTTAGAAACACTAGATGAAATCAATCAAGTTGCAAGAACTGCAAAACAAGAAATAGAAGAAAGATTTATAGCAACAGTAGCATGTAAAGCAGCAGTAAAAGCAAATATGGATTTGGAAGATGAAGAAGTAGATAGCTTAATGGATGAATTATTACAATTACCAAACCCATTTACATGTCCACACGGAAGACCAACAGCAATAAAAATGGACAAAAATGACATGGAAAAGAAATTTGCAAGAAGAAAATAATTTAACATTAATAATGATGTAGGGGCAGGCCCTGTGTCTGCCCTTCTTCAAAGAAATAATCCTAGAAAATTGAAAAAGATAAATTACTATAATGATAGATTTAAAAAGATAATTGTTAATTTATGCAAATGGGCAGATACAGGCCCTGCCAATACGAAATATATAATATAAAAGGAGACAAATATGTTACTAATATCAATAATATCAATAATTATATATATTGTTGCTGGGGTTATGATTTATCATAATTTGTATAATTATGATAAATCAAGTAAAATAAAACTAATGGCAATTGGGTTTATAATAACATTTATTATAACAGTAATTATATGTTTTATTAGTGCAAGTGGGATAAATGCAAGTGCTAACTATGTTAGTATTGCTAGAAATTCTTCCATATTGATATTTGCACCAATTAATGCAGTAATATCATTGCCATACATATGTAATATGTTCAACAAATATAAAGAGAAAAGAATTAATGAAACACAGTTAAAAAGGAAGATTTTAATATTTTCTATTATACTAATTTTCATCGTTATATTTGAAATGTCATATATTAAAGATTTTGAAATTGGATTAATAAATAACGCTAGTATAAAACAGTAGAGAAAAAGCCCCTATTTTTAATTTTTATACCTTAAGTTGATAGCATTGTACTAAATGGGGGATGTCGCTTGCAAGAGCTATTGATGGCTTAGAATAGATATAAATTATAATTAATAAAAAGTTTGAGGTGAAGAACTAAAAGTGAAGAGTGAAAAGGTAGGGGCAGGTCTTGTGCCAGCACAAGTACAAGTTTATTCGAAACCCATAGTAATAGTTATATGTGGACCTACAGCATCAGGAAAAACCGCTTTATCAATAGAACTAGCAAAAAAAATTAATGGTGAAGTAGTATCAGCAGATTCAATGCAAATATATAAAGATATGGATATAGGAAGTGCGAAACCTACAAAAGAAGAAATGGGCGACATTAAACATTATATGATAGATTTTGTATCTCCAGATGAAAGATATAGTGTGGCTGATTACAAAAAGCAAGCAATAGGTGCTATAGAAGAAATATTAAAAAAAGGAAAAACTCCAATTGTAGTAGGAGGTACAGGTTTATATGTTGATTCTTTAATATATGGAATAGAATATCAAAATATAAAACTTGATGAGGAATATAGAAATGAATTAGAAAAAATTGCAGAAGTAGAAGGCTTAGAAAAATTATATAATAAAGCTAAAGAAATTGATGAAGAAGCAATAAAAAATATAAGCAAAAATGATAAAAAGAGAATTATTAGAATATTAGAGATATATAAAGCGACAGGAAAAACAAAAACAGAACAAGAAATAGAATCAAGAAAAAATGAAGTACCATATGATTATCGAGTTTTTGCATTAAATATGGATAGAGAAGTTTTATATGAGAGAATAAATAAAAGAGTAGATATTATGGTAGAACAAGGACTTATAAGAGAAGTAGAAAATATATGTAAGAAATATAAAAAATATCCAACAGCCATGCAAGCATTAGGATATAAAGAAATAAAGGAATATCTTGAAGGTACATTAACAAAAGAAGAAGCAATAGAAAAAATAAAAATTGAAACAAGAAGATATGCAAAAAGACAGTTAACATGGTTTAGAAAAAACAAGCAAACAATATGGTTAGATGCAAGTGGTGATAGGCAAAATAATATTAATATTATTTTGGAGGGAATAAATTGAAGAAAATTGGAAAAAATGATAATATAACTCCTAAAAAAAATATGAAAAAAGTAATTACCTGCTATATTATAGCTCTAATAGTGTTAGTATATTTCGTTTATGCAATTATTCAACTTATAAAAAATCCAACAGATGTTTTTATGATTGAAAATGGTGGACTATCTTTAGAAGAAAGTGCAGAAGGATATGTTATAAGAAATGAAACAGTAGTACAGGGAAATAATTATAAAAATGGAATGATACAAATAAAAACAGAAGGAGAAAGAGTAGCAAAAGGAGATTCAATTTATAGATATTATAGTAATAATGAAGAAACATTAGTAAAAAAAATTGAAGAATTAGACATTAAAATACAAGATGCAATGGGGAATGAAACCAGCTTATTTTCTAGCGATATAAAACTTCTAGAAAATCAAATCAGTCAAAAATTAAACGAGGCATCAACTTTAAATGATATTCAAAAAATAACAGAATACAAGAAAGATATAAATGCAAGAATAACAAAAAAAGCGAAAATTGCGGGGGATTTAAGCCCACAAGGTTCTTATATAAGAAACTTAATTGAAGAAAGAAGTGGATATGAGAATGACTTGAATTCTGGTGCAGAATATGTAATAGCAGAGTCAAGCGGGATTGTATCATATAGAGTAGATGGATTAGAAAATATACTAACTAAAGAAAGCTTTTCTAGTTTAAATAAAAATTTTTTAGAGGATTTAAAATTAAAAACAGGTGAAATTGTTGCAACAAGTAATGAAAAGGGAAAGATAATAGATAACTTTGAGGCGTATATTGCAGCACCCTCTTTAGACTCACAAAAATCAAAAGAAGCAAAAGTAGGAGATAATGTAAATTTAAGATTGTCGAATTCGCAAGTAATAAGTGCCCAAATAGAATATATTGTAGAAGAAGAGGATTCAAGATTAATTATATTTAAAATTAATAATGGATTAGAATTGCTTGCAAATTATAGAAAAATAACATTTGATATTATTTGGTGGAGTTATAGTGGGTTAAGAGTTCCAAATGAAGCTCTAGTTAAAGAAACAGCACCGAATGGAGGAAGTTTAGCAGGACAAGATATTTACTATATAGTTAGAAATAGAATGGGTTATACAGATAAAATTTTAATAAAAATACTAAAACAAAACGAAGCCTATTCTATAATTACAAACTATACAAATGAGGAATTAAAAGAGTATATGGGATATACAGAAAATGATTTAAAACAAGTAAAAACAATAGTACTTCATGATGAAATTATTCTTAATCCTAAAACATAATATTACAAAAATATTACAAAGCCATTAAGAATAAATTACAACCAAAAAAGGTATTGACTTTTACTAAAAAAAGTAAGATACTATTAACGAATACCAAGGAGAAATATAGGGAGGTTTTGTAAATGGCAGGAGCTGTAATGAATAAAATTTGGGACTTTTTAGGAATGGAAAGCGCAGAAGAAGATGAAGAAATAGAAGATAGAGCATATGACTATGAATATGAAGAAGAGGAAGAAGAACAAGAAGTAGAAGGAATAAATAGATTATTTGGAAGAAAATCAAAAGTTGTAAATATGCCACAAACTCGGGAGTATAAAAATGGTAATATCACAACCAACTACTTTTGAACAATCAGAAGAAATATGCAATTATTTAAAGGAAAGAAAATCTGTAATTGTTAATCTTGAATATGTAAATAAAGATGTTGCAAGAAGAATAGTTGATTTTATTAGTGGGTCTGTTCATGCACTAGATGGACATATTCAAAAAATATCTAATTCAATATTCTTAATTGCTCCATTTAACTATGAAATTGCTAATGAATTGGCCAGAGAAGAGATAAAAAATAGATTATCTGTATCATGGTTAAAAAACAATTAGAAATGAGGCGAGCTTATGCTAACACCACTAGAAATAGAGAATAAAAAATTTTCAAAACAAATGGTTAATGGATATAATGTAGAAGATGTAGATGAATTTTTAGATATAGTAACAGCTGATTATGAAAAAATGTATAAAGAAAATACTGAAGCTAGAGAAAAAATTGAACAATTAAATGACGATTTAGCACATTACAAAACCATAGAAAGTACATTACAAAGTACGTTATTAATGGCACAATCTACAGCGGAAGAAGTAAAAAATATTGCAAAACAACAAGCAGAGCAAATAATAATTGATGCAAAAAATTTTGCACAAAATGAAGCAGTAAGATTAGAACAAGAAATAATGACGAAAAGAAAAGAATTGGAAGATGCACAAAAACAATTTGATGTATATAAAGCAAAAATGGAATCTATACTTATTTCACAGCTAGAAATGTTAAAAGAAATTAATAAAGAATAATGCAAAAGAAAAATATAAAGACAAGATATAGTCTTTATATTTTTCTTTTTCGAAAATTAAACATATATCTTTATGGAAGCAGATTACAACGACATATGTTGAAATGTACAAATATATCTTGCTTAAAAATAGTTGATATCTATTACAGAAGTGTTAAATGTATATTACAATTCCATTATTACTATTGACTTATTAGGAAAAAAGAATAAAATAGATATATCATAGGAAGGTTTAAAATGAGAGTAATTAGTGGAAGCTCTAGAGGAACTAATTTAGAAACACTTGAAGGAAATAATACAAGACCCACTCTTGATAGAGTTAAAGAAGCATTATTTAATATTATACAATGTAAAATTATAGATGCAAATGTTTTAGATTTGTTTTCAGGAAGTGGTGCTTTGGGAATTGAGGCTTTAAGTAGAGGTGCTAAATCTTGCATAATGTGTGATAAATCTTATGAAGCAATAGAAGTTATTAATAAAAATGTGAAAAAGACGCATTTAGAAGAAAAAGCAAAAATCATAAAAAATGATTATAAAAAAACTTTAGAACTGTTACAAGGACAAAAATTTGATTTAATATTTATTGATCCACCATATGTTTTAAATATTGCAGTGGATAGTATTAAAACTATTATAGAATTAGATTTATTAGAAGGTAATGGGATTATCATTTTAGAGACTGATAATGAAAAAAGAGAACTAGAAAATTTAAATAAACTAAATGTTAATGTATATGATTTAAGAAAATACGGAAGAGTTAGTCTTATATTCTTAAATCGAAAGGGGTAAAAAATGGAAATATTTACGCTACTAGAAACTTTAGAAGAAGAAATAGAGAAAAGCAAAACATTACCATTTGTGGATAAATGTGTTGTAGATAAAGAAGTGTTTCTAGATATTATTAAAGAAATAAGAATAAAACTTCCAGACGAATTAAAACAAGCAAAATGGATTAAAGAAGAAAGAGCAAGAATTCTTGCAGAAGCACGGAAAAGAAGCAGATGATATAGTAAAGGAAGCAGAAAATAGAATCATATCTATGATAGATGAACATGAAATTACAAGAAAAGCGTATGAACAAAAAGCTCAAATTATTGAAACAGCAAATGAAATGTCTAGAGAAATATCAAAAGGTACAAAAGATTATGCTGACAATCTTCTAGAAAAAATCGAAGTTGTTTTAGAAGATGCTCTAAAAACAGTTCAAAATAATAGAAAAGAATTAAATTAAATGTGGTGTCAGAAATCGGAAAAGAAATAGGTCGTAGGTTAGACCTGCCGATTTCTGTTTTTTTAAATGATGGATTATATTATAATGAAGAAAATTTATGGAAGCGGTCGTAGTAAGGAGAATTATAATAAATAGAAAGGATGAAATAATAAATGGCACAAGCGAAAAGAAAGAAAACTACAACAGGGTCAAAGAAAAATAGTAGAAAAAAGCAAAATAAAGTAGATATAGATTTAGCAGTTGTATCTATGATTATTATTAGTATATTATTAGCTGTATTAATATACACAAGTTCAGGTTACATAGGAAAAACCTTAAGCCCATTGTTAGGGGGGATTATAGGTTGGATGAAATATATATTACCAATTGGAACTTTTGCAATTGCAATAAATTTAGCTTGTGAAAAAAAGGAAACATTATCTCCAAAATTAGTACAATATGGAATTTTCTTAATGTGTATTGCAGTTATAATGTTTATATATCAATTATCGGTAGGAAACATCGATGTAAATGCAGAATTTGGAACAATCTTAAAACAAAGCTATGAATTAGGACAAAAAAACATTGGTGGTGGAGCAATTGGGGCAATTGTAGGTATACCAATGGTTAATTTGTTAGGAAGTACAGGAGCAATAATTCTTGCAATAGGAATTGCAATCTTAGTTTTAATATTTATGTTTGGAATTCATCCTGCAAAATATATAACAAGTACAGTAGAGAAAATGGAGGAAAGAAAAGAAGAAAGAAAACAACGAAGATTAGAAGAAGATGATGATGAATACGAAGAAGAAATAATAGAAGAAAAACCTAAAAAAATAAGTAGAAAAGAAATAAAGAGAAATCGTCCAAAAGAATCAATTGATATTCCATTAGATGATGAACAAATAACAATAAACCTAAATGATAAACCAGAAAAAATGAAGAAATATGAACATGATGAAGATGATTTACTTCCTTTAGGTATGGAAGAAAAGAAGAAACCATCTCCAAATGAATTAGAAGCAAATCTATTTAAAACAGAAGAACCAATAAAAGAAGATAAAAGTAAAGAAGTATTACAATTAGAACATGCCATAACAGTAGAAGATGAAAACTATGAATTCCCTCCAATAGAATTATTAAGTGAGGGAGAAGGAAGAAGCTTAAAAGGTGGAAAAAAAGCAATAGCAGATAATGCTACAAAACTTCAAAAAACATTATATAGTTTTGGAGTATCAGCAAAAGTAGAAAATGTATCAGTAGGACCTGCTATTACAAGATATGAATTAAAACCAGCAGAAGGAGTAAGAGTAAATAAAATAGCAAACTTAGCAGATGATATAGCACTAAATCTTGCTGCAGCATCTATTCGTATAGAAGCACCAATACCAGGAAAACAAGCAGTAGGAATAGAAGTACCAAATACAGAAACAGAAATGGTACATTTAAGAGATATATTACAAACAAATAGTTTCGTAGATCATAAATCAAAATTAGCATTTGCACTTGGGAAAGATGTTGCAGGAAATGAGGTAGTAACAGATATTGCAAAAATGCCACATGTACTTATTGCAGGTTCAACAGGTTCTGGAAAAAGTGTATGTATAAATACTCTAATAACAAGCATCATATATAAAGCAAAGCCAAGTGAAGTAAAATTATTAATGGTAGACCCTAAAGTAGTTGAATTATCTGTATATAATGGAATACCACACTTACTTATACCAGTTGTAACAGACCCTAAAAAAGCAGCAGGGGCACTTGCTTGGGCAGTACAAGAAATGGTTAATAGATATAGTTTATTTGCAGCAAAAGGAGTTAGAGACTTAAGTGGATATAATGAAGCTATAGAAAAAGAAGGTTCTGCTGAAAAATTACCACAAATTGTAATAGTTATAGACGAGCTTGCAGACCTTATGATGGTAGCAGCAAAAGATGTTGAAGATGCTATTTGTAGATTAGCACAAATGGCAAGAGCAGCAGGAATGCACCTTGTTATTGCAACACAAAGACCATCTGTTGATGTTATTACAGGTATAATTAAAGCAAACATTCCATCAAGAATTGCATTTGCTGTATCATCACAAGTAGATTCAAGAACAATACTTGATATGGTTGGAGCGGAGAAATTATTGGGTAAAGGAGATATGCTATTTTATCCATCAGGTGCACCAAAGCCTACTAGATTACAAGGTGCGTTTGTATCTGATAAAGAAGTTGAAAAAATTGTTGATTTCTTAAAATCTAATGGAGACGTACAATATAGTGAAGATATAATAGAAACAATAGAAAAATCAAATTCTACAGATAAAGACTTAGAAAGAGAAGAATGTGATGATGATACAGATCCATTTTTAAATGATGCAATAGAAACAGTAATAGAAACAGGGCAAGCATCAACTTCATTTATACAAAGAAGATTTAAAGTTGGATATGCTCGTGCAGGTAGAATTATTGACCAAATGGAGGAAAGAGGCGTTATTTCAGGATACCAAGGAAGTAAGCCAAGGGAAGTGCTAATGAGCAAAGAAAGATGGCAAGAGCTTAATATGGCAAAAACAACTACTGAAGAGGAGAAAATAAATTAAATATAATGCATAATATGCGGGTCGTCGATGGCGACGACCCCTACAACACAATAAATCAATATATGTAGGGGCAGGCCCTGTGTCTGCCCAAATAGGTTATCAATAAATGTAATGCAAACAACGTAGGGGCAAACGCCCTCGTCTGCCCAAATAGGATTGATTTTTCATTGGAAGGAGAAGAATGATATGGATACAGAAAAATTATTTTCAAAATTAAATTCTAAAGATTATAATAATCAACTAGAAATAATACTTGAAAATAAAGATTTTTCTGTAAATGTAAAAAATCTTCTCCTTTCTATGTTATATAAAATTGAAAATGGATATAAAGACTATACAATAGTTAAAAGAATAGTTCAGGATAAGAAAACGTATATTGAAGATATTCTAAAAATTATTAAAGAAGAATGTGAAAAAATCATTATTGCAGAAGAAGGGTCTGGGGAAGCAAAAGAATTAGAAGAAGAGAAAAGAAACTTTTTAGTAAATACATTAGAAAATACAATTTATCTAATGTATCCAAATGAAAGTTTACTCTTATATACTCTTTATAAATTGGATAATAAACAAATATTTTTAGATGAAAAATATAATTTAATTAGAAATGCGTTGTCAAATCTTTTAAATGCAGGAGAAAATATTAACAATATAGAAGTAATACGTGATTTTAACGGATGGAATTGGAATACTTTAAATAGAGAAATTCCTGAGATTACTACAAACCTTATTTATCAAAATTTAATTTATCTTTTAGGAATTGATTTTATAAAAAATTTAGTTCATACAGAAGAAATAGTTGATTATATAGAATTAATTGAAAACAAATTGGTATGTCTTTATGGTAGAGTTAATACAAAGGAAATGCTAAATCAAATTTATAAAATAGCAATTATTATTTGCACACAGAAAAATGAAGTAGAAAAAAAGCGTCTATTAGATGAAAAAGAAAGTTTAGAAAAAGAATTAGAAAGATTAAAAGATAAATTTAAACTACTAAATGAAATATCGACTATAAAAAAAGAAGCACTAAGCAAAATAAAAAAAATAGACAATATATTAAATGATAAAAAATTATTAGAAGAAGAATACAAAAAGAGAAACGAAAAAAGAGCAAAGTACAATAAAATTTTTAGTATAAGCCATTTAACAGAAATTTTAAATAAGGAAAGAAACAAAGAACTTAGGAGAATAGAAGAAAATAACCATTTATTAGAACCAAAGTATTATGTACAAGTAACTAATAATTTAGAAAAACAATTAGAATTATTAGAAGATATAGGAAAAGAAGAACAAGAAGAAAATAAGTTTAAATATTTAATAAACCTACAAAAACTATTTATAAAGTGTTTTTATATAAAAATAGAAAATGCAAAAGAAAAAGAAGAAATAGTAAATTTACTATATATGTTAAGATATTATATTCTAATTTTTATTACAGGTGAAACACAAATAAAAGATACAAATGAACTAAAAAAAGAATTAGAAGATATAGAGAAATTTCTAATAAAAAAAGCATATAATTTAAAAGTATTTAACATTATAACAGATGAAGAAGAAATAAATAATCAAATTATAACAAGTATTCTAAAAACAAAAATAATTTCACTAGAAAATATAGGCATTGAACTAAAACAAAACGAAGAAAGTTTAGAAGTAAATATATATGATGGTGACGTCTTTGAAAAATCTATTGTAATACCAATGTTTGAAAAGAAAAAAGTTATAATGAAATTTGGTAAGGTACAAAGGATATTTACCTAATAACCAAATATATATTGTAGAAAATATGTGAGAATTATAGGAGGATAAACATGAAAATAACATTTTTAGGAGCAGCTAAAACTGTAACAGGTTCAAACTTTTTAGTAGAAGCAGCAGGAAAAAAATTCTTGGTAGACTGCGGAATGTATCAAGGAAAAGCAACAGAGGAAAAAGAAAATGAAGATCCATTTTTATATGATGCTTCAAGCATAGATTTTATGCTATTAACCCATGCACATATAGACCATTCAGGAAGAATACCAAAACTATATAATGATGGATATAAAAACCTAATATATGCAACAAAAGCAACCTGTGACCTTTGTTCCATTATGCTACCAGACAGTGGGCATATTCAAGAAATGGAAATAGAATGGAAAAATAAAAAAAGAAAAAGAGAAGGAAAAAAAGAACTACCACCATTATATACAGCTGAACAAGCAACTAAATCATTAGAACTATTTAGAGGAGTAAAATACGACGAAATAATTGAAATAGATGAAAACATAAAAGTAAGATTTAATGACGCAGGTCATATGCTTGGTTCAAGTATAATAGAAATATGGGTAACTGAAAATGGAAAAACGGAAAAAGCAGTATTTACAGGAGACTTAGGAAATAATGATATTCCACTTTTATCATCACCAACAATGATAGAATCAGCAGATTACTTAATAATGGAATCAACATATGGAAGTAGATTGCACATGAGAAATGATGATAAAGCAGAAATGTTTTTAAATATAGTATCTGAAACACTAGATAAAGGTGGAACTGTAGTAATTCCTTCATTTGCAGTAGGAAGAACCCAAGAAATAGTATATGAATTAAACAAGTTAAAAGAAAATACAGATGATGAAGAATTTATTCAAAAATATAAAACATTAATGAGTGTGCCAGTTTACGTAGATAGCCCACTTGCAATATCTGCAACAGAAATATTTAGGGAAAATATGGACTTATTTGATGATGATGTAAAAGAAGAAATGGAAAAAGGAGATAACCCATTAGAATTTCCAGGATTACAATTCACAAAAACAGCAGAAGAATCAAAAGAATTAAATGAAATGAATAAATCTTCAATAATTATATCTGCAAGTGGAATGTGTGAAGTTGGACGTATAAAACATCATTTAAAACATAACTTATGGAACCCAAATAGCACAATATTATTTGTTGGATATCAAGCACCTGGTACTTTAGGGAGCAAACTTGTAAACGGAGAAAAAAAGGTAAAAATATTTGGAGAAGAAATATCTGTAAATGCTAGAATTGAATATATTGAAGGATATTCTGGACATGCAGACCAAGAGTGGTTACTAAACTTTGTATATTCTTTTATAAAAAAACCAAAACATATCTTTTTAGTACATGGTGAAGAAGAAGCTCAAAATGTATTAAAAGAAAAAATACTAAGTACAACAGAAATACCAGTAACAATACCAGACTTTGGAGAAACTTATGAATTAAATGATGAAATAAAAGTAACAAATAAAATAGAATTACCAACAAGATATAAACCAGTAAGACTAGAAGTTCTAGAAAGAATGCAAAAATTAAAAGACGAAGTACAAGATATGACAGAAATTATAAAAGAAGAAATAATCCGGAGAAAAAGCAAAAGACGCAGAAGTTGCTTCTATAAATGAAAAAATAAAAGAACTAGAAGCACAAATTGCAAGAATTTTAGAGGGGTAGAAAATTTTGGAGAAGAGATATGCAAGATAAAAAAGAAGAAAAAATGTCTAGAGATGAAATTATAAAATATGTAGATGTTTTAATAGAAGAACATAAAAATTCATATGACAAAAGGTTAACACTATTATTATATGAATTTTTCTTACGTGCAAATGAAAAATTTGATTGGACTAAACAAGAATTTTTAAAGAAGTATGAGAATTTTAGAAATAATGTAAAAGTAATAAAAATCAAAAATATTGGAAAATTTACAGGATATTTTCATTATAAAGAGGATAAACCACAAAATAACGGGATATATTTGAATAAATATTTGATTAGAACAATTAATAAAAATTCAGTAGAAGACTATAAATATATAATAGATAATTTTTTCCATGAAGCACTCCACGCAACAGACTTGAATAATAAAGACGACAAACTAATAGAATTTGGATTATGTAATATAGATAGAAGTAATAATGAAGAAAACTCAAAAGACGAAATGCTTAATGAATATGCAAATGTAGTATCAGCAAGTTTAATTTCCAGTGATGAGCCAATGTATACTGACGATTTGGCAATAAATTTTGCAGATAATGGTTCATATAGCGAACTTAATTTACCTGGTTCAATAATGTGTGCTACATTTGGCATAACAGAAATAGAACTTGCCAAAATGAAAGATAAAGGAAGAAAAACATTTGATTTGTATTTAAAAGAAAAATTCCCATATTTAGATACAGATATAGTAGTTACAGCGTTTGGAGATAATTTAAATTTAATATATAGTTCTACTATAAATAAAGATGAAGAAAATGTTTCACTAGGACTTCAAAATATTGTAGATACAGCACTTGAAACAATGACTATAAGAATGAGAGAATCTTTTTCATCAAATATAAATATAGAAGAGAAGTTAGAAAGAATTTATTTTGAAATATATAAGATAGGTCTATTGTTAAAAAAGATAGATGCAAATCACAATCTAGAAGAAAATAAAAAAGTATGTAATTTGGAAAGACTTGAAAGGGTTTGTGAACTTTTAGGTAGAGTACACTTATATAAGCGATTTTTGAATAACAGAAATAAATTTACAAATGAGGAAATAGAACAAATATATGATTGTATAAAACATAGTGACATAGATGAAGATAGAGATTTAGGAGATAAATTAATAGAAAGTAAATTTGAAGAAGATTATCAAGATGATGAATATAGTATATATAATATAGCCCAAAAATACTATTTACAATCAAATGAACCAATAAATGATAATACTGAATTAATTGAACAAATACGAAATAGTTTTAAAAAGCCATCAATAAAAGAAAAATTAAAAAAAGTTATTGAAAAAATAAAAGGAAAAGAAACAATATCTTTACCAGTACAAGATGACATAGTAGACGAAGCCAAGTTTATAAATCGTATAAAGTATGAAATGCCAATAATAAATGATAGAAATATATCATCATCAAATCAAAATACAATAAATGGAGAACTTGAAATAGAGAATGAACAAGGAGAATAGTATGAAGATTCTAGAAAAAATAACAAAAGAAGGAAAACAATATATATGTATACAGAAAGTATTAATTAGTGGTAATATTATATATGTATGTAGAGAAAAAGACACAAAACAATCTATTTTTTTAAAAGAAAACGAAGAAAATAGAAAACTAGAAGAAACAAAAGATGAAAACATAAAAAAAGAAATAGAAAAGTTAATATGTGTAGAAAGACCAGATTATAAAATTAGTATAAAAAATAAATAAATTATATAGTTAATATATTAATAGATGAAATAAGGAGTATAAAAAACCTCGCTTGGTAAGAGCGAGGAAAATCTCTGCACAATCCTATGAATAAATGAACAATTCATATTAATAATATAACATAATATCCACATAAAGTCAACATAAAAAGGAGAAAATAAATAAAATGAAAACAAAGTATTATAATGATGCAATAATAGGAAATAAACAAATGGTAGCAAGTTTCACTAAAAAGGGTGAATTATTAAGGTTATACTATAAGTCACCAGATTATAGGCAATTTATCGATTACTTGTACGCAGGGCTTAAAATAAATGATTCTGGTCTTGTAAATTTACATGATGATATTAATAATCAATACAATCAATATTATACTGAAAATACCAATATATTAAATACAGAAATTAAAAATACATACTTTAATTTGAAAATTAAGCAATTAGATTTTATACCAATTAAAGAAAATATATTAGTAAAGAAATATAAATTTATTAATGAAAATAATATTGATTTAGATGTTAAATTTCTGTTACATTCAAAATTACTTTCAAATGAAAATAACTTTGTAAGTGCAAAAGTAATAAAACAAGGAATGATTCAATATACACACGATTATTCGCTTGCAGTAGCATCTAAAAAAACTAAATTATATAGTTACCAAATAAATGATACTATTAATAACATTCATTCAGGTGTGATTGGAGACAAAGATTATATAGGAATGTCACATGATTCAAGCATTAGCTTTGATATAGGTATTATAAGACCAAACGAAGAAAAAATACTTGAAATATTTATATGGATAAATGAAAATAGCGAAAATTATAAAATGGACGAAATTGAAAATGAAGTAGAAAAGATAAGAAAAATTAATTTTGATAAAGAGCTTACAAATACAAAAAAATATTGGGATAAATATGTAAAAGACCATTCTACAATAGAATTAAAAGAAAAAACAGAAGGGGAAAGAAAAATAAAAAACATATATACACGAACAATATTACTTTACCCACTTCTTACTAATGATACAACTGGAGGAATTTCTGCAAGTGTAGAAATAGATGAGGACTTAACTACTTGTGGGAGATATTCTTATTGTTGGCCAAGAGATGCTGTATTTATTACAAAGGCACTAGACATTTTAGATATGGAAAAAGAAACAGAAAAATTTTATAAAAATTTTTGTAAAAACACACAAAGTAAATCTGGAATGTGGGAGCAACGCTTTTATACAGATGGAAGATTAGCACCTTGCTGGGGCTATCAAATAGATGAAACTGCAAGTGTTGTGTATGGAGTATATAATCATTATGAAAAAACAAAAAATGAAAAGTTTTTAAAAGATACATTCAAAATGTGTGAAAAAGCGGTACATTTTTTAGAGAAATATATAACACAAGTTATGGATATAAAGGAAGAAGATGACATAGTAAAAAAGGAATTAGAAGAAGAATATAAAGAAAAATTAGAAAAGATACCAGTAAGTTATGATTTATGGGAAATGCACGAAGGAGTAAGTTTGTATTCAATAGCAAGTATATATGCAGCATATGAGGCTATGCTTAAAATATATGAAGTAATAGAAAAAGATACAGAAGGTGCAGGAATTAGACTAAAACAAGAAAGTATAATAAGACATAAAAAGATAATTTTAAAACAGCTAGCAATAATGAAAAAATATGTGTTAGAAAATTTATATGATGAAACTTTAAAAACTTTTGTAAGAAATATAGAAGATAAATTAATGGATATAAGCATATTAGGAGCAATAGTTCCATTTAATATGTTTACAAGTAAAGAAAAGAAAGTTTTAAATACAGTAGAAAAAATAAATTTAACTTTGCGTACATACACAGGAGGATATAAAAGGTTTGAAAAAGACCATTATAGAGATGGCAATCCATGGGTAATTGCAACACTTTGGATGGCATTATATTATATAGAAGTAAAAAAATTTAAAGAAGCAAAAGAATGTTTTAATTTTGTAGTAAATTCAAGTACAGAACATGGATTTTTAGCAGAACAAGTGGATAATAACACAATGACTGGAAACTGGGTAATAGGCCTTGGTTGGAGTCATGCGATGTTTATTTTAGTATTAGAAAAATTAATGGAGAAACAGTAGGGGGTTGCATACCATGCACCCCCCTACTGTTTCTCTATTTACCAAAAAGTTTTTACAATTGAAAATATAAAGTTTAAAAAATATGGTATAAAATGGAAAAAATTAGAAAAAATACTTGATTAATTTGTAAAAAAATGGTAATATAATTAAACAACTTTTGTTGTATAGTAATAAAGGTAGATAGTATGAAAGGAGACATTATATGAAGAAAATTAAAAGAGCAACTATTTGCTTTGTAATGGCAGTAGCTTTGTTAATAACTGCTATGGAAATAGGGAGGATTAAAGTTAAGGCGGCAGAACCTTTCTGGGGAGCTAATTATCGTAATCCAGGGCAGAGAACAGTAGAGGTTGAGGTAAATGTTACGAGCTCTGTATCAGGTGTTACTTTAAAGACTTGGGATTTTACAGGACCTGTAACTTTGATGGCTGATGTCTACGATTCTAATGGCACGTTTATAAATCGTCAGTATTTAATCGTAGGACAAAATGAAACTAAAAGTATAAGCATCAATACAACCAAAGCGACAGGAACATATAAGGTTCGGTGTACATTCCAATCAGGAGAAGCAGGAGGCTGGATCGGAGTTTGGATTTTTTGATCTTTAATACTGTAAATTAGATTGAATTTATCTACCTTTATTACAGTCAGTTTGTTATTACTGACAGAGAGTGCTAGTGATTTAAATCGCTAGCACTCTAATCATTTTAATAAACTAAATTTCTTATTTAATTTTATATAATTACAAAAATAAAAGTAAAGAAATTGAAACTTTTTTTAGAAAGTAGTACACTAATTAAATGAAAGGTGATGAAAAATGTGAGTACTCGGAATGTCAATTGAAAATTTTGAAAAAATATATAATAAAACATATAAAGACGTTTTAAAATATATAATTGCACATTGTAGTAATTTAGAAGATGTTAATGACATTGTTCAAGATACATACGTGTCATTATATAAGACACTAAAAAAAAATAAAAGTATCGAATTAGAAAATGACCAAGCATTTATAAAAGGAATTGCTAAAAACGTCTTAAAGAGATATTATCGTTTCAAATATAAAGAAAAAAATAATATAGAAATTTTTGAAAATGAAGAATTGCAATTAGAAGCTAATATCGACATAGAATTAGAATTTATTACAAAAGATAATGTATTGCATATTTGGCAAACATTAAACAATAAAGATTTACGAATAGCAAAAATATTTTACTTATATTATGGATTAGATATGAAGATAACTGATATTGCAAAAGAATTAAATCTAACAGAATCAGCTACTAAAAACTACATTTATAGAACGATAAAAGAATTAAAAAACAGTATAAAGGAGAGAGAGAAGAATGCATGAAAATAAAATATTTAGAGAGTTGTTAGAAAATGTATATAACAAAGAAAAAAATTATACTGATATTTCTTCTAAAATAAAAGGAGTGATTGATATGAAGAAAAAAATATTAAAAATTGTAGCAGTATTGTTAATTGTAGTAATAGGATATACAGCACAAGACATATATGCAAAAATAGCTTGGAATATTTCTTATGAAAAATATAAAAATAGAAATGTAATTACAAGAAGTATAGCATTAGATGAAAAAGCAAAAGACAAATATAGGGAAAATCTTAATATGGATTATATCTACCAAGATAAAATAGGAATAAAATTAAATTCGCTTATTATAGCAAATGATTATTGTCAGATTGATTTGGACATTAAATTAGATGAAGAAATACAAATAGGAGAAGACAATCTTCAATATGGAATGGTAGTTTATGACGAAAACAATAATATATACAATATTAGTGAAAGATGGCATAAAAATGAAAAACAATTAACATATTGGAAAAAATTATATAAAGAATTAGGAATAAAAGAGAATCAATCAAAAGAATTAAGCAATACAGCACAGTATAGTAAATCTAAAGTAACTATGACATCAATAAAAGGATTTCCAAAGAGTAAAAAACTTTATATACGAATATTTGATATAGGATACGAAGATTGCAAGATTGATTATGAAAAAATGGAAGTGATATATCGTAATGATATTAATTTATCTAATAGTGAATGGCAATTTGAAATAGATATACCAGAAAAATTTTATGAAAGAACAGAAACACAATTAAAACTTGGCAAAGAAGTAGAGGGTATAGATATAAAAAAGGCAGAATTGACACAAACAGGATTAAGCATGATTGTAAATATAAAACAATTAAAAGATTTTATGTTAGGCGGAATGAATATGGGCAGTGAAGAATTTGGAACATTAAGTAAAGCAGCATTTTATATATCTGATGGAGATGACAATATATATACAGCAACGGAATTTGGAACAACTACAGAAAATGGAGAATTAAGTGTAAGATTTGGTATAGGCAAAGATGATTTAGATAAAGGAATATTTTTAAATGTAAGTTTAAATGATATACAAGAAAAAATAGAATTGGTACAAAAATAGAAAAGAATGTACTAAAATATACGCATGATAACAATTGGAAAATAAAAATGTAGGGGTTGCATGGCATGCAACCCTTTTTAGGAAAATATATTTAGAATTGGTAGTGGTGATTTTAATTGCTTTTATTTATTATTGTAGGTGGAGTGACAACAACCAAAAAAATGTTTGCACAATTCCTCGAAATCTATTGACATTTTGTATTTATATTTATATAATCATTTTGAAATTAAGAAGAGCAGAATGTGGTTGCCATCTCTTATACATATGATAAGGAGGTGGTGTGTATGGTAGAACAAGCATTATTTCAATTAATAATATTACTTCTAATTGCACTTGGTGTAATTACTATCATTACAGTTGCCTTAATTATTGCAATAGTTATAATTATGTGCAAAAAATAAAAAACAGCCCCATCTCTGCCTTGCCATAGAGATGAGGCTTAAATTAAATTCATTCGGCAACCACATTTTGTGGCTTCTTATTTTCTAAATATATTATAATGCTAATAAAAAAGTTTGTCAATAAAAAAATAAATATTATTGTTATATATAAATTATGATAATAAAAAAGGAGAAATTTTATGGCTAAGGATAAAACTGTGTTTGTATGTAGTAATTGTGGGTATGAATCGCCAAAATGGATGGGGAAATGTCCACGGGTGTAATGAATGGAATAGTTTTTACGAAGAGAAATTAGTAAAATCTACAGGAACAAAATATGAAAAGAAAAAAGAAGTAGCCCCAACTGTTTTAAATGAATTAGAAGGAAAAGATGTTGTAAGAAATTCTTGCCGGATTTATGGAACTAGATAGAGTTTTAGGTGGGGGAATTGTTAATGGCTCATTAGTGCTTCTTGGTGGAGAACCTGGAATTGGAAAATCTACTTTAATTTTACAAATATGTGACAAAATAAAAGGAGAGGGTAGTGTATTATATGTTTCAGGAGAAGAATCGGCAGAACAAATAAAAATAAGAGCAGATAGGCTTGGAATAAATAATAAAGACATACTATTTCTAGGAGAAACAGATATAAATTTAATAGAAGAAGCAATTTTAAAAACAAATCCAAAACTTGTGATAATAGATTCTATACAAACAATGTATTCAAGTGAGATAACTTCAGCTCCAGGAAGTGTTAGCCAAGTACGTGAAATAACATCTAAAATAATGCGAATTTGTAAAGAAAATGCAATTACTACTATAATTATAGGACATGTTACAAAAGATGGAAATATTGCAGGACCAAGAGTTTTAGAACATATGGTAGATACAGTTTTATATTTAGAAGGAGAAAGATATTTTTCATATAGGATATTAAGAGGAGTAAAAAATAGATTTGGTTCAACAAATGAAATAGGTATGTTTGAAATGCAAGATAAGGGAATGGTAGAAATTACTAATCCATCATCTATACTAATTTCTGAAAGAGAAGAAAATCCAGCAGGTTCAATTATTGTTGCAACAATGGAGGGAACAAGACCATTATTAATAGAGATACAAAGCCTAACCACCCCAAGCGTATTTGGGTTACCAAGAAGAACAGCAAATGGAATGGATTATAATAGATTAACTGTATTAATTGCAGTATTAGAAAAGAAAGTAGGCTTAGCACTTGGAAACCAAGATGTATATATAAATGTAGTTGGAGGAATAAAGCTAAATGAACCAGCAATAGATTTGGCAGTAGTACTTGCAGCAGCATCGAGTTATAAAAATAAACCTATACAAAAAGGATATGTTGCAATTGGAGAAGTTGGATTAACAGGAGAAATCAGAAGTGTTAATTTAATAGAAAAAAGAATAAAAGAAGCTGAAAAATTAGGTTTTAAATGTTGTATAATTCCAGAAAGTAACAAAAAACTATTGAAAGAAGATTATAAATTAGATATAATAGGCGTAACTGATATAAATGATGCCATGAAAAAAATAGGCTTAAAATAAAACAGAAAGGGTGTTGCAAGTGAGACTAGAAAAAGAAGTAGATACTATAGAAATACTAAAGCTAATCGCACCTGGAACAGAAATAAGGAAAGGGTTAGAAAATATACTAAAGGCAAAAACTGGAGCTCTAATTGTTATTGGAGACTCAAAAGAAGTATTAGATATAGTAGATGGAGGATTTAATATTAATGAAGATTATACTTCTTCAAGACTATACGAACTTGCAAAAATGGATGGAGCAATAGTTCTTAGTAAAGACCTAAAAAGAATTTTATTTGCAAATGCACAATTAATACCAGATGCAGGAATTATTACAAAAGAAACAGGAACAAGACATAGAACAGCAGAACGTACAGCAAAACAAACTAGTGAACTAGTTATAAGTATTTCACAAAGAAGAAATATAATTACAGTATTTAAGGGAGACTTTAGATATGTAATAGAAGATACATCAAAAATTCTTACAAAAGCAAATCAAGCTTTACAAACAGTAGAAAAATATAAAAAAGTATTTGATAGTAAATTAAATGTTTTAAATGAATACGAATTTAATGATATAGTCACATTAGATAATGTAATAACAGCAATTCAAAGGGCAGAAATGGTTATGAAAATGGTAACAGAAGTACAAAGAGATATAAGTGAATTAGGAGAAGAAGGAAGACTTGTACAAATGCAACTTGAAGAATTAATAGGAGGACTAGAAAAAGAAGAATTGTTAATTATAAAAGATTATATTGTTCCAGGAAAGAAACGCACTCCTGAGAAAATATTAAAAGAAGTTATAAATTTAGAATATGAAGATTTAATGAATTCACAAATAATAGCAAAATTATTAGGGTATGAAATATTTGATAACTATGAAGAAGTTGGAGTATATACAAAAGGATATAGAATATTAGATAAAATACCAAGAATGCCAAATAATATTGTTGAAAACTTAATAAAGAAATTTAAATCTCTACAACATATAATTTCAGCAGATATACCAGAACTTGATGAAGTTGATGGAATTGGAGAAGTAAGAGCACGTACAATAAAACAATCTTTAAAAAGAATGCAAGAACAATTTGTATTTGATAATCTAATGATATAAAAAAGTAAATATAAAGTTTTATTAATTAAGAAAAAATATATAGGTGGGCTTAGCTTGTATGTTATCAAAAAATACATAAAAGAGTGCAATAAGAAATATAAGTCGTAATAGGTTTCATTAAAATTTTATACTATAATTGAGATGCATCTAAATATTTAGGACATACTAAAAAATAAGATAGAAAAAGGAGATTTTGAAATATGAATGAACCTATAGAAATAAAAAATAATAAAGATTATGAAGAACTTATCAAATCTATAGAAAATATAGTTTCGAGTTCAAAAAATAAAGTTGCGAATATAATAAATGATACAATGGTTGAAACATATTGGAATATAGGAAAATATATTATTGAATTTGAACAAAAAGGAAACATAAAAGCGGAATATGGAAAACAACTTTTAGTGAGGCTTTCAAAAGATTTAAAATTACGTTTAGGAAAAGGATATAGTCGTTCAAATTTATACAATATGAGAAAATTGTACGAGCTATATCCAATTTTCCAACCACTGGCTGGAAAATTAAGCTGGACTAATTTATGTGAAATATTAACAATAAATGATGAGCTCGAAAGAGATTTTTATATAGCAGAAGCAAGCAAAGAAAAATGGAGTAAAAGAACTTTAAAGCGTCAAATGGAAAGTGGACTTTTCCTAAAGTTAGCAGTTTCTAAAGACAAAAATGAAATTTTGGCATTAGCAAAAACAGGACAAGAAATAAATGAACCAAAAGATATTATAAAGAGTATATATACACTAGATTTTTTAAATATAGAAGACAAAACAAATTATTCTGAGAGTCAATTAGAAGAAAAGATTATTGAAAAATTAGAAGATTTTTTACTTGAATTAGGAAAGGGATTTACATTTGTAGGGCGTCAATATCCTATACATATAGGTAATGATTTTTATCATGCTGATTTAGTATTCTATCACAGAATATTAAAATGTTTTGTTATTATTGACTTAAAAATTAACAAAGTAAAACACGAGGATATACGGACAAATGAATATGTATATGGGATATTTTGCTACAGAAGAAAATGAAATAGATGATAATCCTCCTATTGGTATAATTCTTACAAGGAACAATAATGAACTGGTTGTAGAATATGCAACTTATAATATGGATACTAATTTGTTCGTTTCAAAATACGAGTTGTACTTACCCAATAAAGAAGAACTAAAGAAATTAGTTGACAAAATTATAAATGAAGATAACGGATAGTATAAACATAGGAGGAGTAAGGGATGAGAGATACGAAAGGAATTACACTAATTGCATTAATTATCACAATTATTATTCTATTAATTTTAGCAGGAGTAATTACAAGTAGTGGAATGGAATCTATTAATATTTCAAAAAAGACAGCATTTATAGCTGAACTTGAAATGATACAGGCTAAAGTAAATGTAATTTATGAAGAAAGAAAGACAAATAATGAAAACATAGACTATTATAATTCAATTGGTCAAGATATATACAATATAGACCAAGTACATTTAAATGAGGTATTAGGAGAAACAAGTAAAGAAGGATTTAGATATTTTAATTCAAGTGATTTAAAAAAATTAGATTTAGATAATATAAATCAAGAAGTATTAATAAATTATGATACAAGAGAAATAATAAGTTTAACTGGATTTGAAATAGATGGAGTAAAGTACTATAAGCTAAAAGATATACCAGATTATATAGGATATAATGTAGAATACATAAATCCCAATACACAAGTACCAGAGTTTACAATATCACAAACTAAGTTAGGTGAAAATGAATATAGAATTAAAATTGAAAACATAGTATACAATAGTAATGTAACTGGTGGAATAGTAAAATACAAATTGCATAGTGAAACAAATTGGATATTAAATGGAGAAAGTACAAGTTTCATTTTAACCAAACCAGGGTTATATGATATATGTTTTACAGATAGTGCTGGAAATAGTAGTATAGTACAAAAATGGATATATGAAGAAAATGAAATTTTTAGAGAAGATTTTTATGAATATAATTATACTGAACTTGGAGTAACAATAAATTCTTGTAGTAATAGTATACTAGATGTAACAGCAGTAACTACAGATCCAATGATATATATGTATAATATAACTGCCTTTAATCCAATGGAATATAGATATATAGAAATGAGATATAGAACTACTGATAATAGTAATGTGAAATTCTACTTAATAGAAAACCCAATAGATGACACATATTCTATAATGAATGAGTTAGAAAAAGATGGAGAGTGGCATAGTATATTTATTGACTTATGGGGTAATGAAAATATTAAAAACAGAGAAGAGATTACTGGATGGAGATTTGATTTTGCAGAATCACAAATTGGAGTTTCAATGGAAATAGATTATATTAGAGTGATTAAATAATATTTTAGGAGGAAAGATAATGAAAACAAAAACAATAATTACAATTATAGCTATTATATTAGTAATAGCACTTATAGGAGTTTTATGCTATGGATATTATGAAAAATTTGCAAAGGAAACAAAAAATCCAATTGCAACAATGGTAATAGAAGGATATGGAGAGGTAAAAATAGAATTATATCCTGATATTGCACCAAATACAGTAGCAAATTTTATAAGACTTTCTAATCGTGGGTTTTATGATGGCTTAACATTCCATAGAACAATACCAGACTTTATGATTCAAGGAGGAGATAAACTAGGTAATGGAACTGGTTCACCTAGTTTAAGTGATATTATGGATGATGTTGAAACAGATAAAGAATATTCTATAAAAGGTGAATTTATAGCAAATGGTTATAACGAAAATACATTAAGACATACAGAGGGAGTTATATCAATGGCGAGAAGTGATTATTCTGCATATGGATATACAGAAGAGGGATATAATTCAGCAGGGTCACAATTTTTTATAATGACTAAAGATACTAGTAGTTTAAATGGACTATATGCAGCATTTGGAAAAGTAACAGAAGGAATAGAAATTATTCATGAAATTGAAAAGGTAGAAGTAGTAACAAGAGAGTCAAATGCAGAAAATGCAAATAAACCAGTAAATCCACCAGTAATTACAAGCATTAGGGTAGAAACATTTGGGGTAGACTATGGTATACCAGAAACAATAGATACATTTCAATAATAAGAAATTGTAATAGATTTTTTATAAATAAATAACAGAGTGAACTGTAAAAGTCCACTCTGTTATTTATTTATAAAACGGTAAAACAACCATTTTAAATTAGCAAATCCTTGTAACGTTCCTGTAGATAAAGAATTAAAGAATAGAATCTTGATGCGTATGGAATAAAAGCATCTTGACGACGATAAATACAAAAATCTGTAAGAAAACCATTCACGCATATTGATGAAATTATAAAATTTAAATCAACATCGCTACTTCCCATCGACAAGAAAAAATCCAAATCATCATAGATTTCCTTATCCAAATTAGAAGGCTCAGCTAAATCGTTTTCAAGCCGATTGCGAACAGCTTCCTTAGATTCTTTACATCTTTCGTCATGGTTCTGAGATAGTTCTATTAACAGTGCCATATCTTCCATAGTGTTTATCTCCTTTCTTGCTAATATACGAAAATGTTTCATATAACATAATTATACAGTTTATATACAAATATGTCAAATATTATGTAGACAAAATACGATTTTAATTGGGAAAAGTATTTATATAGATGCTTTTTAAGAATATAAAAATCGTTGCGTGGGTTTTGCGTTCTCTGTCCCAAAACAAAAAATACATTGCTACTTGTTTTTTTTATTAAAAAATTATATAATACTAAACTATAGAAAGATAGAGGAGATGATAGAATGCAAGTTAGTAGTGAAGAGATTTTACATATTGCGAATTTAGCAAATTTAAATTTAAATGAAGAAGAGATAGAAAAATATAAAAAAGATTTACAAGATATTTTAAATTTTGCAAATGTAGTAAATAATGCTAAATTAGATGGTTTAACTGAAACAATAGGTGCAAATGAGTCTTGTAATGTATTTAGAAAAGATGAAGTAATAGAAAGTTTAAAAAGAGAAGAACTATTACAAAATGCGGAAGAACAACAAGAAGGAATGTTTAAAATACCAAAAGTAATTTAAGGAGGAACGCAGAATGGAAATTACAGAACTTACTGTACATGAATTAGCAGAAAAGCTAGAAAATAAAGAGATAACACGTGAAGAAATAGTACAAGCATATTTAGATAGAATAGAAGAAAAAGAAAAAGATGTAGAAAGCTTTATTACAAAAACTGATAAAGAAAAAGTTTTAAAACAAGTAAGAAAAATAGAGGAAGATATAAAAAAAGGTAATATTACAAACGAGCTTGCAGGAATTCCAATTGGAATAAAAGATAACATTTGTACAAAAGGAGAAAAAACCACATGTGCATCAAAAATGTTAGAAAACTTTGTTGCTCCATATGATGCAACAGTAACAGAAAAATTAAATAATGAAAACTTAATTAGTTTAGGAAAACTAAATATGGATGAATTTGCAATGGGAGGCTCAACAGAACATTCATATTTTAAGAAAACAAGGAACCCATGGAATTTAAATAAAGTACCAGGAGGTTCAAGTGGAGGTTCAGCAGCTGCTGTAGCAGCTGGATTAGTTCCATGGGCACTTGGTTCAGATACAGGGGGGTCTATTCGTGAACCAGCCTCATTTTGTGGTATAGTAGGTTTAAAACCAACATATGGACTAGTATCGAGATTTCGGTTTAGTAGCATTTGCCTCATCATTAGATCAAATAGGAACACTAACAAAAGATGTTACAGATTCTGCAATTCTTTTAAATCTAATAGCAGGGAATGACCCAAAAGATACAACATCTGTAAACTGTGAAAAAAAGGACTACACAAAATGTTTAAAAAATGATGTAAAAGGTTTAAAAATAGGTGTTCCAAAAGAATATTTTGGAGAGGGAATTGATAAAGAAGTAAAAGAGAATATTAAAAAAGTTATAGAAGAGTATAAAAAACTAGGTGCAATTGTAGAAGAATGTTCATTAGACGTAGCAGACTATGCACTTGCAACATACTACATTATAGCGTGTGCAGAAGCAAGTTCAAACTTGGGTAGATTTGATGGAATTAGATATGGGTATAGAACAAAAAATTATTCAAACTTAAAAGAACTTTTCAAAAATTCAAGAAGTGAAGGCTTTGGAGAAGAAGTAAAAAGAAGAATTATATTAGGTACATATGTACTTTCATCAGGATATTATGAAGCATATTACAAAAAAGCACAACAAGTACGTACACTTGTAAAAAATGAGTTTTCAAGAAACTTTGAAAAGTATGATTGTTTAATAGCACCAACTGCACCAAATGTAGCATTTGATATAGGTTCAAAAATAAATAATCCATTAGAAATGTACTTAGCAGACCTATGCACAGTTCCAGTAAATATAGCAGGGCTTCCGGGAATAAGTATACCATGTGGAGTAAATAGTGAAGGAATGCCAATAGGATTTCAATTAATAGGAAAAGCATTTGGAGAAGAAACAATTTTAAATGCAGCATATGCATATGAACAAAAGGTAAAATTTAGAGAAAAGTATAAACCAGAATTTAAAAGATAAAAACACAATATATATGCAAGAACTCCCAGTCTGCTAACGCAGACCGCCACTTAAGGAAAGAAGCCTTACTCTATTGTTATAGTAGAGTATTAGACTATAATAGTTAATTATGAATAAGAGAGAAAAGCCTCCTTTATTCAAGGGAGGTGGTAGCCGAAGGCTGACGGAGGGTTCTAATAACATTAAAAATGAAGAAATGTAGGGGTAAACCTCGTGTCTGCCCAAAGGGTACAAATTTTGAAGGAGGAAAAAGATGTCAAGAGAAGATTATGAAGCAGTAATAGGGCTTGAGGTACATGCAGAATTATCAACAAAAACAAAAATATTTTGTTCTTGCAAAACAGAATTTGGTGGAGAACCAAATACGCAATGTTGTCCTATCTGTATGGCTATGCCGGGAACATTACCAGTATTAAACGAAAAAGTAGTTGAATACGCAGTACGTGCAGGACTTGCAACCAATTGTAGTATTGCAAGAGACAGTAAAAATGATAGAAAAAATTACTTTTATCCAGATTTACCAAAATCATATCAAATATCACAATTTGATAAACCACTTTGTGAAAAAGGATATATTGAAATAGAAGAGAAAAATGGTGAAAAGAAGAATATAGGAATTACAAGAATTCATATAGAAGAAGATGCAGGAAAATTAAATCATGATGATTTTGGAGGCGGATGTTTAGTAGACCTAAATCGTGCAGGAGTGCCACTTATTGAAATAGTATCCGAGCCAGATATGCGTTCGAGTGAAGAAGTAGATAAATACTTAAAAAAATTAAAATCAATATTAGAATACATAGAAGTCTCAGATTGTAAAATGCAAGAAGGGTCTTTTAGAGCAGACGTAAATGTTTCTGTTAGAAAAAAAGGAGATACAAAACTAGGAACACGTACAGAAATGAAAAATATGAATTCATTTAGATCAATTACAAGAGGAATTGAATATGAAATAGATAGGCAAATTGATGTAATTGAAAAAGGTGAAAAAGTAGAACAAGAAACTTTAAGATGGAATGATGTATCAGGAAAAACATTTTCTATGAGGGATAAAGAAGATGCCCAAGACTATAGATATTTTCCAGACCCAGATTTAGCTAGGATATGTTTAACAGAAGAATATATTGAAGCAATAAAAAATAATCTGCCAGAATTACCAGAAAGTAGAAGAAAAAGATATATAGAAGAATATAGTTTAACAGAGCGTGATGCAAACTTAATTACAGTATCAAAATACTTATCTAATTTATTTGAAGATACTCTAGAAAAAACAAATAATGCAAAAGCATCATGTAACTGGATTTTAGGAGATATTTCAAGAATATTAAATGAAAAAGAAATGGAGCCAAATGAAATACCATTTACATCTAGTAATTTAGCAGAACTAATTACTTTAATAGATAAAGGAACAATAAGTACAGCAATTGCCAAAAAAGTATTAGAAGAATTATTTAAAAATCCAAAAGAACCATCTAAGATTATAGAGGAAAAAGGATGGATTCAAATTTCAGATGAAAGTGCAATAAAAGAGGTAGTACTTAAAATACTTGAAGAAAATCCTCAATCTGTACAAGATTATAAAGGCGGAAAAGATAGAGCAATTGGATTCTTAGTTGGTCAAGCAATGAAACAAACAAAAGGAAAAGCAAATCCACAAATGTTAAATACTATGTTTGTAGAAGAGATAAATAGAATCTAATAAATTTCATAAAAATATTGTATACAATGAAACCTTGCAGGTATATTACATGCAAGGTTTACTATTTTCATTATTCAGTTGTAATTTAGCACTTAAGGTCTTTTGCCCCATATGCTTCTCTCTGTATTCATCGTTTTTGCTGTTTTCAGGGGTTAAAACGACAATAATGTTTTTCTTGAGCTTCTTAATAAGTTATTCTCCTTTGAATAATAATTATAGTATAAAACATATACTATAATTATTATACCATAAGCTAAACATAATGCGACTTATATATTAACTTGTTTTTTTATTGTATCAATTGCAAGTGCGCAAATTATAAATTCTACTATAAAAAATAAGCCTAATTTAAAAACTGCAAGTCCTATGTAAAATAAATCAGGAGTTGTATGAAAATGATATGTAAGTAAAATAAATACAGAAATTGCACATACAAAACTAGAAAAATAAATACCATATTTTAATATCTTTTTTGTCTTTTCTTCCATAGAATTAAATTTATCTATAATTACTTTCATCATACGTATACCTCTTTTCATATATTTCTATAATTAATGATAACATGTTAGAAAAGTAAAATCAAAGGTAATTTATGGATAACAAAAAGGAGATTACCTTGATAATCTCCTTAAATAAAAAACTATGCATAATTTTTTATCTATGCTTTTACAGCATTCAATTTTTTAGCTAATCTAGATTTTTTTCTAGCAGCTGTATTTTTAACTATAACTCCTTTTGTACAAGCCATATCTATTTTTTTAGTAGCTTCTACAAATAAAGTTTCAGCATTTTTTACATCACCTGCTTCAATAGCTTCTTCAAATTTTCTAACAGCAGTTCTGTAACCAGATTTTATCATATTATTTCTTAATGTTTTCTTTTCAATAACACTTACTCTTTTTATTGCTGATTTAATGTTTGGCATGTTTGCACCTCCTTAAAAGTAAAACTAAACTTAACGCATAATATTCTAACACATAAAAAATAAAATTGCAAGTGATTTTTCAAAAACACTTGCAAAAAGTGGAGATATATGGTAAAATAGCAAAGTCTAGAAAAAAAGCTTTGCTTTTTTCCTTACTCATACGAAGGGAAGTGTGGGTTATTTATCCATAAGGAGGTGAATATAATGAATAAATACGAAAGTGTTATCATTATTAATCCAAGTTTAGAGGAAGAAGGAATTAAAAACCTTATAAATAAATTTTCTAACTTGATTAATACTGAAGGAAAAGTAGAATCTGTTGATGAGCTTGGAAAAAGAAAATTAGCTTATGAAGTAAAGAAAAATAAAGAAGGATATTATGCAGTAATACATTTCGAAGCTAAACCAACTCTTATTGCAGAATTAGAAAGAAATTACAGAATTACAGATGAAATAATAAAATTCATAGTTGTAAGAAAAGAAGATTAGTTTTTACAACATATGTAGTTTTACTTATAAAAAGTGAAAATGAAGAATACGAGCAATTTTAGTTGCTTGATAGGAAACCTTGGAAAGGTAAGAGGTAAAAAGATATGAACAAAGTAATTTTAATGGGAAGATTAACAAGAGATCCAGAAGTTAGATATACTCAAAATACAAATACATTAGTTGCAAGTTTTTCACTTGCAGTAAATAGAAGATTTACAAGACAAGGTGAAGAAAGACAAGCAGACTTTATAAACATAGTTGCTTGGAGCAAAACAGGAGAATTTTGTAGTAAATACTTTAAAAAAGGTCAACAAGTAGGAATTATTGGAAGAATTCAAACAAGAACTTGGGATGATGAACAAGGACAAAAACATTATGTAACAGAAGTTATTGCAGAAGAAGCATATTTTGCAGATAGCAAACGTGATGGAGATGCAGTGGCAGGCGAAAGTTTTGAAAATACTTTTGGAAGTGTAGCATCAGCTAGTCCAGAATTTGAAATTTCTTCAAATGATGACCTACCATTCTAAGAAAAGTAGTTAGGGGGGAATTATAAAATGGCTGATAAAAAGCAAAATAGTAGAAGAAATAATAGAATGAATAATAATGGGGATGAAGATTTTAATCCAAAATTTAGAAAAGTAAGAAAAAAAGTTTGTACTCTTTGCAGTGACAAAGAATTTGTTTTAGATTATAAAAATCCAGACCAATTAAAGAAATTCATTAATGAAAAAGGTAAAATATTACCAAGAAGAGCAACAGGAGCATGTGCAAAACATCAAAGAGATATTACTCTTGCTATAAAAAGATGCAGACATATTGCTATGTTACCATATGCTGAAAATTAATAGGGAAACAATAAAATTCCGCAATCTTAGAATTGAAAGAGATTACGGAATTTTTGTTTTTACGTTTTGCATTAATTTAATGCAATTTTAATGCAACTAACTTAAATTTTCTAACATATAAGATACACTTTTATCTAATTCATTGTTTCTAAATTTATCAAAAACTGTAGTATAGGTATTTAAGGTTGTTTGAATATTTTTATGTCCTAGCAATTTTTGAAGTACAGTAGCTTCCATACCAGATTCAATACATCTAGTAGCATATGTATGTCTTAGCATATGAAAGTTAACATCCCAACCTTTATTTATATTGTGTTTTTTACAAATTCTTTTAAAATCGCAATTAAGGTTTGTAGGAGGAAGGATTAGACCATTTCGTTGAGTAAAAATAAGATTGTTATTGTTGGAAATTTTATTGTTTATAGCATCTTTTATATTATCTTCGAATAAAACAGTAATAGGAATATCTCTGTTTAATTCAGTCTTAGTTTCTTTTCCAATAATAAAGTGCTTATCTTTATCTTTGGTTAATGTTTTTGTGATATGTATTACTTTACTATCTAAATCAACATCATCTACTTGCAATGCAAGAATTTCTCCAATTCTCATTCCAGTAAATAATGCAACATAGTATATGTTTTTATATAATTTATCTTGAATATTATTAAGCAATTCTTTTTGTTCTTCAATTGTTAAGGCTTCAACAACTTTGTCAGAGCGAGTAGATTTAGGTCTAATTGTATTTCTCATAGGATTTTTTATAATATAATCATTATTGATAGCATAATCAAATATTAAATTTAATAATATACATATTTTTTCTATATATGCATTAGATAGGCATTTACAAGAATTAAGAAAATCTTGAATATTATTTGTTGTTATTTTTTGTATTTTAATATCTGCTATATTGCTTTCTTTTATTTTTGTAAGAGGATATAACCAAGTATTATAAGTAGATGCCTTAATTGTATTGGTTTCTAATTTAGTGTCAATAATATGTTTTCCTAACTCATATATGGTAATATCTGTTTTGTCTACAAAAATATTATTTTGTACATCAGCTAGCGATTTTGTTATTTTTTCTTTAACTTCTTTTCTGGTATTACCATATATAGACTTACGATTAATTCTACCATCTGCTTTTCTTCCTGCAGTAAATTGACCTACCCATTTATTCAATTTTTCACTATAATATATAGTTCCTTCACCATTACCACGTTTAGCCATTGTGTTCCTCCTTATAATAGAATAAGCAGTTTTCACTGCTTATCTTTAGTTTATTTATTTAATTCAAATTTTCCTACATATTTACCAAGTATTTTAATAGATGTTGTTTTGTCGTATATTTGTGTTTTAATATTTGGGTCATCAACCACATCTGATACAGGTTCTAATATAATAAAATCGCCTTGTTTAGAAAATTTCTTTAGAGTTGCATCGTAACCATTTACTAATACAACTGCAATTTCTCCATCTTCAACAATGTCTTGTTTATGTATTAAAGCATAAGAACCATTTTTTACGACTTTATTCATGCTTTCTCCGTTTACACGTAAAAAGAAATGTTCTTCTGGGTTTACTATGCCCATTAAGTTAGGGTCTATCATTAATCTACCTTCAATGTTTTCTTCAGCCCAGTTGGGTTGTCCTGCTGAAATTTGTCCGTAGACGGGGCACATGTAGTATTGCTTACTATTTGCTTCATTTTTAAAATAAGAATACTGTTCTCTGCTAGATTTACAAAACAAAATATCTTCTTTTATTTCACTAATAACTGAAATAAAATCAATTTTATTTATTTCTGGAAATTGTAAAACGAATTTTTCGATTTCTTTATTTGAAAGTTGTTCAATGTCAACACCTTTCAAAAAATTTCTTATGTTAGGGCCATATTTGCTTAAGTTGAATTTCTGGGAAATAGTATTTTTTAAAATAGCTCTCATAATAGCATCATTAATATCAATATGGTATAAGTTTTCTTTATATTTACGGAAAAAATCTTCATTTGTTTTAAATTCACTATTTCCCATTAAATAATCCATACTACAATCGAATATTTTGCACATTTTTAACTTGACTTCATCACTAGGAGTTATTTTATCGCTTTCATAGTTTGCTATGCTTGATTTTCCTTTTAAGCCTAATTTTAAGGCTAATTCCTCCTGAGTTAAACCTAATTCTGTTCTTAAATTTTTTATTCTTATAGAAAGAATATTTTTATTGTTCTCCATTTCTTCACTCCTCATAAACATATTTTAACACAATGTTCAATAAAAGTAAACACTTGAAAATTTTTTTCTTACACCCCCTAAGAAAAGTTCAACAATAAAAAACTTTTTTTTAAAAAAGTATTGACAGTTCAATAACAGTATACTATAATGAGTTCAACATTAAAAAACTTGGAGGTGAAAACATGTTTAAAGAAAACCTAATAGTAGATACAAATGAACTAAAAAAGGCAAGAGAATTAAAAGGTTTTTCCTATAGAGATATGTCGAATTTTTTAGGCGCAAAAAGTTCAGCTACTTATTACAATATAGAAACTGGAAAAGTAGAACCCAAGATAGGACAGGCTTTAAAAATAAGCAAATTGTTTAAAGAACCTGTAACAAATTTTTTTAAACTAAAAGTTCAACAACAATAAACAAAGGAGGCGAAAGTAAATAAATAATATAAAGACAATTCCTAATTTTAGCAACTATATGGTTAGCACAAATGGAGAAGTTTATAGTAAAAACTACAACAAAACTGGAAATGTAAAGATTATGAAGCAAAGACGTAACAGATATGGTTATATGCAAATTCAAATAACTAGAGATGATGGTGTACAAAAATTAATGTCAGTACATAGACTAGTCGCATTTGCTTTTTTGGAAAAGATAGAGGGGAAAGATTATATTAATCATAAAAATGGCAGAAAAGATGACAACAGAGTTAAAAATTTAGAGTGGTGTACGGCAAGTGAAAATACTAGACATTCATTTTTTGTGACAAAAACACAATCAATAGAAAGATTAAAAGAACAAGCTTTAAAAAACATTCAAAATAAAAGAAACTGTCCAAAACTTACTGAAAAACAAATAAAAGAAATAAGGGAAATTTATAAGACAACTAAAACCAGCTATAGGAAGCTTGCACAAGAATATGGATGCGGAAAAACACTGATAGGATCAGTAATAAAAGGTCAAATATATTTTGTTAATAAATTTTTAAAAGAAAAAGTTTAATAATACTTGACAAATAAAACCTACGGTTTTATCAAATAAAAAATTTATATGTATGATTAAAACACGAATAGAAGGGAAGTGAAAAGAAGTGCAAACAAAACAATCAACATTAACATGGCAAGAAGCTCCAGATATTATAAATCCATACAATCTAGCAGACATATTAGGTATTGGAGAAAATAAGGCAAGAGAAATGTTTAATTCTCAAGGATTTCCAAGGATTAAATGTACTGGAGTAAAACAAATAGCAGATAAGAATGCAGTAAGGTTGTGGTGTATGAATATGGAAGTTACGCCTGAAATAGTAGGAAAAATATTTCAAAAGGAGAGTGAATAACAAATGAAAAAGAAAACAAAAGAAAGAATAAGTAACATTTTAACAATGTTAGCATTTACAACATTTTGGACAGGCTTTTTATTGATTAGTTTTATTAAATAGAAAGAGTGATAAGAATGGAATGGATTTTTGTGGCACTAATATGGTTTTTACTTGGAGTAGTGCTTGTAACAAATAATACAACAATAAGAACAATACTTGTAGTTATTCAATTGATTTTATTTATAATTCAAATAATTTATATATTTCAAAAATAGAAAGGGGTGAAGAAAGATATGTTTAATTCAAAACAAAAAGAAATAGACAGATTAAATGCTAGATGTATTGAATTAGCACAACAACTAAGAGATAGCAATTTAGATAATAAGCAACTAAAAGAATTAAGGTTAGAAGCAGTAAGAAACAGTACCAAAATATTAAAAGTAAACACAAAACAAAGCAATTTAATTAATGACATTACAAAAGAATTATATTCAAACATAAAAACAGACAAACAAAAAGTAGACAAATTAAAAGAACTAGTTAGCGACTACCAATCATTAAACTAGTTCAAATAAGAATATTTATATAAATCTATATTTGATTTTATTATACACATTTGTGTGTGATTTGTCAAATGGTAGAGAGGAAAGAAAAATGAGTAAAGTAAAATTTGAAATAAAAAGTAGATGGACAGGTTCAATATTATTTGAATATGAAAAAGAAAATAACACATTAAAAGATACAGTTGTACAAGCTGTAAAAGAAGAAGCAAACTTAGAAGGAGCATACTTAGAAGGAGCATACTTAGAAGGAGCAAACTTAGAAGGAGCATACTTAGAAGGAGCATATATTTATATAAGTGATAATGAAATAGATATAACAAAAATAATTAAAGAATTTGAAGAAAGAAACAATGTAAAAATCACAGAATGGTACATAAATAAAAATATAATTCCAACAAGATGGAGCTGTTTTTGGAATTACGGGTTAATTATTTGCAATTATGAAATAGCAAGACAAATTAAGAAATTAACTATAGCAGAAGTGGAAAAAGAATTGTCAGAAAAATATAATTGCGAAGTAAAAATAGGGGAGAATTTATAATGCAAATAGATTGGATAGATTGTTGCATAGAAGAAAGATATATTGATTATGACAAATACTACGAGGCTATGGCAGAAAAAGAAGATTTAGAATGGGAGGATAATTTATATGAGTAATTTAACTCTTTATAATATAACAAATAGATTTGTAGAAATAATGGACAAGGCACAAGAAGGAGAATTAACGGAAGAAGAATACAATCAATTAAGAGAAGAACTAGCATTAGAACTTCAAAATAAAAGTTTTGGAATTATAGGATATACACAAAACGAAGAAGCTTTAATAGATGCAGTAGATGTTCAAATTAAAAGATTACAAGAGTTTAAGAAAGCAAAACAAAACAATTTAGATAAATTTAAGCAATACGTAAAAGACAATATGGATAGATTAGAAATTACTAAATTAGAAACAGAATTAGGAGTATTAAGTATTGTTAAAAATCCAATGTCAGTAGAAATAGAGAATGAGGAAGAAGTACCTGCAGAATTTAAGCTAGAAATAGTAACAACAAAGATAGATAAAACCGCTATAAAAAATCACTTTAAAGAAACAGGCGAAATAGTAGCAGGAACAAGAATAATAGATGATAAAACAAGTTTAAGAATTAAATAGGAGGATTTTAAAATGAGTGAAATAAATGCTTTAAGTATTATAGATACAGTGGAAATAGAAACTATTGCGAATACAATGCAAAAAATAGGGCAAATGCAAGCAGTAGTACAAAAAACATTAAAAGAAGGACAAGATTATGGAGAAGTACCAGGAACAAATAAGCCAACACTATTAAAACCAGGGGGAGAAAAAATCTGTATGTTATTTGGATTAAATCCAGAATATGAATTTCTGCAAACAATAGAAGATTACGATAAAGAATTTTTTAGTTACAACATAAGATGTACTTTATTTAAAAATGGACAACCAGTAGCACAAGGTGTTGGAAGTTGTAACAGTAAAGAAAAGAAATATAGGTTTATAAATGTAGATGAAATTCCAGACAGTTATGTTGGTTATAGTGAACAATTTACAGATTATTATGGCAGAACTAAATATAAAATAAACAATCCTGATGTATGTAGTTTAGTAAATACAATACTAAAAATGGCAAAGAAAAGAGCCTTTATAGATGCAGTATTACAAGTAGCAAGTTTAAGTGAGGTGTTTACACAAGATTTAGAAGATATGAAAGATTTAATACAAAACGAGCAAAATGCAACAATGACATTAGAACAAGCTAAGAATATTAAACTAGGTTTTGGAAAATACAAAGGAACAACATTAGGAACATTAGTAACAACAGATGCACAATATTGCGATTGGTTATATAGCAAAAACGAAAAAACAGACCTAGTAATAAAAAAGGCATTAGGAATTATCTTAAGTAAAGCAATAAAACAAGAAGAAAAAGAAAACAACAAAGTGTTTGAAAATAAAACAGAAAATGAAGTTAAAGAAGAACAAGAATATGTTGATCCGTTTACTGGAGAGATAGCAAATGAATAGTGTAGGAACAATACAAGATATATCAATAGACTATAAAACAAATAAACCTAAGATTACATTACTTCTAGAACAACGAGAATTAATTTCTAGCTTAGAAGAAATAAAAGAGGACAAGTTATCTATTGAGATAAAGAAGTACCGTAAAAAGAGGTCTCTTGACGCAAATAAGTATTTTTGGAAATTATTACAAGAAATATGCGAACTACAAGAAATTGACACAATAGAAGAATATAAAAATAGAGTAAAAGAATTAGGAATATTTAGACAATTCAAGATAATGACAGAAGATGTAAAAACATTTAAAAAAGTATGGACAGACAGAGGTATAGCCTGGTTTTGTGAAATAGCAGATACAGACTATATAGGAAATACAGAATTTAAAATAATAAATGCTTATTATGGTTCTAGTTCTTTTAACTCTAAACAAATGAGTAGATTAATAGATAATCTAGTACAAGATTGTCAAGCAGTAGGAATAGAAACAAAAACACCAAACGAAATAAAAGCATTATTAGAAAGTTGGGGTAAAAATGGATCTAAGTAAATCATTTAATCCAGTGTCAAAACCAACACAAAAGAAGAAAGAAAAAAGTAAATACATAAAAGCCAAAAAACATAGACAAACCAAAGCTACAGAAATAGCTAAATGGGTAAAAGAGATAGTTTGGGAAAGAGATAAACACAGGTGTATATTTTGTCACAAACAAGTTCCTTTAGAATGTGCTTGTTGCCATTTTATACCACGTTCAGCGGGTGGACTTGGAATACCAGAAAATATATACACAGGCTGTTCCAATTGCCACCAAGAGCAAGATAATGGACTAAACACAAAAGAATATGACCTAAAAGTAGAAAACCACTTAAAAGGCATTTACGGAGCAAATTGGGACAAGTCTAAATTAATTTATAAAAAAGTATTAGGAGGAAAAGAAAGATGGAATCAAATAAAATTGAAGAAAAAGTATATTTAGTTGCAGGACTAATAAATGCAACAGGAAAAACATTATACTGGAAAGATGAAAAGTATATGTATGTAGGAAATTATGCAATTGTTGAAAATATGAATGGATTTGACTTAATAAAAATAATAGGAAAAGTAGAAACAACTAAGACAAATGCAAGTAAATTTTCAAATACAAGATATGAGAATATGAAACAAACAATACAAGAAATACCAAGTTTAATAGAAAATTAAAACAACAAGGGGCTAGGCAATAAACTTAGCCCTTATATTATACGAAAGGAGAAAGCAGATGGACAAAATTAGCTTTCTAATGTACTTAGATTATGAAGAACAATTTAATTTACTAACAGATGAACAATTAGGGCAACTTATGAGAGCAATAATGAAATATGAAAAAACTAGAGAATTACCTCAACTGGATGGAATAGTAAAAATGGCTTTCTCTTTTATCAAACAACAGTTAGATAGAGACAATGATAAATGGCAAGAAGAAAGACAAAAGAGAAGTGAAGCAGGTAAAAAGGGAATGGCAAAAAGATGGAAAAATAATAACAATGTTATAACAGAAAATAACAAAAATAACAGTGTTAAAAACATTATAACACGGAATAACAAATATAACTGATAATGAAATAGAAATAGAAATAGAAACAGAAAATGAAAAAGAGGATGATATAGATACAGACTTACTAGGTAACAAAGATGTAGAAGAACTTCAAAAGATCATTATTGAAACGTTAGGAAATACAAATCTAACTGTAATCCAAGAAGCCATAACATACCTAGATGAATTTCCACTAGAAGTAATAAAAGAGGCCTTGGTGAGAACTGCTAGGAAGCAGAAAAAATGGGATTATGCAAGAGGAACTTTAAATAATTGGATTGATGAAAAGTTAGATACGTTAGAAAAAATACAAGCAAAAGATATAGATTTTAAAAGTAGAAATGGACCACTAGAAGAAACAGAAGAAGAAAAAATAGCACGAAAAATCAAAGAACTGGGGGGATAAAATTGACAGAAGCTGAATTTGTAAAAGCAACAAATAGGCTTGAAAGATACTACGACAAAGATTACACAACAGAACAAATAAAGATAATGTTTGAAACGCTTAAAGAAATGAGTATAGAAAAATATAACAGAGCAATTAGCTATTGTATAAGAAATTGCAAGTATATGCCTAAAATTGCAGATTTAACAAATGCAGATATAAGTACAGTAAAAGTTGAAAATGCTGAAAAGATTAATTTTGTTAAATGCAATAAATGCAATGGAGAGGGATTTATAAAATATTTTAAAAACATAAAAGATGGAAATAGAATTTTGAAATATGAGTATATAGCCTTATGCACTTGTGAGAATGCTAAAAAACAAAAAGAAATCAATAAATATAATCTACATACCTTAGCAGAATTAGGGCTATAAAGGAGAGTGAATTAACAAATGAAAACAAATAAATTAAGAAAAATAGCAGATATAGTAAAAGATATATTAGAACAAGATGAACTAGCAAGAACTGATGATTGTTATTTAATGCTAAAAGTATTAGAAATAACGCATCCAAATGAAGTTGGAAAAATTTTTACTGAAGTAATGTTAAATGCTAAAAGAAACAAAATCAATTTTGAAAGTATAAGACGTTGCAGACAAAAAGTACAAGAGAAATATCCAGAATTGAAAGATATAGACATAGCAGAAAAAAGAGCAGAAGAAATTGGCGAATATAGACAATTCGCATTAGAAAATTAGGAGGTTAAAATAATGATAATTGTAAGTCAAGATAAAGAAACAGTTTTAAATTTTGATAATATACAAAATATTAGAATTGAAGAATATGGAACACATGTAAAAGGCAAAAAAACATATAAGATATTTGCTGGAAATTTTGAAGGATATGCAACAAAATTAGGAACATATGCAATAAAAGAAAGAGCAAAAGAAGTATTACAAGAAATATATAAAGTTTATTCGGATTTTACATTAATTAAATATGTGAACGAAGAATATCAAGATCAATTAATTATTAGCAATAAAAATAAGTATTTTGATATATACGAAATGCCAGAGGATTAGCCTATGAAACAATGTAGTGTATTTAATAAAAATATGTGTTTGCGGTTGTACTGGATTAGGCGAGAAATACTGGATAGGTCCAGAACAATGTAGCATATATAAAAAATATAACATAAGCGGGCTAGATATGTGTAAGAAAATATTAAACAAAGGAGAACAGATGAAAATATGAAACAGAAAGTAAAAATAGAATTATATAATGATCATTTTGAAAATGCTAAAAGATATGGAATACCACATGCACAATTAATTATAGCAGATATACCATACAACTTAGGAAACAATGCTTATGCAAGTAATCCTAGTTGGTATATTGATGGGGACAATAAAAACGGAGAAAGTAAACTTGCAGGCAAAAGCTTTTTTGATACAGACAACGACTTTAAAATAAATAATTTCTTTGATTTTTGTACTAGATATTTAAAAAAAGAGCCAAAAGAAAAAGGGCAAGCACCTGCAATGATAGTTTTTTGTGCCTTTGAACAAATGCAAATGGTTATAGAAGAAGCAAAGAAACATGGATTAAATAGAAGTTATCCATTAGTTTTTATAAAAAATTATTCAGCATCAGTGCTAAAAGCTAATATGAAAATTGTAGGAGCAACAGAATATGCAATAGTACTATATAGAGATAAATTACCCAAATTTAACAACGGAAAGACAGAAACGCAAAAAGGTAAAATGATATTTAATTGGTTTGAATGGAAAAGAGACAATTCAAGAGAATATCCAAAAATACATCCAACTCAAAAGCCAGTAACAGTATTAAAACGACTCATAGAAATCTTTACAGACGAAGGAGATGTAGTAATAGACCCTGTTGCAGGAAGTGCAAGCACATTAAGAGCATGTGTTGAGCTTAACAGAAATTGTTATGGATTTGAAATAAAAAAAGATTTCTATAAAAAAGCAAAAGAAAAAATGATAAGTGAAGATATTTTAAATGGAATCTTGGAAGATGGACAAGTTACATTTGATGCAATAATTTAAGGAGGCAAAGATGAAATATACTTTTGAAATAAAAGAAAGATTACCTAGCTACAACGAATACAGCAACATAAATAGAAAAAACAAGTATGCAGGTGCAAAAATGAAAAAGGCTGTAGAGTTAAGAATATTGGCATACATATGTAATCAATTAAAACACGTAAAGATAACTAAACCTATATTTATAACATTTACTTGGATAGAAGAAAATAAAAAGCGAGATTTAGACAATATATGCTTTGCTAAGAAATTTATATTAGATGCACTTCAAAAAGCAGAAGTAATTGAAAATGATAATAGTAGACACGTAACAGGATTTACAGATAGATTTGAATATGCAGATAAGAGCAAGGTAATCGTAGAAATGGAGGAAATATAAGATGTCGAGAATGTCAAATATAGATTATACAATAAGAAATTGGTTTAAAGAACATATAGCATACATAGTAGCGATATTATTTGTTCTAGTAATGACAATATGTATATATGGACAAGTAGATAAAGATATAAAGAGAGCAGTAGAAAAGGAAAATAGAATAGACAATATAGAAAAAACATTACAAGAGCATATGCATTATATAGATAAGTTAGAAGCAGATGTAGATAATTTAAAAGAGGTGTTAGACAGATGAATAAAGACAAAATAATATTAGATTTATGTGGCGGAACTGGTTCCTGGAGCAAATACTATAAAGATAATGGTTATGATGTAAGAGTAATAACATTACCATATTATGATGTATTAACTTATGAGCCACCTGAAAAAGTGTATGGAATATTAGCAGCACCACCTTGCACACATTTCAGTATAGCCTGTAATCGTTTGTGGAATGAAAAAGACAGAGATGGAAGAACAATTGAAGGATTAAAAGTATTGATAGCTTGCTTACATATAATAGCAAAATGCAATCCGCAATTTTGGGCATTAGAAAACCCAGTTGGAAGAATGAAACAATTTTTAGGAGAACCAACAATGATATTTAAGCAGACAGATTTTGGTTTTCCGTGTAATAAAAAAACTTTACTTTGGGGAAATTTTAATATTCCTCAAAAACAGCAACATATTTTTAAAGAAATTCATAAATTAGAAGAACTAGACTATAAAATACCAGAATTATACCAAAAAGAAGGAATAATAAAAACTGACCACGATAGACGTGCAGCAGTAAGAAGTATAACACCAGATGGATTTGCTAAAGCATTTTATGAGGTAAACAAATAGAGATGAAAGAGGTGCAAAGCAATGTTAAATAAAGGAGAAATAGAAAATTATTAGGAGGAAATTAAAAAATGATAGATTATTCAAAATTAGATGAAATAACAGTAAAAAATCAAAAAGAATTAGATGATATTCCATTAGATTTTAAAGGAAGAATTTATATTGAATTTGGAGATTGTTGGAACAAAGCTATAGTAAGAAATAAATATTATCGTTCAGTAGAAGCAAGGGGAAACAGTTCAGTAGAAGCAAGGGGAAACAGTTCAGTAGTAGCAAGGGAAAACAGTTCAGTAGAAGCAAGTGGAAACAGTTCAGTAGTAGCAAGGGAAAACAGTTCAGTAGAAGCAAGGGAAAACAGTTCAGTAGTAGCATGGGAAAACAGTTCAGTAGAAGCAAGGGGAAACAGTTCAGTAGAAGCAAGGGAAAACAGTTCAGTAGAAGCAAGGGAAAACAGT
>CAOKRC010000003.1 GCA_948471035.1 uncultured Clostridium sp.
AAAAATCAATATAAAAATATTGCAAAAAAAATATTACAAAATAATAAAATAGATGATTATTATATAGATAAAATTATAAATAATTAATTAGCAAAAATATATTACAATTCACCTAATTATATAATAAATTATTAAATAATAATTTTACAAAGTAAAGTGTAAAATAATAAAGAAATTTTTAATATTAAATATAATATATAAAATTAAAAAAAGTAGAGAAAGAATTTTTTTATACAAACTTAATAATTAGATTATAGGTGAAAGGATAGAAAACAAAATTTATTAGAAATTAATTTAATAAGAAATATAATTTTATTTTATAACTATTTTTGTTTTTAGAAAGAAGCAAGAAAAGAATAAAATTTAAAATAAATAGAAATTTAACAAAGGTTTATGGGTAACCTTGTAAAAACCTAAATATATTATACAAGGAATTTTATAAATGGAATTAGAATTAGAAAATAATAATAAACAAAACATTAATCAAATAATCGAAAGAAGTGTTAGCGAAGAAACAAATGTAATTGATAAAAATATGGATAAAGAAATGAGCAAAGAAATAGATAATAATATAGATTATAATGTAACTGAGGAAAAGCAAAATAATTTTTTAGAAACAACATTAGGTAAAACAATAAATACAGCATTAAATGTTGGATTAAGATATTTGTTGCCCAATATTATAGAGGATCAAATAATAGAAATAAAAGATACAATAATAAGAGATGGATTTAAAGAGGGATTAAATAAAACAGTAACATCAGCAGTAGATTTAGGGAAAAGTGCTATAGGATTAATAACAGGAAAATTTGATAATGTTTCACAAATACAAACAGCAATAACAAAAGGAGGATTAATAGATACAATTTCAGATAGTATAGACTTTGGTTTAAAAGTTGGTAGACAAACAGGATTAATACCACAAAATGTAGCGAGTATAATAAAAAGCGGAAAAAATATTTTAATGAATAATATAGAAAGTAATATAGAAGATAGCCTAACAACTCAATTAAAAGGAATTGAAAAAATGAATGAATATATAGAAAATTGGAATGCATATTATAAAGAGCAAAACTTTCCTAAAATGGAATTAGAATATGACAAAATAAGAGATAAATTAAAAGATTTATTTCCAATAGAAGAAACATTAAAAAAAGCACATCAAGTAGAAAACTTACATAAATTAATAAGAGCTAAAGGAAGAGATTTTAATTTATCTAATGAAGAAATAGAACTTGCAAAAAAGTTAAATTAATATAAAAAATAATAATACAAATAATATAGTATTATAAATTTGACAAAAAAACTATTTACAAAATAGAAAAAAATGATATAATAAAGAAGGAAAGGTATATGGAATTAAATTTAAAAAATGATGTAATATTTAAAGTGTTTTTCACTAAAAAAGGAAATGAAAAATACTTAAAAAGCTTTTTAGAATCCATATTACAAGAAAGAATAGATAAAATAGAAGTAATAGGAGAAGCAAGCTTAGAACAAATAAAAACAACAGATAAATTAGGAAGACTAGATATAAAAGCAACTATAAACAATATAAAAGTAGTTAATATAGAAATACAAGTAAGAGACAATAAAGATATGAAACAAAGAAGTGAATTTTATGGTTCAAAACTGATAACAGAGCAAATGGGAAAAGGAGATGAATATCAAGAGCTAAAACCAGTAATACTAATAAATATATTAGATTATAATATGTTAGACGTGCCAGAATACTGTACAAAAACAGTAACTGTAGCAGAAGTACATAGAGAATATGAAGTAATAAAAGATATAACATATTATTTTATAGAGTTACCCAAATTTAGAAAAAGCAAACCACAATTGGCAAATATATTAGAAGGATGGTTAGCAATAATAGACGATAAAGATAGGGGGTTAATAAAAATGGCAGAAGAAAGACATAAAATAATAAAGGAGGCAAAGGAAGAAGTTGAAGAAATATTATCAGATGCAGTAATACGAGAACTAAATGAGTTGAGACAAACAGCGATATGGGAAGAAAATTCTGCAAAACGATATGCTAGAGAAGAGGGAATGAAACAAGGAATAAAAGAGGGCAAAAAAGAAGGCAAAAAAGAAGGCAAAATAGAAGGTAAAATAGAAGGTAAAATAGAAGTAGCAAAGGAAATGTTAAAAATTGGAATGGAAATAGAAAAGATTAGTCAAATAACAAAATTGACAATAAAAGAAATAGAAGAACTAAAGAAAGAATAGAACCAGAAATTAATTTATATATTTCTAAATTTTTAAATATGTAAGCAAATAAAAATAGCAAAAAACTTAGATTTTTCTAAGTTTTTTTGCTGTTTTTTCTTGCAATTTTTTTTTTGTTAAAGTATAATTACACTAGGTTAAAAATATACGAAAAAGAGGGATTTTAATGGATAAACCAGGAGAAAAAATTATTGAAAGAGATATTCAAAATGAAATGAAGACTTCTTACATCGATTATGCAATGAGTGTTATTGTACAACGTGCTTTACCAGATGTTAGAGACGGTTTAAAACCTGTACACAGAAGGATTTTATATGCAATGCACGAAGATGGAATTACATCAGACAAGCCATACAGAAAATGTGCAAATACAGTAGGTTCTGTTCTTGGAAGATACCATCCACATGGAGATTCATCAGTTTATGATGCAATGGTTAGAATGGCACAAGACTTTTCTATGCGTTATATGTTAATTGATGGACATGGAAACTTTGGTTCAATAGATGGTGATGGAGCAGCAGCAATGAGGTATACAGAAGCAAGAATGGCAAAAATATCGAACTATATGTTACAAGATATAGAAAAAAATACAGTAAATTTTATGCCAAACTATGATGATAGATTACAAGAACCAACAGTATTACCTTCAAAAATACCAACACTATTAATAAATGGTTCATCAGGTATAGCCGTAGGTATGGCAACAAATATACCACCACACAATTTAACAGAAGTAATTAATGGAATCATAAAAATAATAGATGAAGATAATGTAACAGATGAAGAATTAATGCAAGTTATAAAAGGACCAGATTTCCCAACAGAAGGTGTTATTTTAGGAAGAGAAGGAATAAAAGAAGCATATACAACAGGAAGAGGAAAAATAACAGTAAGAGCCGAAGCTGAAATCGAAGAAATGAGTGGAAATAAACAAAGAATAATTGTTACATCATTACCATACCAAGTAAATAAAGCAAAATTAATCGAAAATATTTCTCACTTAGTAAGAGATAAAAGAATAGAAGGAATTGCAGAATTAAGAGATGAATCAGATAGAAATGACCGTGTAAGAATAGTTATAGAACTAAAAAGAGATGCAAATGCACAAGTAGTACTAAATCAATTATATAAAAACACACAAATGCAAGATACATTTGGAATAATCATGTTAGCACTTGTAAATGGAGAACCAAAAATTCTAACACTAAGACAATGTATAGACCACTATTTAGACCATAGAAAAGAAGTAGTACTTCGTAGAACAAAATTTGAACTAGACAAAGCAGAAGCAAGAGCACACATATTAGAAGGATTAAAAATAGCATTAGACAATATTGATGAAGTAATAAACATTATTCGTTCCTCATATGATGATCCAAAAGAAAGATTAATGGAAAGATTTGGGCTATCAGACATTCAAGCACAAGCGATACTAGATATGAGATTAAAAACATTATCAGGATTACAAAGAGAAAAAATTGAAGAAGAATATAATGAATTAATGAAATTAATTGCTCACTTAAAAGAAGTTCTAGGAAGTGAAAAACTAGTATTTGACATCATAAAAGAAGAATTAGAAGAAGTAAAAGAAAAATTTGGAGATGAAAGAAAAACAAAAATAGTTGCAGCTGAAGGAGATCTTGAAATTGAAGATCTAATAAAAGAAGAACAAACAGTAATTGCACTTACACACTTTGGATATATAAAAAGAATGCCAGTAGATACATATAAAAGCCAAAGAAGAGGTGGAAAAGGAATCACAGGTATAGCAACTAGAGAAGAAGACTTTGTAAAACAAATATTTACAGCTTCAACACATGATACAATTCTATTCTTTAGTAATAAAGGAAAACTATATAAACTAAAAGGATATGAAATACCAGAAGCAGGAAGAACAGCTAAAGGAACAGCAATAGTAAATCTATTAAGTTTAGATCCAGGAGAAAAAATATCAGCAGTTATTCCAATACAAAACTTTGCTGAAGGAAAATTTTTACTTATGGCTACAAAGAATGGTCTAATAAAGAAAACCGCATTAACAGAATATAACACAACAAGAAAAACAGGATTACAAGGAATTACATTAAAAGAAGATGATGAATTAATAGCAGTAAGACTTACAGATGGAGAAGATAATGTAGTATTAGTTACAAAAGAAGGAATGTGTATTACATTTGATGAAAAAGATGTACGTCCAATAGGAAGAGTATCACAAGGTGTAATAGGAATAAAACTAGATAAAGATGATTATGTTATAGGAATGGAATCAATAATAGGAGGGGCAAAAGCAACATTACTTGCTATAACAGAAAATGGATTTGGAAAAAGAACAGAACTAGATGAATATAGAGTACAAACAAGAGGAGGAAAGGGAGTTATAACATATAAAATAACACAAAAAACAGGAAAATTAGTTGGAATTAGAATAACAGGAGAAGACGAAGATGTTATGCTTATAACAGACCAAGGAACAATAATAAGACTTGCAGTAAAAGAAATAAGTGTACTTGGTAGATCAACACAAGGGGTTACTCTAATGAGAACAAATGATGGAGCAAAAGTAGTAAGCATAGAAACATTACCGAAAGAAGAGAATGAGAATGAATAATGACGAAAATAGTGAAGAAATGAAAAAACACATATTAAATCTTGAAATAGAAAATATATTATATCCATTAGTTTCATTATTAAAACAAACTAATAACCTAAGTTAGAATTAATGATAGAAATAGAAAAATTTAGAGAAAAAAATAGACAATATACAAATGGTTTAGAGCGTAATTATATAGAAAAATGCTTAAATAAAATTTATGCAAAAAGAAATAATGGAAATATTTTAATTGAAGTAGAAGAAGAAAATGAAAACGAAAAAGAGGGAAGATATAAATCTTCTCTCTTCTTGTATAATATGGAACTATTTTAAGTTAAATTGGTAGGTAAAATTTTAATAGTCCATATGGTTTATGTTATTTTTTAAACCTAATATCCTCACCAAAAAATCTACAAATATTATAATAGCCTACGAATCTTGAAAAAATTCTTTCATCATATTTTTCACTTAATTCTTTTAAATTTAAATTAGTAGAAATAATAGTTTTAGTAATATGATTATTTTGATTTAACAACCTTGTATTAATAACATTAAAAAGTTCACTAAATTTCATACTATTCATACATTCAGTACCAAGATCATCAATAATTAATAAATCTACATCTAATATATTTTCATAAATAGAAGAGATATTATTTTTGTTAAATCTATAGTCAATAATATTATCTAACATTACAGGTGCAGTTTGATAAAGTACAGTTTTAGCTTTTTTTAATAATTCATTTGCAATACAATTAGATAAGAATGTTTTACCAAGTCCAGTATTGCCTAAAAAAAGTAAATTTTTTTCATTAGTATCATCAAAATTATCTATAAATCTTAAAGCAATATCTGTTATATTTTTAATATTATCCTTAGGAGATATATTAGAAAAATATAAATCTTCGTTAATTTTATCAGTATATAAATTAATATTAAAATTACTAAAAGTATCATTTTTTAAATTAGCAATATTTGATTTATTATATTCAATATCAAATAATTTTTGCTTAATGCAACTACACAAACTAAAGTTAAAACCATTTCTAATATACCCAGTATCTTCACATAAGGTGCATTCAAAATTAGGTTTAAAGAAGTCATCACCAATATGTAAACTATTTAAAATATTTTCTTTTTCCTTTTTTAAATTATCTATCTTTTCTTTTAAATTATCAACTGAATTTGTTTTACTAGAAGTAGATAAAATAGCTTTGGCAGTATTTAGTGCAAAAGAATTAAGTTCATTCTCTATTTCTTCTAATCGATTATTTGAAGAATAGAGAGCAGATTTTCTTTTATCTAAATCTAAAATAGCATTCATTCTTTTTTGTTCATAATCCTTTAGTAAATTCTTTAAAGTAGAATTACTCATAAAAACAATCCTTTCTCGTTTATGCTAAAGTATAAATAATATTATAAATAATATTATAAATTAAAACTATAAGCATTAGTTTAGGCCTTTTGAGCATTTGCATATAAATTATCAAAATTATCATATTTTCTTTGCTCATAATTATTATAACTTTTCTTTTCTAGATTTTTAATTTCAGCTTTTTTTACTTTCATTTGTTCTAAAAAGCTTTGAACATCATTAACAGTCTTTAAATTTCTATCTTTCCAATCACATAGAATCTTATCTATATAATCGAAACTTGGATTAGATTTAGAAGTTGTCTTTTTTAGAGCAAGTTCAATAATATCTAAAGAAAAACCAAAATCAACAATCCACTTTTCAATATAAGCTTCTTCATATTGTGTTAGAGATCTATTCAAACCTAGTTTTTTAGAAATTGATTTTTTAATAGTGTTTAACTTTTCTTGTTTTTCATAGTACATATCTAAATCAGACCAAGTTTTAATATTATTTTTATACCAAGCATCAGCTACTGCACCGAAGATAATTTCTATGTAAAGCTGAGCGTTCAAAACAATATCTAAAAAGTGCAATCATAACTTGTTCATCAAAACCATATTTTTTAAACCATAAATCAATATCGTTATACCAAGAAGGAGACATTACACCTTGAAAGAAAGATGAATTAATATCTTCAATAGCTTTAGCTCTATATTGATTTTGAGAACTTTTTTCTACGTCAACTTTAGAAGAAAGTTTTGGCTTATACAATTTATGAAGTTCAATTTCTTGAAGATTATTTACAATATAACCTGTAGATTTCTTTATAATAACTTCTGCATCTTCCCAGTATTTAAGAGCCTCTTGAATAGTTTTTAAAGGTAAAGCAAGTTTCTTTGATAAATCATTTAGTTTAACATCTTTACCATATTTAGATAAAAATATAATATATAAATAAACCTTAATATAATCACCGACTTGCTTGTGATAAATATTCTGTAAAAAATACATCTGAAATTTCAGTAGTAGAAAAAATCATAGATAAATCATTCTGTTCAAGCTTCATAATAATAACCCCTTATTAAAAATGTACAAATTTTAGTCTTATGTATTAATATAACAAATTATATCATTTTAAGACAAATTATACAACAGAAAATGAAATTATTTTAGGGATAAAATTACTTTTTATTACTATTCACAATTACTTTTTTTAATGTGCTTCATCTTGCTGGATATAGGGCATTTTTATTTTTCTCTCGTGGCTCGAAAAATAAAAAGCACTATATCTACGTGAAGATACTATGTACTATAAATGTCTGTGCATTATAAGTGCTTCTTATACAAATACACTTTAGGATTTTTTATGTACTTTATTATATACAAAAACACATACAAAACATTTTCGTGATTAAATCCAACAATACTAAAGATAAGAACAGGAAAGCAAAGAAATACAAATAGAAAAATTTTAATATTCAAGTTTGTAAATAATAAATTAGTTAAACAAAAAATAAAAATACACCAAACAACATTGACTATAGCAGTTGAATAATCAATAAAACCAAACAATTTACTATTAAAATTATAATTTTGAGGGAAAATAAATTTCATAAAATGAACACCTTTCTAGTTTATAAAATGAAGTTATTTAAATATAATAAAGCAAGAATTGTAAAGTAGAGATAAGCAATGCTTGACCGTTATTTAATAAAAGATTTAATACCATTAAAACCATTTGTTAAATCAGTACTAATTCCACCCATAAACTCTCTTACATAAGAATTAGCCTTAAGTAAAGCAAAAATTGCACCACATATTAAAAACTTAGAAAAAATATTACTACTACTAAAATCAATTGAAAAAATAATAAGTAAAATAAGTGCAACTAAAATTTGTACAAGCATTAAAGAAATAAAACATTTTATCCAAGCTTTAAAAAAGCTAGAGGTTGAAGATGTACTAAGAGATAAAAAAGCGAAAGGGGATATTAAAACAAAAACTTTTATCATAATATAACGAAGAGCATATGAAAAGGTTAAATTTAAAAAACTAATAGAAATTACACTTTTCAGTAATCCATCAATTGAAAAAATGGTAAAACTGTTTTCTTCAATTTGAATCATTGTATTTAATTTATATACTAAATTAGAAAATGAAAGAGTAGTACCAAATAAATTATTACCTAGCTCTTGTATACTGGCAGATAAACAAGAGGTAAAAAATATAAATTGTTCACAAATAAAAATAGAAGAATTCATACAGATACCATAAATAATTAATTTAAAAATAAAACTGGTAGGACGTTCAGTTTGAGTAATTAATAAATTAGATAATAATAATTTAGTACAATAATATAGTAAAAAGCCCAATATTAAAGAATTAGCAATTAGTAAAATACCATTAGTAGTAGAAGTACCAAAAATATTTCTAAAATAAGAAGAATCTAAAATATTAGTATTTATAAAAGTAATATCATCTAAAATAGAATATAAATTATTATCAATTGACGAAAAAATTGTTTGAAAAATAGTATTAATTGCATTAATAATGACCTCAGTAATATTTATTTCTTCCTCCAAATTCTATACCTCCTATAGTTTGTTTACAATGAGTTAATAGATTTTTCAATCGTTCGTCCAAATTTTGCATAGTGTAATAAAATCCATTTAAAAAGTCATTTTATAACACTATGCAGCTTGTTTATCCTCACACAAGCTTACTCTTAAAAAATATAATTAACACATCGTAAGCTAGTATGTTGTATAAGTTTAATATGAAACTATAATCTAAATTAAAGACTTAATTGCAGATAAAATTAAATCTACGGCTAAAATGAAAGCATAAGAAAACAATGTACTTTTTATTAGCTTTTTTCCAATCCTCATTCTTTCTTCATCGCCAAAACTAAATTTCTTCATAAAAACCCCTACACCGTACAGCAACAGCTGCAGCAGGAGTTGCAAGCTTAATTAGCCAATCTTGAATTTGTTCAAAAGCTTTTTTCATTGTATTAACCAGTTTTTGGTCTGCACCAAAAGAATAACTTGCAAGTGCAAATATAAGAATAATAAATAAAAGTGATGTAAAAATGATAAAAAATATTTTTTTGTTTTTCATAAAAACAACCTCCTAAAATTAAAAATATAGTAACAAGACAACAATTAGAAATCGTATAAAAAAGTAAAATATAGTTATATTAAAAATATAATAAAACATATAAATTGCATTTAAATTAAAAAAAGTTAAATATAATTTTAAAAATAAATTATTGAGAGCAACATAAAGAGCTTATTGCAATAAAGTAATGTTTATTTAGTAAAATAAGGAATTAACTTTAATTTCATGGGCTTTAAAATTTTATACCCATCAGATAAAAATGAAAGACATGAAAAAGTTTCCAATTCTTGTGTAAAAAAATTAGTATCATAGATATAATCAGTTTGAACAGATTTACTTATGCTTTCGGATAAATTAGAATCCTTAGAATTCAAGGAATTCGTAAAATAACTAAAATGAGTTTCTTTTGCATTTTCAGTAATACTACTTGAAATCTTTAACTTATCTTCTTTACCAACTTGCTTTTGAATATCATCAATAGTACTTATATCATCAGTTCTAAACCAGAATTTATTAATTAAATTTTGAATAATAACTTTAACAGCATATTGGTTATTAATAGCATTTAATAAAGAAGAATAACTTTGCGTGGCAACAATATTAATACACTTTGCTTCTCTAGACTGAGCAAAAAAGTCAGCATCACTTGCAGAGCAATACTCATGAAACTCATCACAAATAAAAGCAACACTTCTAAAAGAATTTGAATTACACCTAGAAAGCCTATTCATAACTTCCGTTTGAAAATCTAATTTTAAGTAAGTGGCAATAATTTTAGATAGATTTTTATATTCTGCAATATTCATATTTAGTACAACAATTTTCCCAGTATCAACTAAATCCCTAAAACCTTTAAATGTAATATCTTCTTTCTTAGGACAAAACGTATTCATAACATCATAATCAGAAATAAAGCAATTTGTAATACGTGTAATCTCAGCCTTTATAATAGCTAAAGTTCGAGAATCCAAAGAATTAAATTCCTTTTCAAAAAACTCAATAGAAGAAAGAGCATCATAACAATTCTTTTTTGATAATTTTCCGGCTTAAAAAAATATCTTTAATAATATCAAGTTTATCCATATAATAATTAGGAACAGTAATAAGTTTATGAAGTTCTAAAAAAGTAACATAACCATCATTATAAATCCTACAAAATTTAATAGCCTCACATAAAAGTTGTTCCACTTTATCCAGCCAAAAATCATCTCCATTGTTAGGAGAAAAAAGCATAAGAATAGTTTTAAGCCTATTTGCAAGAACCATAGGTTTTAAATCTGGCTTATCTAAAGGGTTGTATTTTATTTCTTTACCAAGCTCTATAATGTACAAATCATCTAACCTATTATAAAAAGAAGCAAATTTAACCACTTCTTTATAAAAATTACCTTTAACATCCAAAATAAGCATTCCAATTTTAGAAGAAGGGTCATTTTTATTATATGAAATTAACTGCTTAGTAAAAGGGTACATACAAGAGCTAGTTTTACCACTACCAATAGTACCAGTAACTAAAATATTTTGATATAAACTTTTTTCTGGAATATAAACTAAATTATCACTTTCATTTTTACCAATAAAAAGTAACAAATTTTTATGATTTGTGGATTGTTTAATATTCGAATTAACCATTTTGTGAGTTTTTATCTTATTTTTTTTGCGAAGAAACAATAATGAATATAAAGAATTAGTAGAAAAAATAGAAGAAGCAATATAAAAAACAACAAAATAAAACTTTATATTTTTCCAAGTTTCAGGATAAGTAATACAAATATCGTAAGGGTGAAGGGAGTAAGGTATAATAACAGAATGGGTTTCATAAATTGGTTTAAAAAAAATAAAACCAATTAAGCAAAGGAAACTTGAAAGTATAATACAAAAACAAAAACGCTTAATAAAATTAGACATAGAACACCTTCTTTCTAGATAAAAGTACGTTTTTTGATATCCAATTTCGAACCTTGTAAATTATGGGAAATCTTCATATCGAAAAAAGTATAAATCGAATAAAAAACAATAAAGATATTAATAATGAAAGTGATAAAGAACACATTAATAAGTGTATTCATATAATCACCACCTAACAATAAAATAATGATACAACAAAAAAATTAATTTGTCTATACTTTTTTGAATAAATATGATAAAATATGATAAATTATAAAAAAGGAGGCGTTATTATGAAAATAGAAAAAACAACAAAAATAGGAGAACTACTAGAAATGGCACCAGAAAAAGCTGAAATATTACTAAATGCAGGAATGCATTGTTTAGGTTGCCCAGCATCACAAGAAGAAACAATAGAAGAAGCATGTATGGTACATGGAATAGATGTTGAAGAAATTATAGAGCAACTAAATGCATAAAACTAACTATATCTTAGTGGGAATTTAGCTAAAATAATAATATATGTAAAAAAAGTCAAAAAAAAATGAAAAAAATGTGAAAAAATGATTGACACAAACGCAAAAATGTAGTAACATATTAAAGTACCTATTTTTCAGGGTACGTTTTTGGGCCATTAGCTCAGGTGGTAGAGCACTTGACTTTTAATCAAGTTGTCCGCAGTTCGAGTCTGCGATGGCTCACCAAAAGAATACTAAATAAAGAATTAGCATTCTTTTATATATTAGGCCCGTTGGTAAAGCGGTTAATACACCGCCCTTTCACGGCGGAGACATGGGTTCGAGTCCCGTACGGGTCACCAGTGCCACTTTAGCTCAGTTGGCCAGAGCACCGCACTTGTAATGCGGGGGTCCTCAGTTCGAATCTGAGAAGTGGCTCCATTAATAAAGGTCAGTAGTCTTGCAATAGCTTGGTTACTGGCTTTTTCTATGCCTAAAATATGGGGAAATGGGTGAAAAATTCACCCATATTCTTATATTATTATTATTTTAAATTTATAATTTTAGTTGCAACCTTTTCTATAAATGTCTTATCATGCTCAACAAAGATTAGAGTTGGTTTATATTTTAAAATTGCATCCTCTATCTGTATTCGTGTCAATATATCTATATAATTTAGTGGTTCATCCCATATATAAATATTAGCTTGTTCTACAATACTTTTTGCAATTAAAACTTTCTTCTTTTGTCCTTCACTCATATCTTTAATATCTATATCAAAATCTATTTTAGAAAATCCCATTTTAGATAACATTGCAAAAAACACACTTTCATCTATTTTACTTTCTCTAGCAAATAACTTTAAATTACCTTTTAAATTTGCAGTACTTTGAGACACATAAGATATTTTTAAATCATTAGCAATTTTAAATCCTCCATTAAAAGCAATATCATTTTCAACAATTAATTTTAATATACTTGATTTTCCTATACCATTTTTTCCTACTATTGCAATTCTATCTCCATTATTTAACTCAAATGAAACTTTTGAAAATATAGGTTTATCATTATATTTTATTTGTAGATTGGTAGATAAAATCAATGGATTTTTTCTACTCTCAATAGGAATTATTTTTAAACTATCATTTCTATCTATATTACTTAATAAATTAGACTTTTCATCTATTGATTTTTGGATTCTTTGTTCCATAACCTTAGAGTTTTTCATCATTTTAGCAGACTTATGACCTATATAACCTCTATCTATTGTTGATTCTGAATTATTAGATTTGTACTTTGATTTTTCAACTGAATTTGACCATTTTGCAGCATTTTTAGAAGCAACTTCAAGTCTATTTATATCCTTTTGTAACTTTTCATTTTGCATCAGTTCAAAGTTATCTTGTTTATTCTTATTTTCTTTCCAAGAAGAAAAATTTCCTTGTTGAACTTCAATAGTAGTATTATTTATAGAAATAATGTGATCTACTACTTTATCTAAAAAATCTCTATCGTGAGATACTAAAATAAATCCCTTTTTCTTTTCTAAATAATTAACTAAATTATTTTTCGTCTCAATATCTAAATGATTTGTAGGTTCATCAATAAGTAAAAAATTATTTTCTTTTAAAAATAAACTTATTAAAAGAACTTTTACTTGTTCGCCACCACTTAATAGATTAAAATTTCTATATAGAATTTCTGCATTTGAATTAAGTAAATTCAATTCTTTAATAATCTCCCAATCTTCTACATTAGGAGCAATTTCATTTACAATTTCTATCGTTAATTTATCTGTGTTTTTTATCTCAAAAGGAAAATAGTCAACATCTACATTTTTGGATATTGTTCCACTATATTCATATTTTCCATATAATAATTTTAAAAACGTAGTTTTTCCTTTACCATTTCTTCCTATCAGACCTAATTTCCAGTCTGTATCGATATTGAATGATACATTTTCAAATATATTATTTAAACAGCCATCATATCTAAAAGTTAAATTATTTACATCTATTAAAGACATTAATTTCTCAAATCCTTTACAAATTATAATATATTATTTACCTAATACTTTCTTATTCCAGCTTTTTTTATTACATTTTGGACATTTCATATATCTCGTTCTACCTGTGTGTATTGCAAATAAAACAGATTTATAATCTGGAACATATCTATTATAACAATGTTGGCATTCATAGTAACCTGCATCTCTTTCAATTTTGATTGCAAATCCTACACCTATTATAAAAATCAACAATCCAACTAGTATTAGTATAATTCTTAGGAATGTATTTTCTATTGCAAATGAAGCAACGAATATTAGAATTAAAAATGAAATTGAAGATATAGAACCAATAACTGACTCTAAAAATAACATTTTTTTTGTAATATCTTCTTGTTGTTTTCTTAATTCTAGTAGATTTTCTTCTGCTTTTAAATTATAATTTTCCATTTTTATAACCTCCCCACTTAACAATTCATTTACAGTAATATCAAGTTCATTACATAACTCAAGCATAATTGATGAATCAGGCATTCCTTTTCCAGTTTCCCATTTTGATATTGCTCTATCAGTAATATTTAATTTTTCTGCCAACTGTGACTGCGTTAATTTTTTACTTTTTCTACACTGAGCAATAAATTTTCCTATTTTTACTTGATTCATAGTTTTACCTCCTTTAATATTATTGTAAAAAGGTTAAACAAAAAAGTAAACATACTAATCGTTGAGTGAGGATGCAAACGATTAGTTGATGCATATTATTTGCTAAAAATTTGCTATCAAAATTACTAAAAATATTATATCATAGAAAATATAAAGTAACAAAATTTTTTATATCATGTTCTAAAAGTTTTTTGACGGACACAAAATAATATGATATTTTTATAAAAAAACTGTAACGAACTTAATAAAAATTGACACTTAATAATAGAAGGGTAGAAATAATGGAAGATATTGAAGAAATTTACAAAAAACATGCTAAACTAATAAAAAATTATATATTTTGTATAACACAAGATATAACATTAGCCGAAGAAATAATGCAGGAAACATTTGTAGTAGCAATAACACGGAATAAATAAATTTAGGGGAGACTGCGAAATTTCTGTATGGCTTTGTTCTATTGCAAAAAAAATTCTATACAAAAATATGAAGAAAAACAAATTAAAAGACACAGTAACTATTGAAGAATTAGAAATCACAGATAACAAAAGTATAGAAGAAGACTATATAAAAAAAGATAATAAAATAAAATTATATGAAGCCCTTCAAAAATTAGATTCAAACACTAGAGAAGTAATATACTTAAGACTAACAGGAGATTTAACATTTAAAGAAATTGGAAAAATACTACGGGAAAAGCGAAAATTGGGCAAGAGTTACATTCTTTAGAGGAAAAGAAAAATTAATAAGGGAGGAGAATATATGAAAACAATAAACTGTATAAATTGTGAAGTAATCAAAGATTTGTTACCAAGTTATGCAGATAAAATATCAAGTGAATCTAGTAACAAATTAGTAGAAGAACATTTAAAAAAATGTAAAAACTGTACTAATGTATTAAAAAATATGAATAAAGAAGTAGATAATGAAATAATGGAAAATCAAGATGAACAAATAGATTATTTAAAAGGATTTAAAAGAAAGAAAATAGCAACAATAATTTGTGTTATTATAATAACAATACTTATTTGTGTTAATCTTTTTTTAATAACAAGTAAAATTCTAATGGTTGTAAGATTTATAATAGATTTAGACGAGCTTTATATTGATGGATGGATTGGAGAAGATAGAAAAGGAGCAAGTTGGGAGGAACAGAATAGTATAACCTTTGATTTGTATTGTGAAAAATATCAAGTATTCTATGATGTAATAAGAGATGAACATAAGGAAGAAGTACATATAAAAGTATTTGGTAAATATGCATTTCCAGGAGAAATAGGCAATATGATTTGCGTAATAGATAAAGAAGCTACAAATAAAATTTATATAGAAAATGAAAAAGGTGAAGTAAAGAAAATATGGGATATAAAAGAGGGATTTTTAGTAGAGGATATATCAGACAGAGTTCGTGAAAGTAATAGAAAATGGGAAGAAGTAAATAACAGTATATTAAAAAGTATATATGAAAAAAATAAATAAAATGGATAAGAAACAAAACTGATGCGAAGATTCGCATCAGTTTTGCAAGAAAATAGACATGTTAAGGAAATATGAAATAAATCGCATAAAACATATTGGAAAATCAAGTAGTTTAGTATAAAATAACTATATACCAAAAATAAAAAAGGAGCGGAGATATAATGAGTACAGCCATAGTAACAGGGGGAGCAAAAGGAATAGGAAAAGCCATAGTAAAAGAAATTGCAAAAAAGGGAATAAATGTAGTAGTAAATTATAACACATCAAAAGAACAAGCAGAAGAATTACAAAAAGAACTAATAGATAATGGATACAAAGTAGAAATATATAAAGCAGATGTATCCAAAAGAAAAGAGACACAAGAACTCATAAAATACACAGAAAATAAATTTGGAAGTATAGATATATTAGTAAATAATGCAGGAATAGACCAATTTAAACTATTTACAGATATTACAGATGAAGACTGGAACAATGTGATACAAACAAATTTAACAAGTACATTTTATATAACACAAGAAGCGGTAAAAAATATGATAAAAAATAAAAAAGGATGCATTATAAACATATCATCAATATGGGGAATTACAGGAGCATCTTGTGAAGTAGCATACTCTGTTTCAAAAGCGGGAATAGATGGGCTAACAAAATCACTTGCAAAAGAACTAGCACCCTCTAATATAAGAGTAAATTCAATTGCACCAGGAGCAATATTAACAGAAATGAATGAAAGATTTACTACCGAAGAAATAGAAGAAATAAATAGCCAAATACCAATGGGAAGATTTGGAACACCAGAAGAAATAGCAAAATGTGTAAATTGGCTAATAGAAGATACATATACAACAGGACAGATAATATCACCAAATGGAGGCTGGGTTATATAAATATAGTAAAAATTAATATAACTGTCAACAATATAAATTAGGATAAATAAACAAAAAAGACGGATTTTTAAATCCATCTTAAATAGAATCATTTAATTTTCACTAACTTTTCTCTTATAATTTCCAGAAATAATCTTTGGAAGATAAGTAATAATTTTATATACAGCAATACGAACCTTTTTACTCCATATGTAAGATCTACGTAATCTTCTTGCAGGAAGTAAACTATTATTTTCACTAGAAACTAAAGCCATTATATTTTTCTCAATAGGAAAAATATAATTCTTTCCATTATTATTATCCCAATTATTATTCCCATCTCTAAAACAGAAATTAAAAGAATCAAAAGAAACAAGTTCAACTTCAGCTTGAAAACCAAGTTCAGTCTTTTCCATTTCTATTTCATTCAAGTCTCCCCAATTATTACCAAAACCATAGTGAATAAATACATTTTCAGCATTTTCACTAAATAGTTTTCCAGTATAAGAAATCTTAACAATAGTATTTTCAATTAATTTATCTGTATTAAAAAATATATTCTTAGTTAGTTCCATAACTTTTCGAACCTCTCCTCGTTTATCTTTTGTAGCCATATTATATTATTAAATAACTAAATATTCAAGTATTTTTAACAATAAAATTCTTATTTTGATAAAATTTTTCCTATAATATAAAAATCATCATCTTTTTTTATCGAAATATCAGCAACACTTTTGTTATCAGCTTTTAATGTAATCTTATCTTGTTTTGCGAAGAATTTTCTAATTACAACATCTCCATTTAAACTAAAAACGCCATAATCCTTACTATTTAATGGAGTATTAAACTCAACAAAAACATAAGAATCCTTAGCAAAAGTAGGAGCCATTGAATCATCATTCATCTTAAGAGCAATAGCAGAGCTTGGAACATTAGATGGACAATCAATAAATCCACTAACAGAGTCTACTGCTAATAGTTTGTTATAAGAAATATGGCTTACAACATTATAACTTTCTTGGTCTTCATTAATAGTCTTATCATAAGTATACATTAATTGTTGATAAGGAATATCTAAAGCCTTACAAATATTTTTTAAAGCCTTATGGCTAGGGTTTCTTTCCCCCTTTTCAATATGAGTTAAATGACCAATATTAATATCAGTTAATCTTGAAAGTTCAGTTTTAGTCATTCTTTTTTCTTTTCTTGCTTTTGCAATCATATCACCAATCATAAAATTCTACCTCTTTTTCCATATTTTTTCATTATTATATAAGAAAAAACACGATTTGTCTAGCAGTAAATGAAAAAAATATAAATATTTTATAAAAAAATATCATAAAAAACTTGACTTGTCAAATTAGTACATATATAATGTTGACAAAATGTAAATGAAAGGAGAAATAATATGTATAAAAATAGTATTAAAAAGTATAGAAAAGAACAAGGATTAAAGTTAGAAGAAATGTCAAAAAAAATAGGGATATCAACAGGGTATCTTTGTCATCTGGAAAAAGGAACAAGAAAAAATCCATCAACAGATGTAATGGAAAAAATTTCAAAAGCATTGGGAAAAAGTATTCCAGAAATATTTTTTAAAGGAGAGTGAAGAATAATAAATAAAAAGAATTAATAATTTGTGAATATGCATAGAATTAATATTGTAAAGCAAAAAAATATATGATAATATAAAAAAGATAAAAACAAGGAGGGAATATAGAAATATGAGGAAAAACATTAGAAAAAGAACAAAAAGAAATAAAACCATAAATATAGATGTAAAAAAAGTAATAATACCAATCATTATAATATTCTCTCTATTAATATTTTCAACTATATTTGCCTTAACAAATGCATTAGGAGAAAAAATAATTAGTAGGGTAAAAATAAACAATGTAGATGTATCAAATTTAACAATAAATGAAGCATATCAAAAACTAAAAGAACAATTTGAAAGACAAATAAATAAAAACATAACAGTAAAACAAGGAGAATATGAAACAACAATTAGTTTAGAGCAAATAGACACAAAATATGACATAATAGAAGCAATAAATGAAGCATATAAAATAGGTAGAAATAAAAACATAATAATAAGTAACTATTCAATACTAAAAACAAAACTATTTTCTACAAAAATAGAAAAACCAATAAATATGAATGAAGAAGAGCTAAACAAAGTAATAGATGATATATCAGCAAAAATACCAGGTGTTGTAGTAGAAAGTTCATATTATATTGAAGGAGAGAACCTAATAATTTCTAATGGAAAAACAGGAATCTATGTAAACAAAGAAGAATTTAAAAATAGAATAATAAAAGCAATAGAAAAACAAATAAAAGGAATAGATATAGGAAGTATAGAAATACCAGTAGAAGAAAAAGAACCTGAAAAAATAGATATAGAAAAAATAAGAGAAGATATATATAAAGAACCTAAAGACGCATATTATGAAGAAAATCCAGTAGTACTACATAAAGAAATAGAGGGAATAGATATAAAAATATCTATAGAAGAAGCGAAAGCTATATTAGAAGAACAAAAAGAAGAATATGTAATTCCATTAACCATTACAAAACCAGAAATAACAGTAAAAGATTTAAGCAATCAAAACTTCTTTCCAGAACAACTATCAAAATATGTAACAAGATATGACGAAAGCAACATTAATAGAAGTACAAATATTAAATTAGCATCAGAAAAAATAAATGGAACAATATTAATGCCAGGAGAAACATTTTCATACAACAAAATAGTTGGAGAAAGAACAATAAAAGCAGGGTACAAAGAAGCGGCTGTATATATGGGAGGAAAAGTAGTAGATGGAATTGGCGGAGGAATATGTCAAGTATCATCAACATTATATAATGCAGTATTAGAAGCAAACCTTGAAATAACTGAAAGAAGAAATCATTACTTTATCACAGGATATGTATCAGCAAGTAGAGATGCTACAGTATCATATGGCTCAATAGATTTTAAATTTAAAAACACAAGAACATATCCAATAAAAATAGAATGTATCTCACAAAATGGAATATGCATGATATCAATATATGGAATAAAAGAAGATACAGAATATGAAGTAATAATAGAAGATAAAATAACAGAAGTAATACCATACATTACTAAATATATAAAAACTACTAAATTAGAAAAAAGTGTAGAAAACGAAATACAAAAAGGAGTAAATGGATATAAAAGTGAAGCATATAGAATATTAAGGCTAAATGGAAAAGTAATATCAAAAACATTATTATCAAAGGATTCATATAATCCGCTAGAAAGAATAGTAGAACAAGGAACTAAATAAAATGCTTTATGAAAACACGGGGGTACAAAAACTGTTATAATATTATAATTTATTTTTTAGCTCCACTAGGCAACAGCTACCTTAAGTAAAGGGGGCTACTGTTTTAGTAAATTGCTAGACTAGAATAGTTATTTTTGAGAAATAGACAAAAGACTCCTTTATTTAAAGGAGTCTTTTGTCTGTAAGGCTTATGGGGGCTTATAGCATTAATTTGTATAGAGATGTTAATTATAGACTGAACATTAACAAAAAATTCTTATAAAAAACATTAAACTATTGACAAACATATTATAATCGCATTATAATAATAAATATTAATAAATGCGCTATTAGCTCAGTTGGTAGAGCAACAGACTCTTAAACAACGGTTGTACCAACTTAACTAAATCTTGAAAGCCTTTAGTATGTAAGACTTAGATAAAATATATAAAATATGTAAAAAATCAGTTTTGCCCAATGTTGCCCAACTTTTTAGGGTAAATGGGGCAGAATAATTAAATATAATATGGGTGACTAGCTCAGTTGGTAGAGCAGCTGACTCTTAATCAGAAGGTCGAGGGTTCGACCCCCTCGTTGCCCACCATTTCAACGATTTTCCCATCTCTAGCTTCAAAAATAAAGTTGGGCAAATCATTGACAGGAAAAAAGCTTATATAATTGTAGTTATATAAGCTCTTTTTTTAACTTGCTCTTGCATAAAATACATCGTTAAATACTTCTTGCATTTCTCTTTGTTTTACTTTTTTAGATATATTAATATAATATTTGTGTGTAGTATTGAAATCTGAGTGAGCCATAATCTTCATCAAAACTAACTCTGGCATTCCGTTTGTAATAACAGAAAGTAGCGAAACTATGTCTAAATACATAAGGTGTTACTCTATCAAGTTTATATTTAGCACATAGTTCAGGAAGTGCTGATGATAAAGTATCTGATACATAAGGCTGGTATGTACGTCCGTAAGAAACAGTAATCTTCGTTGCAAAGATTTCTACCTTCTTTTTTAAACTTTCTGTAGTTTTTAAATCTTTGCTTTTGACTTTCTTTATATTGTAATAATATATCTTTTAATAAAGGACACATTGGTATAGTTCTATATGATTCAGGTGTTTTCAAATCTGCATCAGACCTATAATGACCTATAACTTTACCTTTCTCATCATATATATTAAATGATTTATAGGCATTATTTATAATTATTTCATTATGTTTGAAATCAACACAGCTCCATTTTAAACCAGAAGCACATTCAGGACGCATCCCTGTAAGTAACATAGTTATAAAGAGAATTGACATTGGTGTATTTTCTTTTTCAAATGCTTTTATATATAAATGTTGATTTTCAGGCTCAATACAGCTAATTTCTTTTTCTTCTCTTTTTACTGGTTTCACTGGTTTAGGAACATCGTCCATAGGGTTTTCTGATTTTTTTATTAACTTATTTTTAATAGCAAATTGCATAAGTAAGCTACATACTATTCTAATATTTCTTTTATTATCATAAGAATCTGTTGTTTTTAATAAAGCATTTATTACATTAGCTGTTAATTGTTTAAAATACATAATCTTATTATTTTTGCAATAATCTAATATATATGTATTTAATATTCTATGATAGCCATCCACTGTGAGTTGTGAGAGCTTACGATGTTCTGTACTTTCTTCACATAGTGATAATTCATAGTTAAACCATTCCAAACAAAAATCCTCTAGCAAATAATAATCTTCCTTAACTTCTGCAACTGGTGGAGCAATACTTGTATCAACATTAGCTGTATTTATTATGGGTATCGCATTCGTTTGTAAATAGGGCATATTTGCATTTTTATTAAAGTAGGGAATAACATTACTACCTAAAGTAACTACATCTGTTAATTTTGAATTTATAGTGTTTATTTTATTTATAATACTATAAGTTTTTTCTGCTATTTCAGGTGTATTTATACCTAAATTATTTATACTATTTTGAAGCTGATATATCATTTTTTCATCTATTTTATATGTAATAAGTCCTGCTTCTGATAAAGAAATAATATAACTTTCTAAAGCTACTAATAAATTTAGCAAGGCTATAGAATGAGTTTTACCGTCCTTTATTTAATCTTGTACTTTTTGCACCTCCTAACTTTACTGTCATTCTTGCTTGATAATATTGTTCATTTATTTGTCTAATTGCTATCTCGTGGTTACGAGTTCGCTCTTGTATCTTTTCCATAAATCTATTTCCTCCTTATTTTTAATAGGCTGGGAATAAATCTATTAGAAATAAATTCATTCCCCAGTTTATCATTACTGTATTTTCTTAATCAACTCCCTGACTTTAATTTTTATAAGTTCCATAGCACTTACTTATAAAATCATCTAATCTTGTACTATCCACTAAAATTTTATGTGGTAGTCTGATTACTGGAGCTGATTTACTGCGAAGGAGTTTGTAGAAATTGTTTCTACCGAATATTTCCTACTCTTTTACGAGCTTCCTCAACTGAAATTAAAATTGGTTTTTGTTCTTCTTCCTTCATCTTTTCCTTCTTTCCGAAAACGGATATAAGGGGACAAGGAGTATTCTTATATTGTAGGTCTTATTTTGTTTTCTATTTAATTATATTTTTAAATATTTTCTTATTTTTGCTGAAGCATTTGGAGTTGTAACCTTAACATAGCATTTTCTTCTTCCAATTCAGCTATTCTTTTGTCGTTCTTTGATATTCTAGTTGTTTTCTTAGTAGATTTTCTCTTTGGCTCTATTATCGCTTCCTTTTTTGGTACATCACATTTTATTAAACAATTTTGATTACTCTTTTCTAATAAATCTATTTCATCAGAAAGGTCTAATATTATCCATTTGTCTGTATCACGATAATCTACATTTTTTGGAATATAAAAATACATATTAACTATATCTCCATCAACTAACATATTAGCTTTCTCTAAGAGTTCTTTATTTGTTGTATCCATCTTTATTTTAACATTTTCTGCTGTAAAATGATGTTTCCTCTTTCTTATAACTGTTTGACCTTCTTCTTCAATTAATGTTGGAAGCATTTTAGGTTTCTCCCACTCGAAGTCGCAAATTAGATTTGCTCCTTCTAAACTTTTAAAAGTAATTTCTTTTTTATCTAGTATTTTTGTAAATGTCATTTTAAAATCCTCCTATTTTTATAAATTTATTGTTATTGTAGTTATTATCGTTATAAAACGATATAACGATAATAACTATATTTTTTAGATAACATTATTATCTGTAATTGTTGCTTCTGTTTCTGAAACAGTATCAACTTTTTCATAGTAGAATTTCCACACTCTACCTTTGATACCACCATTAGGGTCAGGTCTTTTACATCTAATATTGTCATACCTCATCAATAATGGTATTAAATGTTGTGAAATTTCTCTACTTATTGACTGTGGAGAATATGCTTCTCCATCTACTTCTAAATCCTTAATCATTCTGTCTTTGAAATCTGCCATCTTAATTTCTATGCCATCAGGTTTTTCCTCTAGCATTTTATTTATTGTAATAACAATAGGATTTTCCATATATGTATCTTCTTCCACCTCATCAGAAACAACTTCCCATTTACAATTTTCTTTATTAAATTCAATAATTTTATTAGTGCTTTCTACATCTCTACTTTCTGTTGCAAACAGAACCTTTGATTCATCATCTTGTTTCGACATTACAATATTAGTATTCATAGCTCCTCTAATACCATTAGAACCGAGCATATTATTAAACTTATCTTTAGTTGGTGTCTTTTTAAGATGATTTACTACTAAAATGCACACATTATTTTTATCTGCAAAACCTTTTAAAATACCCATCTCTCTATAATCTTTTTTATATTGACTACCACCACCACGTTTATCACTTCTAATAAACTCTAATGGGTCTATAATAATAAGTTTAATTTTAGGATATTGATTTAAAATATCTTGTAAAAACTCTAATAGTCCATCATCTAAAGTTTTTATATCTGTGCAAAAATGCACTCCATTTGGCATTGGATCTCCTTGTAACATTATTTTTAATCTATGTTGTATCTGAGTTGCCTTACTCTCAAAGGAGAGATATAACACATCACATTTATTAGTTTCAAATCCTATAATTTCTGTACCAGTTGCAGCTGCTAAACTTAATGATAAACAGAACCAAGTTTTTCCCACTTTTGGCATACCTGCTATCGTTGAAAGACCTGAATATAAAAGATTTTCTACTATAATCGTGGGTTCAGGAAATTCCATCTCCATTAAAGAAATACCATCTATTAAACCTAATGGGGGAGAGGAATAGTCAGGTATATTGGGTGGAGCAGAAGATGGTATAGCAGGAGATGTTGGAACAGAAGAAAACTCTACTTGTTCTACTGTTTCTTGTGGAGATGTTACATCTGCTGTTTCCAGTTGCCCCACATCTTCTTGTTCTGTTACCATCACTTCATCTTGTATTACATCTGCTGTTTCTACTGTATTTATAGTTTCTGTTTGTTTCATAATTTCTACTGGTTTTGTAGCTTCCTCTTGTTTTGTACTATTACTTTGAGATTCATATATATCAAATAAATCTGCCATAATTTCCTCCTAAAATATTTATTTCTATGCCTTGTCCTTGTACTAGACAAGGCATGGTTTTAATTAAAATAATTTATTCTTTTTATCCTGTTCTCTAAATTCATTACAACAGTCTTGCAATATTCTCTCTGTTTCTTTTGATATAACTATATTTTTATCTAACATAATCTTATTATCATCAACAAATGGTATAAGACTGAAATCAATATAGGGTGGGTTTGGAAGTCCTGCTATATATTTTTTTCCATCATTAGCTATGAAAGGATAAAAGTGCATACATTTTAGTTCTTTCATTTTATCTTTAATAACTTTACCAGGAACATCAGAATTTCTGTCATAGAATTCTTGTAATGTTACCATCTGATTTTGACCATTAAGATTTAATACATTTTCATATTCTTTTAGCTGTGCTTCACTTATAATGTCCTCTTGAAATACTGCATTTGCGTATGCAATTCTCTTTTCTACTCCTGCTTCTATTTCATTTTTTAATTTTGATATTTCTTTATTTGTCATTTTTAATTCCTCCTTAAATTCTTATATTTATACTGTTGCTAGTTTTAAAGCTAGTCAAGTATTTTTTAACTATCATTTGAAATTCCATTTATGAATAATGTAAAGTTATCCATCTTTTCAATAGTAATTTCTTTGCCATCTATAACTGGAGAAAAACAAAGTGGATTTATTCTTAAACCTCTAATAATAGCAATGTATTTCTTAAAAGTTTTATTAGAATATTTAGATTCTACTTCTGAAATTCCAAACTGATTTATTTCAGTTATAAATGAGCAAGTCCTTCTTTTATCTAATTTAGATAGTTTTAACTTTGTATCATCTGTAATTTTATCTAGTGCAACATCTAATCTGTAAAAATGTTCTGTATAAAAGACTGGCTCAATATAGTTTGTAAAATACTCTTGAGCAACTTCTTCTTTGAAGTAATTTGCCAAAGTTTTATCTCTAACATCTTTCTTATAATTTAGATGATGGTCTTTAACTTTTACCTCAGTACGAAGAATGCCTTTGTATCTTTCTGCACCTGCTATATCTCCATTTTCTAATCTTTCATATTCTTTGAAGTAACAAGTAATTGAAACATGATTATTTTTTTCACTACTATAAGTACAGTTTGTCCTGTTAGAGTATATCCATCTACCTTTGTCAGCTCCGTTTGCTGTATCTGATGCAATTCTAAAAATATCCTGTGTTGCTAGTTGCTCATCATATACCTTTAATTTGTAGTCATTCTTGTACTCAATTCTGTTGATTTCTACTAAATCTTGATGTATTTTATTTCCTCCAATTTTTTTAGTTATATATTTTCCTGACTTACATCTTACTCTAATTTTAGATGTAGGAGTTTTTACTACTTTATATTTAACAATGTCAGCTGTGCTGATATGGAAGAAGTCTATTACAACTTGGATAACTTTATCCTGTAATTCTTCTGCTGTTTCAACTCCTACCATAAATTCATGCGATAGTTTCACTATTAAATAGTAACCTCTACATCTGTATTTAAAAGCAACTGGAAGATATGCTGGACTTAATTTATATACTCCTGCTTCTGTTGAAGATGGATGTAATTTACTCTTGATGAGGTCTTTTGCACTTGGTCTTAGTGCTAGTTGAACATCTACTGTATCGATATGTTTTGACATGATTTTTTACCTCCTGTTCGTACATAACCAGAGGAAATCTCTCCTCTAGCTTTAGGAGTAAACAAGAATAAATCTTGTCCTTCCTATTCTTCATATCTTTTAAGTATGCTAGATATTACTTCTTTTTCATTATCGGAATCTACAACATCAATAATTACAACTTTATTTAGTTGTCCTTTATAATAAACAATGTCTACTACAAAGATGGCTTTTTGGTACATTTCCAAGTTATTCAACTTGTCTATTAAATCTATATTTTCAGAATATGCAATTATAGTCTGTTGATTTATGATTCCGTTGCTATCAACTTCATCAATTTTCACTTTATATTGCTCTTTAACCTCTATAATCTTCTTGTTACTTTCAAATGTATATCCTTCAATATGCTCTTTACTTTTGAAAATGGCTTGTATCATTCCTACCATCTTTAATCCTCCTTTCCTCTAAAATTTAATTTCAATATCCATAGGCAAGTTTCTCCTTTCTTAAAATTTGAAAAGAATTTTGATTATTTATCTTCTCACTACTAATAACATTTTCAAATATTGAATAGGACTTATGTATAATTTTTCCATATATATCAAAGTATATATTTTTTTATAAACAAATATTATTGAATTTATGTCCTTTACTACTGGACATTGTATAAAAAATGTGATATATTTTTTAAATGGAGGTCAAAATGGAATATAATATTTATCCAAAAAGTGATACAGAAGAAATTGAAAATAAAATAGTAGAAAATTTCAAAAAAATTAGAAAAAAGAAATGTAGTAGCTTTTGTACTCCAAAAGAAGCAAACCCTTACACTCAATTACATTTATCAAAGTACTTACATGAAAAAACAAGATTTATTAAAAAGTTAGAAGAAGGAATTATAAAATTGGATTTACGTATTTTTATAAATCTTTGTAATAGGTTGAAAATAAGTTCTTGTGAAATACTATCAGAATTTATAATAGAAGATATGAAAATAAGTTCTAATAATTCTAAAAAAAGAATAGATGAATTGCCAAATACTTTATCAAATGACATACCACAAATAGAACATAAAAAGTATAGTAAAGAAATGCTAGGACAAGAAATAAATAAACATAGAGAAATTAAAAACCTTTCTCAAAAAACTCTATCAGAAAAATTGGGTTTTTCACGTACATATATAAATAATATAGAAAAAGGAAACAACAATGTTTCTATGTCTGCATTTATTGATATTTGTAATGGACTAGAATGTACTCCAAATGATTTATTATATCCATTTATAAATAGTAGAAATTCTAATAATGACGATACTACTCCAAAATTAGAACAAAATATTGTTGATACTTCTAAAGAAACTAATATATCAGAAGTAAAAGAATATAGAATGTCTCCAGAGGAATTAGAAGAATTTAATCGAAAATATCCAAAGCAAAATATTCAAAAACCTTCAAAAAAAGAAGATGACTCTTATATAGAAAAATATAATCTTTACTAAAATAAAAGAACATAGTAATAAGTTTGTATCCTATGTTCTTTATATTCTAAATTTACTATAAACAAAAACCTGCATAACTCTCATCTATCTCATCTTGTTCAATTCCAATGTATCTTAAAGTTATAGAAGGGCTACTATGATTAAATAACTTTTGTAACATTGCAATATCGTGATACTGTTGATAATGCCAATATCCGAAATGTTTTCCTCATAGTATGCGTGCCTATTTCTGTTAGCCCAATGTTTGTTCCTGCTTCTACAATAATTCTGTATGCTTGTGTTGTAGTAATTGGTTTATTATCTCCCTTTTGGCTCTTAAATAAATATTCTCCTTCTTTCATATTCCTTGTATATTTCTCTAATTCTATTAAAAGTCCATTCATAATTGGGAACTTCTTTCGTTTCTTTGTTTTCTGTTCTATTATCTCAATATGTGTTTTCATGCTCCCATCTTTATTTCTTACATCATCACGATTTAATTTAACAAGGTCAGATATTCTAAGTCCTGTATTAATACCTGTATAGAACATCATAAAATTTCTTGTGCCACTTTTCTTTAATTCTTCCTTCATTTCTTCTAACTTGTTTTTATCTCTAATTGGTTGAACAAAATTCATTTTTAAATCACCTCCAAATCCTTCTATTTCCTGTGTTAGCTGGATATTATAGTACATTAATTGTAAGGTGTCAATACGATATAGTACATTTGTTCACTTGTAAATATATTGCTTTTTGATGAATGTATTGGCACGAGTGGAATTAATCAATTTTAGAAAATGTAATAAAATAACTATTGTATTACATTTTAGATAAAAATAGAGAATAGGGGAGATGAAGAAATATAGGTTATATATTTCCTATTTACAAATTTTATTTTTATATTGGAAATATATAACCGAGTCTGCCAAAAATAAAAACAGTAGATTTTAACTACTGCTTTTGTTCTATTACATCTGAATAATAATCTTCTAAATATAACTTTATCTTATCTACCAAGTCATCTATATTAGTATAATCATATTTTGCACCTGAACTATTTTCTTCTGAAATAAATACATTCTTATCTTTTAAATCAATATCTACTGTTATTATTAGGTTTTCTTCCATTATATTACCTTCCTTCTTAACTATATTATTTATGCTGTAAATCCTATTGTAGGTTTAGATGGTTTAGTTTTAATCTTTTCTACTACTGCTGTTACATCATCTGCTACTATTAAATCTAAATCTACATCTTTTGACTTCTCCTTGATAATTCTATTTGCCTGTTCCATCTTAATTTTTTCTGTTAGGTTTCTAACTAACCTTGCATTTGAAAAATTATCATTATTATTGATTATTTCGTTATTAAAATAATCTAATACTATTTGTTTACAATTCCTATTTAGTTTAAGTCCTTCATCTTTCAACATATTATTAAATATTTGATATAACTCTGTATCTACATAATCAGGGAAGTCAATTTGAAATGCAATTCTACTTTCAAATCCTGCATTACTTTTCAACAATTCTTCCATCTCTTGAGGATAACCTGCTAGAATAACACACAAATTATCTCGGTGATCTTCCATAGCTTTTATTAAAGTTGCAATAACTTCATTTCCATAATCTTTGTCAGAATTAGGCGATAGGGAATAGGCTTCATCTATGAATAAAACTCCACCTAATGCTTGTTGTATTACTTTTTGAGTTTTCATTGCTGTTTGTCCTACATATCCTGCAACTAAATCATTTCTTCCTACTTCAATAAAGTTTCCTTTTAAAATTTCATAGTCCGATAGTATCTCTCCTATAATTCTTGCAACTTCTGTTTTACCTGTGCCGAGGGTTACCTTTAAACATCATATTTAAAGTAGGTAGTGTTCCTCTAGCATTATGTACTTGTATATAATTGATTATCTGCTTAACCTGTTCCTTTACTTCATCAAGACCTACCATTGCATTTAATTTATTCAAACCTTCTTTAGGTGGTCTAGGTTTTATATTTAATTCTTCTCTTGTTATGTATTGTAATTTCTTTTGATTTCCTATAATAAAAGCATTCATTAAAAATCTATCTAATGTTTCCATATCTAAACTTGCTAATGCTGAACATTCTTTATTGTTTAACTTCATATTAAATCCATTTTCTTTTATAGTATTTTTTATATATGTTATCTTTTCTTCTGCTGTTGGCTCTGATAATGTTATAAACCAGTAAAAATTGTTGGTAGTATTATTTATTTCTTTTAAATTGGAATCATTACATATAATGATAAATATTGATGAACTATTATCATACAATAGTTTATCTAGCTTATATGATTTCAAACTTTCATCATCTATTACATATAATTCTTTTTTATTAATATTGTTATTTTTACTAATATGAACATCTGTTAAAACTTCATATTGTGGTAGCTCTATAATTCCTGTTTTATATAATAATTTTGTTAATACGTTTACTATTCCTTTATAATCTCTGTTAGAGCTACAATTTATTAATATATTGGCAGTTCCTACTGTTATTTTATCTTGTTTTCTTAATCTAATATAATCTACATACATTTTAATTGCTTCTTTTTCTTCTTTAGATATTCCATATATATTATTCATCTCTGTAAGGAGCTGTCTTACTGATTTAGATTTAAGTTCAAATTCACTTGCAACAATATTTTTATTTAATGATTTATTTTCTTCTCTAGTTCTTGAATTTACTATACTTTCCACATATACCACCTCTTTCGTAGCTTAATAGCTTAACATATTCTATTATTAATTGCAAAGCTATAAAAATAAACCCTGATTATTTAAAAATCAAGGTTTATGTGTATTTTACTATAAAATATTGTTGCGAGGTTTAGTTCTAAGACATTTTTATTTGATACTTGGTGCTATTTTATATCCTATTTTTCTTTGTTGTCAAATACTATCCTGACCCAACATCTCCACCTTCACGAATAAGAATATATGGTCTGCTATAATAATCATCAACATATTTATATTTAATTTCTTTAGTTATCTTTTTTCCATCAATAGTTATACTTAGTTTTAAATTATTATCTAATTTATTTTTATAAGTCAAATTACATATTTCTCCATTTTCAGGCAAATTTCCATTATATACATTATTTTCATTTATACTTATGGAAACTGATAATTGCTTATTTGTATTTTCTAAATCTGCTAATTTTAACAAATATTCTTTATCTATGAATATATCAAGATATATATTATCTGCAACAGTTATTGTTACTATTGTTCCTTTCTCTACTACTGTTCCTTCATAATCTACATCAATTACAGCATTATTTTGATAGCTCCAGTTTTCCTTTTTTACTATTTTATATTGAATTCCACGTTTATCTAATTCTTTTGTATAGTTTTCTAATTGTTCTCCGTAAGAATGCATTGGAATAGTCACCATATTATTATCTTTACTTGATGTACTATTATTAGATGAATTTAAGGAGCTATTTGTGTTACTATTATTTGAATTTTCCACATGTTTATTATTTTCAGAGTTAGAATTTTGTTCAAAATCTATTTCATTGTTAGAATCTTGTTCAATATTTGTTTCATTATTATTTATATTAATTTTTTCATTGTACTCATCTGTAACAGGACTTATAGTTAGTTGTCGTGCTACCGTAGTGTCTATTTTTGTTATTAATAAATTTTCAAAATATTTAATCTGATTAAAAGATAAATTATCAAACGTATTAGTAATTTTATTAGCATAATCTTCTTCAAATAATTTATTTATTAAAGTATAAAACACTTCTTTTCCTGTGCCTTCTGAAAATGTAATTTGCGAATTAGAATATCCATAGCTTAGTATTGTTACATATCCATTATGAGTCTGAACTGTTATTATATTTGAATTTTTCTCATTTTCAAAAGCATAACTACTATAAACTGTATTATATCGATTTTCTGCTGTTTGCTTAAATGGAGTATATCTATTTGTATTACATTCATCACAAGCTAACATTAGTCTTTCTTCTACATCTTTTAAAGTAAAATTATAAGTCATTCCTGTATCTATCGTATCATCTATACGAGCTATTTCCTTAAAGGGCTCTATATTACTATCCTGTGTATCTAAACTATTTATCTCTTCCTTACTAGATTTACTATTGTTAATGATTAACATAGTTACTATAACTATTACTACAACTACTATGTCTATTACTATATATAAATATTTCTTATTTTTAAAATTGTGTTTATTTCCTACTTTATTTCCACAATTAGTACAAAAAGTATCATCTTCTTTTAATTCTTTTCCACATTTTTCACAAAACATAACATACACTCTCCATTAAATTAATAATTACCTAAGCCCCATAATTGTTTAAACATAGCTTGCAATAATACATTAGGCTCTCCACCAAATGATGACCATTGTACCATTTCACTTTTTTTATCTATTCTAGTAAAATTATTATCTACTGATACAAGTTGATAATATGTTATATTAGGTGTGGAAGATGTATAAAATATACTATATACTATATACATTCTGTCCTGTTGAAGATACTCCAAATAATGTATGAGACCTATATGTTAATGTATCTCCATTATATGAAGAATGAGCAATACCATAAGCTTTTATAATTATATTTACTTTCTCTTTTTCCTCTGCTGTTAACACTTTTTTCTCTTTTTCTATTAATACTGTTTCATCATTTTCTATTGGATTATTAAATTCCTCGTTAGTAACCTGTATTCCACTATCTTCAAATGCAAGTGTTATTCCATCTACCTCTGCTATTGTAAGTGTTTTATTTTCATTTGATATTGTTGCACCATCTTTAAATAATTCTGCCCACGAATCTATTATATTTCCTGTTTCATCAAGTTTGCCTTTGTTATATCCTGCTTTTGCATTAGAAAAATCAAATATAATATGATTTTCAGTCTGATTATATGTTCCTCTTATATATGTTTCATATTCATCTCCACCTATATTCATATTACAAACAAATTTAAATTCATCATTATTAAATACTAAATATAATTCAGTTATACCTGCTTGTTTATAGAAATCTTCAATACCAGTTGCTACATATTTTGTATTTTGATTTATTTGATTCTTATTTGCTTCTATATTATTTTGTTCATTACTTTTAAATGTAATTGTTTTTCCTGTATTATCTATTGCAATAAGTGTTTTACCTTCATCTGATATATTTACACCATTATTTAATATGTTTGCCCAAGTATTTACTATTGATTTATATTCTGCTGTTACTTCTTCTTCATTTTCATTAAAGCCAATTTTAGCATTAGAAAAATCAAATATAATATGATTTTCATTTTGACTATAAGTTCCTTTTATAAACATATCATATACATCTCCACCAAAATTAGCGTCAAAATGTAATTTAAAAGTAGTATTATTAAATACTAAATATAGATAACTAAAACCCATTTCAATATCTTCATTAACATTATATCCAGTTGATATATATTTTATATTTTCTTTTATAATATCACTTTGTTGTATATTATTAGTCATTTGATTAGCATTTGCATTTTTAACATTACTATTTTTTCTATTGCTTATAAACATTATTGTTCCAATAATCGCAACTATAACAATAATTCCTAATACAACAAAAATTATTTTTTTGTTAAAATTATTTGAGTTTTTATCTTTTTCAATATGATTTACTGATTTACCACAATTACTACAAAATCTTTCTCCTTCTTTTATTCCATTACCACATTTACTACAAAACATAATTTTCCTCCTTACACATCTTTTGGTCTAGTATTCCAGCCATTATTATCTAAAAATGTTTTAATAACTGGATATACTGTACCGTCTTTATATGTACTTACATAGTAGTCATACGTTGAAGTTGCACCATACGTTGTTAATTCATACATACAGCTATATGGAGAATATGTAAATTCTCCATTAGATTTCACATACTGTAAAATAACAAAATAATCTGACTTTATGTATCCACCAAATCCATTTTGAGCTTCAACCGAAACATAGACTAAACATCTACCATAATTATCTTCATCAACTTTTTCTGACTTTCCCCATATAGCTGTTGCTGGAGATTTTAAATTATTACTTATCAATGTTTTGGCACAACTTACTATTGTATCTGTTGTTGCAGGTGATGAACGATAACCTTTGGCTTTAGCTTCCTCTTGTTTCTTTTTTCTTTCTTCTTCTTCTTGTTTTGCTTTCTCAATTTGTTCTTTTGTCTTAGCTTCTACTCTAACAGTATCACCTTTTTTTAGTATTTTTCCTTCTTCATCTTTCTGTGTTGTTATTATTGCATCTGGACTACCACTATATAATGTTGTTAAATTTGTATTTTCAGCAAAGATTCTCAAATCAAGTGTAGAAAGGTCTTGCTCTGCCTCTGATATAGTTTTACCTATAACATTAGGCACTTGTACTTCTTTGCTTTTTTCTATTTTTTTATCTATTTCTTGTTTTACCATAACACCACCAGTTACGAGAATTGGAATCAATACAAGAATAATAACTTCTATTACACAAATTTTTATAAATAATTTATTTTTTGACTTTTTAAATTCCTTTTCTGTTATTACTCCTCTTTCTTTTAAGTCCTGTAATTCTTGCAACTTATTTTGACCTGTTATTTTACCAAGTATGTTTTTTGGTTGTCTTTGTTTATTTTTATTTATACTACTCGCTTTATTTTCATTTACAACTTCTTCATTAGTAATCCTATAGCCACAATTACTACAAAACTTTTCTCCTTCTTTTATTTCATTACCACATTTTTTACAAATCATAATATTTCCTCCCCATATAATTATAATACATTATACTACAAATTTCGACAAAATTTTACTTGAAATTTTTGGAATTACATTCATTAAGTATCTGCTCTGATTTCAAAATATCAAAACTATTCTTAATTCTAAATATTTCCTTAATTCCTTCTTTTAATCTATCTGCATTTTCTTCTGATAATCTCTCATTTACAACTGCTAAATTTATCATTAAACAAATATGATGATATGTTTCTTTTTCTACTATGTCATCTATTATGTAATTAGGTATCTTAAATCTAAAATACTTTTCTAATGTTTCCTGTATTAACTTTTGCCTTTGTAATTTTATCTCTATTTGTAGCTTTCTCTTTTCTATATCTTCTGTTGCATAATCTTTTATAATGCCTTCCATAATATAAATAACTCCTTCCATTTGCATTATAACATATTCACTCAATATTTTGAATGGATTTGTCAAATTTTCTCTCAATTTGTTGAGTGGTTTTAAAACTATATTTTGTTAAAATTAAGAAAATATAGTAAAGGTGGGGGATAGATGGATTTTTCTGATGTAGTCGCATTAAAAATTAAAGAATTAATGGAACAACAAAATGTAACAACTTATAAATTGCAAGATTTAACTGGTGTTTATAGTTCTACTATTACAATGTTCTTGACTAGACAAACTAAAACTATCAGACTTGAAAACTTACTTTATATTTGCGAAGGTCTTGGAATAACTCTATCTGAGTTCTTTGCAGATGAAAGATTTAAAAATGCTGAAGCTAAAGACTGGCTTAAAAAGAAAAAAGAGAAATAACTGATTTTTAGTATAGTATCAATTATTTCTCTTTTTTAATGTTATTATTAAAATGATATTCCTTCTTTTATTCCAAGTTTAAAAGTTGCTATTTTTTCTAATCTTTCTATATCATCATCTAAACTAATATATTCAAGTACAGCTTTTAATTCTTCTTTAGTTAAATCTACTACTTGTCTATCATCTACAAATGTTCTAATATTAGGATATTTATTTTTAATTGCTCTCATTTTATCTGTTATTTCTTTATAGTCTTTTCTTTTACTCCATATATTAAACCTGTTGTCCTCTATAAATTGCATTATACTGTCTATATAATTATAAAAGAATTTATCATTTGAATTTTGTTCATCTTTTAACTTATTTATCGCTCCTTTTTCCATAGTATATTCCTTATCTAAACAAACCCCATATATAAATGACCTTTCTGATGTATATTGATTTAATTCATCTTTGTAAGTATCCCACTTATCAAATAAATCCTGCTGTTCATCTGTCAAAGTATTTTTTAGTTGTTCTTCTAATTCTACTATTCTTTCTAAAATTTCATTATAGACAGGACTTACTTTAAATGATAGTTCTATATATTCATGAAACATATTCAAAAGTAGTGGAATGTTCTTATTAGAAATCTTAATCTTAGTTCCAAACTCTTTATTAAATTGTTTTGTAAATGTAATTACATTTTCTATTTTCATTTATTGCTCCTTTCTTAAAATCAATTTTAAACTATTTTTTATCTTAATAGTACAGTTTGTTGCTTGTAACTTTAGCTTTTAATTGTCCGTAAATCTCGTTTGAATGTCCTATATGCTTTAATCTACATTGATGTTATTTTCTTTAAATACATTTGTTATTTCATTTTGTATAAAACTATCTACATAATCATTAAATTCTTCACTTTCTATAACCCTATTAACTATTTTATCTATATAACTTATTTCAATTTTATTATTTTCTAATTCATCTTCATAAGATGCTTCTATTAAATTTAAAACTGTTGTTTTAACTGCTCCGTAGTAATTACATGATGTTTCATCTCTTATAGTATCAATGTTATCTATGGTTAGTTTTTTATGCTCCAATTTTCACACCACCTTTATTTTAATTTACATTAAATACTTCTTGTACTTTTCTTTTTAATGCAACTGCAATTTTCTCCATAACATTATATGTAGGATTATCTCTTGTACCTTTTTCTAAATGACATATATATCCTTCTGATAAACCTGTCATTTCTGCTAGTGTATATTGTTTAATTCCTTCTTCTTTTCTTATTTCTCTTATTCGGTTTTCCATATTACCAACCTCTTTATTTTTCCATTGTTTACTTCTATTCCAACATCTCTTGCAATAAATTCAACAACTCCTTCTTTTGGAGTATCAAATAACACTACTGTTGCCCAACCTTTTTTTAGGTATAACTTTTCTTTCTTCCATTCTTCTTTATGTTTATGTATTGCTAACATATACATCTGTTGTTTAAATATAATTACATGGTATATCTTAATAGTTTTTTCCTGCTCAAATAGTTTTATCATATCCATAACTTCACTATCAAATATAAATTCTGTTCCGTTTTCTTTTACTTTAGATACATATACTTTGTTGTTATCCTTAAAATCATTTATTATTGTGGAATCTAACTTTAGTATCTCTAATCTTTTTATAGCTTCTTGTTTTAGTTCATCTTTCATTTTCTACACCTTCTTTTTTAATTACAAATATTGTGCATATCTTGTACTAATACTTTCTATCCAGTCTTTATCAACTCTATCTAAATATGTACTCCAAGCCTTCTTGTTACTATTCCACCACCATTTACGACTTTTTAATGCAACAATTAACTGTCTTTGAATTCTCATAGGAAACCTTATATATGCTCTATCTCCTTCAATGTATGCTGTAAAGTTTTCATCTTCGTATATAATTTCCTTTGTGATCTCCTTGACTTCTCCATTCATTGACTGTGCATAAATTTTAAATATAATGCTGTTCTTTCTCCATTTGAATTTAGGATAAAATTTCTCATACAATTTAATAAATTTCTTGTTATCTAAATATGCTAATTTGACTAAATGTTCTCTTGGGTCAAAACCTCTTTCTTCGCAAAATTCTATCATATCCATAGTTAATTCAATATCTCTTGCTGTTGTATCTATTTTAGAATTTTTAATTTGTTCTCTTAAACCATCAAACCACTCACAAAATTCATGTGTTGTTTTAAGTATTTGGTCGCTCTTGTCTAATCTTCTTGAATTATAATTTGCTGGACCTGCAACCATAACACTAACGTGTTGTGCTTCATATTCTAATATTTTTGAATATCTTTTATGTAATTGTTCTAATAGTTTTTGTTTCTTGTTGTTTGGTATATCCCAACTTAAAATTTCATCTATATATGATTTATAACTTTGTGCTGATAAATCTCCTCTTGTCCCATTAAAACTATTTGAATTTGCTCTATGTATTAAGTTTTCATCTAACTGTTTTATTTCTAATTCCACTTTTTAATCATCTCCTTCTATGTATAATTTCTTTTCCTCTAGTCTTTTGATTTCCTGCACCTGTCTGTTTTTTTCTTCCCATTCCTTGATTTTAAAGTTACTATGGTCTAATACTGCATTAACTAAATCTTGTGTACCTAATAAGAAATTAAATACATATTCATAGTTATTATTGCAGTTGTTTTTATTTCTTCTAAAACATTTCACATCTTTTTCAAATTTGTTAAATCTATCTAATAACTTAAATATTAGTTCCAGTCTTTCTTGATTATCTTTTGCTATAAATACTGCATCTGCTCCAAAACAAGGTTGTCCTACTTGACTTAAATTCCTGCATGCTGTTTCAACTTGTTCTCTCATTTTATTCAAATTTACATTTGATATAATATTTTGTTGTAATGCAACCATTTCATCTTTCTGTAAATCATATAAATCTGTATTTTTAATTTCTTTTAATATAAGTTCATTTGCCACTTTAGTTACCTCACTAATCATCATTTCTTACAGTTATAAATTTAATTATATTTTCATTTATTCTATAATTTCTCTCTAATTCAAAAATAACATCTGCTTTTGCTTCAAAATAGAATATTATATAATAACCTTCTTTATTTTTCTCGATTTCATAAGCTAATGTTTTAACTCCCATTTTATCTACTTTTGTTACTTCTCCATCTTTGTTGATTAAATCTGTTATTTCTGTTATTATTCCTTCAATTTCTCCTTCATCTAAATTTGGTTTAATAATAATTACACTTTCATATTCATTCATAATTTTTATTCCTTCCTTTTTATTTTACGTTCTAAGGTTTTTAACTTTTAGATGTATAACTTATATTACTTCAAAATCGTGTTGCGAATTTCACTAAATCACGTTTGAATGTCCTATAAAATAATATAAAGTATTGTGAGTACTTTAATGTAGGGAAGAAAATCCCCATTTCCTAAACAACTTTTCTAACTTGTTATATTCTGCTGTTCCTTTTGCTGTTGTTCTATCTCTTGGATAGTAACAATTTCTGTCTGCATTGTAGATTCCACCATTTACAAAATGATGTCTTGATAACTCTAAAATTTCTTTGTTACTATTTCCACTACTGTTAATTCCTCTAATCCCTAAAGATATTTCAAAATTCTTTAACCCTAACTTACCTAAATTAGATGGTGTAACTTCTTTAATATCTGTATTTAACCATTCTTGTTGCATTTCTTGTCCTTCTTCATCATAAGACTTTACTATGTAACCATTATCTCTTAAAGTTATCCAATATTGGGTATATCCTGTTAGTGCATAATTAACTAAAGAACAACTTGGTCTTTGTGCAAAATCATAATACATAACCTGCGACTTCTTTTTATAGTCTTTAGCAATTTTCAATGCTACATCTACATTATTTATAAATGCTATTCTATTACTTGGAACGCAAAGAAATAGGAGTTTTAATCTACTTATTAATTCTCCTATTTCCTTAAATTCATCATCTGTTATGCTGTCTACAACTGTTATTCGTGGACTTTCTTTTTGTTTTGAATAACTAATAATTTCTTCTAGTGATATATTTTCAAACGGAATATTTTTCATTTTATACTCACCTCATCTCAACTGGATTTTTGTTGTTAAAAATCTGTATTTCCTTACTCTCCCAGCTGATGAAGTAGCTTAACACATTAATTTACTGCTAGTCAATAGCTTTTGTTTAAAAAGTGTTATAAGTTTTAAAATATGTCAAGTAATTTATTTTTATTCAAATTTGTTATTTATTTTGTTCCCTCAATAGTTCAAGTGCTTTTTCTAATTCTACTATACTATTTTCTCCTAACATATTTAGGCTTCTATAATCTTTTTTTAATATTATTTTCTGCTCTATTTCTTGTAATATCTGTTCTACTAACAATGATACATCTATATATGTTCCTCTTAGACAATATATTTCTTTCTCATTAACTTTTAGAGGTTCTGCATTATTTATAATTTTATCTAACTTATCCATTTTGTAACTCCTTCTGTTTAAACTTTTCATTCAATAAATCTATTCTTTCTTGCAATGTGTAATTCTTCTCATCATTTATACTATTTTCTAAAATATAACTCACATTTGCAAGTAATGTTATGGATTTACTTAAAGCTGTTGCTATATATTCATAGTCTATATGATTTAACTCAGTTATACATTGCACATTAAAATTGATATTTTCAATAATTCTTTCTAAACTTGCAGAGTCTCTTATAACATCATAATTTCCCTTGCGAATATCTTTCTTCAACTCGTAGACTTTCATTAACAACACTCCTATTATATTTTTCTTATTCTATTAATATTTTACTAACAGTAAATAAAAAATAGTAACTTACATTTTTATAAGTTACTATTTAAAATTTTGTGTTTCCTGTGTTTTTTGTTATCCTTTTACTCTTTTTATATCTTCATCATTTAGTCCTGCTAGTTTTAAACCTTCATCTGTATATCCATAATCAAATGCTTCCTGACAGGCTTTATCTGCAAATATATATTTACAAGAATCAAAGAATAAATTAAAACTTATTTTGTTTTGCATTAAACTACTCATAGCTTTTAGTATTCTTGCATTTCCTTTTAATTCTCCTTCAAAATATTCAAATCTATCATAATCAAAAATATGGTCATAATATACATCTCCATAATTATTGATATAATATCCACAACCGTTCATATCAGAGCTGTCATGATTTCCTTTATCTAATATTTTTTGGAATTTCTCATTCCAATTACATAACCATTCTAAAACAAATACAGTTCTTCCATCTTCAACATCTGCTTCGGCATTAAATATTGTTCTTGATGGTGCTGTTAGTAAATCTCCTTTTTTAAATGGTGTAGGAATATTTAAACAAATACCATCTAAATCTAAGTATTCATTTGTACTATATATATTTATTAGTTTTAGCTGTTTATTTTCTATATTATATTTTTCTATAATTCTTCTGCCATTTCTATCTAAAGTCCTTTTTATTAGTTTTATATTTAATATTTCATTATCTGTATCCTCTTTTAATTCTTGATACAATGCCATACATACATCATCATAAGTTTTGTATAGATTATTACTTTCCTCAAACCTATGTAAATATGAATTTCTATAACAAATTTCATAAGTATATATCATATTCTCATCTGCCTGTTGCATTTCCTGTCTTAAATTTCTAACTCTTTGTATTTCTCCTCTAATCATATCTTTTACACTATCATAGTGTTTACAGTTTATTCTTTCAATTACTTCCATATCAGGATAATCTGTAATTAACTCTTGGTATGCAGATATTTTTTCATCTACACTCATTCTTTTATTTCTATAAATTAGTACTGCCAGTTCTTCTGTATTAAATTGATGTTGTATTTTTCTACAATGCTCACTAATTGCTTTTGAATTTATTAAATTATATATATCCATCTTTTTATTTTTCCTCTCTATGTTCTGAAACTTCCATTCCATAAAAGTTTTCATCACAATTTAAACATAAATATTTATAGTCTTTTAAATCACTTACTAATAATTGATGTTTACATCTAGGACAATATCTATCTGTACCATAATTCTTATATAGTTCTGTTTCTATTTCTTTTGTATCTTCTTCATTCTCATTTAATTTATAATATTTTTCTAATAATTCTTTATAACTCTTTTTACATTTCCTATCGTGTTCCATCAAATCTTCTAATGCTTCTAATGTTCCACAATTACTACAAATCTCTGTTTTATTATCTTTTCTTGATATGGCAGGATAACCTATTATTGCATTTTTACATCTTGCACATACTTTTGTTAGTCCTACATAATAATCTGTTTCTCCAAATATTTTATTTGCAAAACATTTATTATTTTTAGTATCTAATTCTATATTCAAATTCATTAAAAATCTCCTTTCCCTAGAACTTGTTTTAAACAATGTTTATTTCTGGATAGATAACTTGTTGCTTATTATTTTAAATTTAAAACGTGGCAAACCTCGTAATGAAGTCCACTATTTAAAATTACATTTAAAACATATCTTATCCCAAAACCTTTATTATTAACTATGACTTATGCAGTCAGTGAAGTAGCTTACACCAGTATTTTATATTTGTCAAAGCCTATAAGTTTTAAAATATGACAAGGCATAAAAAAATTACTAAACAATATTGATAATTGTTTAGTAGTTGTGATATTATAATTAAAAATATAAAGTTCCAGTAGTTTATATTATATGAATTTTATTCTAATAGATTTTACCCAACTTTTTTTAAATTTTGCCCAACTTTTGGAGATAATATAAAATAATTTAAACTAATATAAACTAACTTAAACTAAGTGTCAAATTTTGAGAAGTATTGGTATGACTTTATTTGTTGGTGTATCCTTAGAGTAATTACTACTTCAAGAATTGCTCTAAATTTTGAACTGGGGTGTACTCTTAATCTGGAGGTCCTCGGTTCGAAGCCGAGATGGCGCACCAAATTATTTTTTCATTAATTATTGAAAAATTTATGAGTTATAAATAATATAACTATCAAAAATAAGATTATGTTCTTAGAATACATATCAAATGTCACGCATAAACAATCCCAATAAATTAATTAATATTAATAACAAACACTATTAGAAAAATCTAAATAGTTTTAAAAAGCAATTTTATATTTTATAAGTATCAAAAAATTTATAATCAAATCATTTATTACGCAAATTAACAATTTATTCGATAAACATTTTAATGAAAGCATAACAATATCTAATATTTTCAAAAATGAAAAATTCCAAATAAAGGAGGTGAGACTAATTTAAAAAGTAAATATTAAAAATATAAATACAAAAAAGTAAAAGGAGGACATATTAAATGAAATTAAAAAAAATTACAATATTAATATTTATTTTAATATTAATAATTCCAATATCAACATTTGGTATTACTAGACAAGATAATGGAAAAATAAAAGTAACACCAGTTACTACAAACAATTTTGAAGCAAAATGGTTAAAAGGGTTTGATATAAGTGGATATATAACAAAAGATGACAATACAAAAGAATTAATTAGTACTACACATCACAATTTAGGCTATCATGTATTTTTAAATGTGAATGGTAAACATGGAGAAATGAATGGAAAATATACTAAAGAAAAAGAAGAAATGAAAGAAATGCATTATAAAGAAGTACAAAATGATACAACACAAAATATAGATGGAATAGATTTAACAGTAAAAACCAAATACCTAAATGATGGAGAACAAATACAAATAATATATACATTAAAAAATACAACCTTAAAAGACGCAACAATTTCTCTTGGAACCTCAGCAGATATTGAAATAGATGGAGACGATAAAGCAACATTAGAAAAACTAAAAGATGGAGAAGAAGTTAGATTATTAACTAGAAGAGGAAAAACAAAAAATAAAGTACAATTTGTATTGTATGGAAAAAATACTAAAGGAGTAACAAATGTAGATAATATATGGATAGGAAATTGGGATGATTACTATTTAATGAATATATTTAACAATAATCCAGGCACAACAAAAATAGAAAATCGAGATAGTGCACTTACATTCTCGTGGGTAAATAGAGAGATAAAAGCAGGAGAAACAAAAAACTATTCAGTAGTAATGAAAGTAGGAGGATTAAATGCACCCAATATAGAAATACAACTAAAAAATGATACAAAATTATATTATTCTAATGCAATAATAAATGGAATAGTAAATGATAAAGATTTAAAAGATACAGTTACAATACACTATAGTATAGATGATATAGAATATACATTACCACCAATAACCACACAAGGACAAGCCAAAAACTTTAATTTAGATTTAACAAAACTAAACTTATCATCAGAATTTACACATGTATTAAAAGTGTGGGCAATAGATAGTACAAACTCTAAAAGTGAAGTTGAAGAAAGAAATTTTAGAATTACATATCTAAAAAATCCTAAAATAATATTAACAAAAGAAAATTGGACACAAAATAATATAACATTTCAAATTAGTGATACAGAAAATGAAAAACAATATGCATCAAAATATCAATATAGAATTAATGAAAAAGAATGGACTGATTGCCAAGCAAATACGAATATTACAATAAAAGAAAGTGGAGTAAATAGAATAGATGCAATAATCATAGGAACAAAAATTGGAGATACTACTGATATTATAACAGAAGCAGTAAAACTAGAAAATCCACCTAAAGATACAAATAGTAATATACTCAATAATAATATTGGGACAGAAGAACCAAATATAAAAAATGAAAATACAAGTAATATTAATACAGCAATAGAAGAGACTGCTAAAGATACAAATTCTAAAGAATTAGAAAAAGACGATACAGTAGCAAATATAAAAATTCCACAAACAGGAGAAAATAGTATAATACCAATATTAATTTTCCTTTTATTATTAAGAGCAATGATATATTATTTTAAATTAATAAAATAGAAAAAAATATAATTAAAAAGAGAGTAATTGAAGTGAAATTTTTAAAATCACTTTAATTACTCACCTTTTTTAGTAGATTTATATATTTAATACAAAATAAAGTAGAAAAAAACGTAAAAAAGGGATATAATATAGAGAGAAACTAAAAAGGGGTGAAACTGATGATAAAAATATATAATTCAAGTTTAGAAACAAATGAAATAAAAACATTGAAAGAAATAGAAAAAGGAAGTTGGGTAAATATGATAAACCCGACAGAAGATGAAATAAAAAAAGTGTGTGAAGGAACTAACATAAAAGAAGACTTCATACGATATTCATTAGACTATGAAGAAAAAGCAAGAATTGACGAAGAAGATGAAGATGGAACAATATTATTCCTTATAGATGTTCCAATAATAGAAAAAGAAAAAGAAGCGGAAAACTATACAACAATGCCACTTGGAATGATAGTAGTAAGAGACGAATATTTTATAACAGTTTCATTAAAAAGAAACTTAATAATAGATAGTTTTGAGAAAAAAAGAGTAAAAGGATTTTCTACCTATAAAAAAAGTAGATTTCTATTACAAATAATGTATACAAATGCATCACACTATTTAACGTACTTAAAACAAATAAACAAAGAAACAGAAATAGCAGAATCAATATTAAAAAATTCAATGAAAAATAGAGAATTACTAAAATTATTAAGCTTAGAAAAAAGCTTAGTATATTTTACAACATCATTAAAATCAAATGAGTTAGTAATGGAAAAAACATTAAGAGGAAAAATTTTAAAACTATATGATGAAGATGAAGACATACTAGAAGATGCAATTATAGAAAACAAACAAGCCATAGAAATGAGCCAAATATATAGGGACATATTAAATGGAACAATGGACGCATATGCATCAATAATATCAAACAATTTAAATGGAGTAATGAAATTTTTAACATCCATAACAATAGTACTTGCAATACCAACATTAATTGCAAGTTTATGGGGAATGAATGTACCAGTACCTTTGCAAGATAATATATTTGGATTTCCAATACTTATTATAATTTCAATAATAGTAACTCTAATTGCAGTAATAATGCTAAAAAAACGTGATTTATTAAATTAAAAAATTAAATTCTTATGAAATATAGTAATTTAAAACTAATACTTGTAATGTATTATAGATAAATCTAGGGGGGCGAGCATGCATGGACTAGCAATGTTCGCTCACACAAAAAATGTAAATACGTAAATAAGAAAAAAAAATACAAAAATTCCCAAAAAGATTACAAAAAATGAATAAAAAATGAAAAAAAGAGCATATTAAAAATGAAAAAACAAAAGTAAGGAGTGAGTAAAAGTGAAAATTATAGACAAAATAGCCTTAATACTAGTAATAATAGGAGCAATCGTATGGGGATTAATAGGGTTATTCAACTTTAACTTAGTAGAAATGTTATTTGGGAATATGACAATAATATCAAGAATAATATATACATTAGTAGGTGTATCAGGATTATGGGCAATAAAATTATTATTTGATAATGACTAAAATTATAGTTTAAATATTTATAAAAAGGTTCTATATTTATGCGTATAGAATCTTTTTATAGTTTTAATTAAATTGATAGAATAAGCAAGCCTCTATATAATTTAAAATGAATATTAGCATTGCCAAAACACAAAAAATTGTATATAATGTCTACAGCTAAAATTAGGAGGGATAAAATGTTAATAACAAATGGAGTTACAGTAAGATTTGGAAAAAGAACATTATTTGAAGATGTAAACATCAAATTTAATAAGGGTTGTTGCTATGGGATAATAGGTGCAAATGGAGCAGGAAAATCAACATTTTTAAAAGTGTTATCAGGAGATATAGAACCAAGTAAAGGTGAAGTAACAAAAGACAAAGGAGAAAGACTATCAGTATTAAAACAAAACCACTTTGAATTTGAAGAATATACAGTAATGGATACAGTAATAATGGGAAATGGTGAGCTATATAAAATAATGAAAGAAAAAGATGCTATCTACGCAAAACCAGACTTTAATGAAGAAGATGGAATGAGAGCAGCTAAATTAGAAGAAAGATTCGCAGAATTAGACGGATGGAACGCAGAAGCAGATGCAGCATCATTATTAAATGAATTAGGAATAGAAACAGAAAAACATTATAAATTAATGAGTGAATTAGAGGCAAAAGAAAAAGTAAAAGTATTACTAGCACAAAGCCTATTTGGAAATCCAGATATACTATTATTAGACGAGCCTACTAACGACTTAGATCTTTCAAGTATTAACTGGCTAGAGGAATTCTTAATAAATTTCGAAAACACAGTAATAGTAGTATCACATGACAGATATTTCCTAAATAAAGTATGTACACACATAGCAGATGTAGACTTTGGGCAAATAAAAGTATTTCCAGGAAACTATGATTTCTGGTATGAATCAAGTCAGCTTTTATTAAAACAAATGAAAGAACAAAACAAAAAGAAAGAAGAAAAAATAAAAGAATTGCAAGCATTCATAGCAAGATTTAGTGCAAATGCATCAAAATCAAAACAAGCAACATCAAGAAAGAAATCATTAGAAAAAATTGAACTAGATGAAATAAAACCATCAAACAGAAGATATCCATATATAGACTTTAAAGTAGATAGAGAACCAGGAAAAGAAATATTAAAAGTAAAAAACATTTCAAAAACAGTAAACGGAGAAAAACTACTAGATAATGTATCATTTGTAGTAAAAGAAGGAGATAAAATAGCATTTTTAGCAGACAATGAAAATGCAAAAACAGTATTATTCCAAATAATAGCAGGAGAAATAGAGCCAGATGAAGGAAAAATTGAGTGGGGAACAACAATTAGTAAAACATATTTCCCAAAAGATAACAACTACTTATTCGAAGAAGATATGACAATCACAGATTGGTTAAGACAATATTCAAAAGATCCAGACGAAACATATGTAAGAAGCTTTTTAGGAAGAATGCTATTCTCAGGAGAAGAATCACTAAAATATGTAAAAGTATTATCTGGAGGAGAAAAAGTAAGATGCGTACTTTCAAAAATGATGTTATCAGGAGCAAACTTACTTATAATGGACGAACCAACAAATCATTTAGATATGGAAAGCATAACAGCCCTAAATGAAGGAATGGCAAACTTTAAAGGAAACATTATTTTTACATCACACGACCACCAATTAACTGAAACTGTTGCAAATAGAATAATAGATATAAAACTAGATAAAGTAGTAGATAGAGAAGTAACATACAATGAATATCTAGGAATAGAATAAAGAATAATCTAAAAACATAAGTAATATAAGATTAAAAATTCCATTTTTCAAGGCGTTTTAGTATATTTGATTTAAATAAACAATGTAATATACTATACTAAAAAAGAAATATTAACGTTTTGCTTAAAGTATGTCGAATCCATTTTTATCTTATATTACTTATGTTATATATAATGGTAGAAAAAAGAAAGAGGAAACAAAAATGAATATAGAAAAACGAATTGCAGAAGAATTAAATATAAAAGAAATTCAAGTACAAAAAACAGTAGAATTAATAGATGGAGGAAATACAATTCCATTTATAGCACGTTATAGAAAAGAAGTAACTGGAGGATTATCAGACGAGGTCTTAAGAGAACTAGGAGAAAGACTTACATACCTTAGAAATTTAAGTGATAGAAAAGAAGAAGTAACAAAATCCATAGAAGCACAAGGAAAACTAACAGAAGAAATTAAAAAAGAACTAGAAAATGCAATAACACTTGCAGAAGTAGAAGACATATATAGACCATATAAACAAAAGAAAAGAACACGTGCAACTCAAGCCAAAGAAAAAGGACTAGAACCACTTGCAAAAATAATATATGAACAAAACGAAACAGTAAACTTAGAAGAAATTGCAAAAGAATATATAAACAAAGAAAAAGAAGTAAATACTGTAGAAGACGCAATAGCTGGAGCATTAGACATAATAGCAGAAAACATATCAGACAATCCAGAATTTAGAAAACAAATAAAAAGGATATGCTATCGTGAGTCAACATTAAATACAAAAGCAACAAAACCAGAAGAAAAATCAAACTATGAAATGTACTATGAATTTGCTGAAAATGTAAATAGACTTCCAAGCCATAGAATACTTGCAATAAACAGAGGAGAAAAAGAAGAATACTTAAAAGTAAAAATAGAAAAACCAGAAGATAAAATAATATACTTATTAGAAAAAAGAATAATAAAAAAAGAAAGCAAGTTTAAAAGCGACTTACAAAACACAATTGGGGATGCATGGAAAAGACTAATAGAAAGTTCTATAGATAGAGAAATAAGAGCAGATTTAACTGAAAAAGCAGAAATTCAAGCAATAAAAGTATTTGGTAAAAATGCGAAACAACTTTTACTTGGGGCACCACTTAAAGGACTAACAGTAATAGGATTTGACCCAGCATATAGAACAGGATGTAAAATAGCAGTAATAGATGAAACAGGAAAAGTATTAGATACAACAACAATATATCCAACAGAGCCACAAAATGATGTAGAAGGAGCAAAAAAAGTATTAATAAACCTAATAGCAAAATACAATGTAGATATGTTTGCAATTGGAAATGGAACAGCATCACGTGAATCAGAACAATTTGTAGCCGAAACAATAAAAGAAGTAAAAGAAAAATACAAAAAAGACGTGCATTATGCAATTGTTTCAGAAGCGGGAGCAAGTGTATATTCAGCATCAAAACTAGCAACAGAAGAATATCCTAATATTAACGTATCCCTAAGAGGAGCAATATCAATAGCAAGACGATTACAAGACCCACTAGCAGAACTTGTAAAAATAGATCCAAAGGCAATAGGAGTAGGACAATATCAACATGATGTAAATCAAAAGAAATTAGAAGAAAGCCTAACATGGGTAGTAGAAGACGCGGTAAATAAAGTAGGAGTAGATGTAAACACAGCAACACCATCATTACTTTCATATGTAGCAGGACTAAATAAAACAATAAGTAAAAATATAGTAACATATAGAGATGAATTTGGAAAAATAAAAGAAAGAAAAGAACTATTAAAAGTACCAAAGCTAGGGAAAGTAGCATTTGAGCAATGTGCAGGATTTATAAGAATATATGATGGGTCTAATCCACTAGAAATAACAGGAGTACATCCAGAAAGTTATGAAAAAACAGAAAAGCTACTTGAAAACTTAGGATATAATAAAGAAGACATAAAAAACAAAGAAAAAGTAGGTGAATTAAAAGAAAAATTATCAAAACTAAACGTAGAAAAAACTGCGAAAGAATTAAAAATAGGAGAAATGACATTAAAAGATATAATAGGAGAACTAACAAAACCAGGAAGAGACCCAAGAGAAGACTTACCAAAACCAATATTAAGAAATGATGTACTAAAAATAGAAGACTTAAAAGATGGAATGATATTATCAGGCACAGTAAGAAATGTAATAGACTTTGGAGCATTTATAGACATAGGAATAAAACATGATGGATTAGTACATATATCAGAAATGAGTGAAAGTTTTGTAAAAAATCCATTAGATATAGTATCAGTAGGAGATATAGTAAAAGTAAAAATAATAGAAATAGATTTAGAAAGACAAAAAGTAAAACTAAGTATGAAAATATAATTGAATCTATATAAAAATTGTGGTAAAATAGTATTTGTAAAAAATAATTAAGTTCAATAAAGAACTTAGGCTCTATAAAATAATGGAGGGTATAAAAAATGGGAGCACGTATTAACGTAGAAATTTCAAAACCCCATGAAAATTATCAGTATACATCAGGGGATATCGAGCAAATTGCATACAAGATAATTAATCAGCTTGGAAATGCAGATGCTAAAAAAATAGCTGAATATTTAAACCTTGCGACTGACGATTTTAAGAGCTAAGAAAAAACCGTTCACTTTTAGAGTGAACGGTTTTTTCTATATTAACAAAAATATAAATGTATAGTATATTTATAAATGTTTTTCACCAACATTTATGTTCTTATATGTCAAATTTTTAATTCTATTCTTCAGTTTTAGTTTCAGTAACTGTATTAGTTTCTGTTGCTTTACCTGCAAGGTCTTCATAGAAGCAAATGAAAGCAACCATTATATAAGGCATTAACCAAAGCATACCTATTCCCATAGTAATTCCAGCAAGAATTGACCAACCAATGAAAGTTAAACTTAACCAGAAAAATCTCCATCTGTTACCTCTCATTAGTTTTTCACTCATTTCTACGACTTCTTTGCCAGTCATATCTGGATTATCATTTAAAATATAGTAACTTAAAGAATATAAAAATCCTTTAACAATTACATAAATTAAAGAAACAACATATCCAATTACACTTATAAAAGCTAAAAATCCAAAACCTGCAACTCCACCAGAAGATTCAGCAATTATTGCAGAAGCAAGAGAACCTCCAAGAGAAACTACAAGTAAAATAATAAAAATTACAATTAAACATATAGGTAAAATCATTTTAAGAATTATATTCCCAAATACGCCCCATACCTTTGCAAATGAAGAAAATCCAAAATTTAAAAAGTCTGTATAATTAACATCTTCATCTCTTTTAAGTTTCATAAAAGAAACAATTAATCCATAAGAAATAGGTGTAGAAATTACAAAAAGAATAATACCACCTACTACTGGAATAAGTCTGCAAACAAAGTTAATTACAAAAACAATAATTGCATAAACTAATGTAAGTAATGCAGATTTTCCCCATTTACCAGCAAGTGCCTTACGAGCATTTGCTCTAATTTCTGATGCTACCATAAAAACATCCTCCTTTTAATAATAAAATTCGACTTAAATATACAATAAATTATGTAATATGTCAATATAAAAGATGACATAAAAGTTACAATATAATAGGTTTACCCAATATAGTATAGACACGGTAATATAGAGCTTTCTTTTTTTGTATACTAAAAAAGAAAATGTCCAATATCACGCAAGAAAGAGTGGATTAATAGGATATCCATTATTCAGTAACAAAATAGAGATAGAAAATTTAATTTCTATCTCTACAAATATATAATAAAAACTTCCTAAATATACCTATTTTGTATATCTTTAATTTCATCATAGTGATTATCTAAAATATCTAAAAATACATCAGCAATTTTAGGGTCAAACTGAGTACCTTTGCATCTTTCAATTTCAGCTCTAACAACTTCTAGAGGAAGAGGTTCCCTGTATGATCTTTTAGAAGTCATTGCATCAAAAGTATCGCTAACTGCAGCAATGCGAGCAAAAAATGGAATTTCTTCACCCTTTAATTTTCCAGGATATCCAGTACCATCATATTTTTCGTGATGATGTTTAACAATAGGAATTAAATCCTTAAAAATAGTTGCAGTAGATAAAATATGTGCACCAATAGTAGGATGATTTTTAATTTCAGAATATTCATCATCAGTAAGTTTATCAGTTTTAAGCAAAATACTATCAGGAACACCAATTTTACCAATATCATGAAATAATCCACCAATACGTAAATCATTTAAATCATTTTCTGGAAGGTCCATATATTTACCAATCAAAACACTATACTCAGAAACTCTATCAGAATGCCCTCTTGTATATGAATCCTTAGCTTCAACAGTATAACGTAAAGTTTGAATACTCTCCATATAAGAACGTTCTAATTTATCATAAGTATCTTTTAACTCATTATTAATCTTCTTAATCAAATTCATCTGTGAAATAGCCTTAATACCAGACTCGATAAGAAGAAGTAACTGATCAAACTTATCACTCTTTTCACAATAACCTTGAATATCAAGACGTCTAATAGTTTCAAGAGGAGGAGCCAAATCTTTATGACCTGTTAGTAATAAAATATATAATTCTTTATTAAACTTTCTAATTTCCTCAACTACTTGGTCACCATGAATAGGAGTCATAATAAAGTCTAAAAGCATCAAATCAAAATGTTCATTTTTAACTTTTTCAATAGCTTCCATAGGATCAGTAACACCTGTAAATTCATATCCAGAACGTTTAAGAAAAATAGAAAGAGAATCAATAATACCAATTTCGTCATCAACAACAATTATTTTATAGCCATTAGAAGCCTGTGCTTCTACATTACCTTTTCTCATAGATTCACCTCTTAATATTTATATAGAACTATTATATTAGTAAATTAAAAGAAAAGCAATATAAAAATAGAAAAATTACATAAAAGAAGTAAAAAAATCGACAAAATTCGACTATAAAAGATTTAAATATAAAAACTTACAGTATATGAAATAATACCCAGAGCCACCTCTGGGTATAAATATCTATAAAGGAAGAATTATATTAAATTTAGTACCCTTTCCGTAGAGTAGAATCAAAAGTAATATCACCACTAAAATGGCCACGAATAGTTGAATAAGACATAAACATACCAAGACCAGTACCATTTTTGCCTTTAGTAGTAATCATCTCTTTAAACAACTTATCCTTAACCTCGATAGGCATACCGCACCCATAATCCTGAACAGAAATAACAAGATTATTATTATTTTTATTAAAGCTTAAATCTATGCTCTTATTAGTTTCACCATTATAGGCTTGAATAGCATTAGAAATAATATTATTAATAACTTGAACTAAACTATTAACATTACCATGTAAAGAAATCATATCATCAATATTCATATTAACCTTCATATCAATTAAAGCATTCTTAAGCTCATGTTTCATAAGAATATTAATACGTTTAACAAGTTCATTAATAGTAAAACTATCTTCCTCATCTTCATTTAAAGTAACAGCTTGTCCTTTAACAGCAGTAATAATATCAGACATATATGAAGTATGAGTTTTAATTTTCTCAATCCATTCACTCATATCATGTGCAATTTCGTGATGATCTTGAAAATTTACTTCAGGGTCTTCAATAGAATAATCATATTCTTTAACTAAATCAGTAAGACCTTCAGCAGCACCAGCAATAGACATAATAGGAGTTTTTAAGTTATGTGCAATACCACCAACAAGCTGACCAAGAGAAGCAAGACGTTCTTTTTCAACAAGTAAATCCTGATTTTCTTTAATCGTATTCATATCCTCAATATGTTGAGTTATATCCTTAAGAAGAATAAGAGTACCAACATATTTGCTATTTGATTTTATATCATTAATTTCAATATTAAAATACTTATTTACACTTTCAAAATGCTTTTCAAAATGAAAAGTATCATTTGAAGACTTTATTTTATCTAAAGTTATAAGCAATGAATCAATGTTAATATTGTGCTCATTAAAACCTTGTATTAAATCAGCAATATCCTTATTTCTAACATCATTTGATTTAACATTAAAAGTAGTTAAAAAAGTTTCATTAAAATCAGTAACAACATTATTTTCATTTAAAACAATATAACTGTCCGAAATTCTATCAACTATTTTTTGCAGAGCAATTGGCGTAATTTTCAAAAAGTCAAATTTAAAAATAGCAAGAGCAAAACAAATTACAGTTGCAGTAAAAGAAAGCGGAGTAACGTATATAGTCATAGGCAATAGCTTAAAGCTTCCCAATATATTTATAACTATAGGAATTGAAATTCCTAAAACAATTAGTAAGGACTGTTTTGAAAAAAAACCAGAGTTTTTAATTGAAAAGCGTAATAAACGAAATATTCCTAAAAACAATAAAGTATAAGAATAGATGTAGTGTACAAAAATATAAGGTCCATGAGTAGTATTATTAAGATTTGTAGAGTATATTTCGTAAAATAGATGATGATAATCATTTGTCCATAACACTAATAAAGATATTATAGGTACAACTAATAAAAGTAAATGTTTTTTACTAAAGTTTATTTTTGTGTTTTCAAATATCAAACCAGTAAAAAATACGCTAACAGGCAAAAAGCATCCACCAATATATGAAAAATAGTCAAAATATATTGGATTTATATTAAGTGTATTGCTGAATGTAGTTAGCAATACAAAAAAGCATAATATAAATAATAATATTAAATTAATTAAAAAAATTTTTTTTAATTGCTCATTTTTTTTGTTTTTTAATATATAAAAATATAAAATTATAATTAAAATACAAGATAGAAATAGTAGAATATTCATAATAGAAATCCACCTCTTTATTAATTAATATATAAGTTAAAATAACCAATATCTGTTAAATATTTAAAATAATTTCTGATATAGTTTATATCTATGTATGGCCATTCAAAACCTATTTTTAGTAAAAATTCTTTAGTAAAATTAGATTGTATATTAACTTGCGATTTATATACTAGTTTTTTATCAGCATTCAAGTCATTTATGATGCCTTCAAGTTCTTGTTTCTTAGAAGAATCCTGTAATAAAGCTTGAATAGTATTAGAAAATTCTTCATCTGGAATTAAACTAATATTAATGCCTATTTCATGTAACATATTGAATAATCTATCTAAATAAACATGTTTTTCATTCAATAAATGGAAAACTGTAAAATCTTTATTAATATGATTTGCAATATCAATAATTGCATTACCACAATAATCAATGGGTGTAAATTCACAATATAAGTTTAGTAAACTTTTTGGAAAAACACCAATTTGTAAAAAAGATTTAAGTCTATTTACAAAAGCATTTTCAAAATGATTTTGTTGAAATTTGCCTTCAGAAAATCTGCTAGTTAAATTACCCATTCTTAAAATACAAGCTTGTAATCCACCTAAAATTGCATCTAAAACAAGTTTTTCTGCCTCAAATTTACTTCTAACATAAAAATTCTTTAAATTTTGTCCAATATAAAAGTTTGTTTCATTAAAGAACATATCTTTTTCAAAATTATTATCTATATTAGCACCCTCTGCAAGATTATTTCCAGATACACTAATAGTAGAAACATGTAATAATTTTAAATTATATACCTTACAAAAGTCAATGACTCTTTTTGTACCTATAATATTAATTTTTTCAAAATCATTATAACTACCATAATGTTTTACTAATGCAGCACAATGAATAACAGTATTTACGTTAGTACCTAAAACATTATAATCAATCATATTTAAACCAAAGTCATTTAAAGTAATATCTCCTTCAACAAGTTTGATTCTATTTCCAATATAACTATCATATTGTGTATCAAAATAAAAATGTAAAACATTTTTTAGTCTATCTTCAGGAGACATATTATTTTTGCCTCTAATTAAACAATAAATTGTACCATTTTCCTTTTTTAAATAACTATCTAATACGTGTGCACCTAAAAATCCAGTAAAGCCTGTAAGAAGGACATTTCCAATAGGAGTATTTTGTATTTCCATATCTGTAGTTATTTGATTATTTTCCAGTATAGTATTATATTTCTCATAATCAAAGTTGTTTTCTGTATAAGAATCAGTAGTATGATTAATACATTTTGCTAATTCCTGAACAGTAGGGTGATCAAATATGTCTGCGTAAGTTATTTGCAAATTATTACTAATAGCCTCAACTTGTAATTTAATAGCCAATAAAGAATTTCCACCCAATTCAAAGAAATCATCATCAATACCAATATCATCGAAAGATAATAATTTCTTGAAAATATCTAAAAGTAATTTTTCATTTTCATTAGTTGGTTGTTTAATTTTACCTTTAATATGATTTGATTTAAAATTAGTAGGTAATGATTTTCTATCAACCTTTCCATTTGTATTAATAGGTAATTTTTCTAGTTGCATAAAATAAGTAGGTATCATATAAATTGGTAAATTTCTTTTTAAGTATTGTTTTAATTCGTGTATATCAATTTGTTTATCAGCAACAATATAAGAGCAAATATTTTTTTCACCTTTAATTTCATTTACAATTGTAAAACATTCTTTCATAGAAGGAAAAGTTGCAATCCTAGCATTAACTTCCCCAATCTCAACTCTAAAACCTCTAATTTTTACCTGATTATCAATTCTTCCAATAAAATCAATACATCCATTTGGCAACCATTTTACTAAATCGCCAGTCTTATATACTAATCCAGTTCCAAAAGGATTTTCAATAAATTTTTCATTAGTTAAATTATCATTATTTAGGTATCCTTTTGCAACTCCATCTCCACCAACCCATAATTCACCAGGTACTCCAATAGGATTTAAATTTCCTGTCGTAGAAACAACATATGCAGTTGAATTTGAAATTGGTTTTCCAATAGGTATTGAATTAGTATATTTTTTATCAATTGTAAAACAACAAGAAAAGGTAGTATTTTCTGTTGGACCATACCCATTAATAACTGTTAAATTAGGGTTAGCCACTTTTACCATATTAATATGTTTTGGAGAAAGAACATCTCCACCAGTTAATAGTGTTTTTACACTACGAAACATATGAGGATTTTCTTCACACAATTGATTAAATAGAGGTGCAGTAAGCCATAAAATAGTAATTTTATTATTAATTACATAATCTTGTAATAATTGAGAATCTAATAATGCTTCTTTTTTAATAATATATAACTCAAAACCATTTAACAAAGTACCAAAAATCTCAAAAGTACATGCATCAAAAACAATGGAACCTGTTTGAAGAATTCTTTCTTTTTTATCAAAAGTTATAAAATTATTATTTTTTACTAATCTAATAATATTTCTGTGTTTTACCATAACGCCCTTAGGATTTCCTGTTGAACCAGAAGTGTACATGATGTATGCTAAATTATCAGCAGAAATATTTTTACAATATATATTTTCAAAATCATTTTGAGAATATATAGGGCTATCTATATCAATACATAAGGCTTGTATAGTACCATTAGATTTATGAATATTAGCTTTTGTTGTTAAAAGAATTTTTGATTTTGAATCTCTTATAATATAATCTATTCTATCACTTGGGTAATTAACATCAATAGGAAGATATGTTGCACCGACTTTTAAAGTAGCAATAATAGATATTATAGATTCAAGAGATTTATCTAATAATAAGCAAACTATATCATTTGTATTAACACTATTTGCAAGTAAAAACCTAGCTAACTGGTTAGCTTTTTCATTTAATTCTCTATAAGTTAATTTTTTATCTTCAAAAACAACAGCAATATTATCAGGAGTTTTTTCTACTTGCTCCTCAAATAAATCCACAATTGTTTTATTACTTGGATAATCCATTTTTGTATTATTAAAATCGTATAAAATTTGATTTCTTTCTTCATTAGATAGCATATCAATATCAGCTATTTTGATTTCATTATTTTCCAAAACAGTGTTTAAAATATTAATATAATGAGAAGATAGTCGCTTAATAAAATCCTCATCAAACAACTTAGTACAATACTCAAAACGTAGTAAAAATTCATTATCCGTAGGAACAACTTCTAAAGATAAATCAAATTTAGAAATCTTACTATCAGGAATGAAATATTCAGTATGAGCATCTTTAAAATCAATAACAGGATAACCATTATTTTGATATATGAACATAACATCAAATAAAGGATTTCTACTAGTATCTCTTTTTATATTTAATTCTTTTACCAATTTATCAAAAGGATAAGCTTGATTTTGGAAACAAGCTAAACAATGTTCTTTTATTGAATTTGCAAACTCATTAAAACTTGCCAAATGATTAACTTTATTTCTAAGTACCAAAGTATTAACAAACATACCAAGCATATTAGAAAGTTCAGGCAATTCCCTACCAATAATAGGCGTACCAACTAAAATATCATCTCCAGATGAATATTTAGAAAGTAAAATATAATAAACAGACAACATTAACATATATGGAGTAATACCTAAATTTTTAGCAACATTATTTATCTTTTCAAAAGTATCCTTTGGTAAATTTATATAATAATTAGAACCCTCAAAACTTTGCACAGAAGGTCTAGGATAAGTTGTAGGCATATTTAATAAAGGTATTTCATCACAAAATTGATTTACCCAAAAATCCTGTAAATCTTTAAATTCATCTTTTTCAAATTGTTCTTTTTCCCATAAAGTAAAATCCTTATAATCTATGTGTTTTTCAGGTAATACATTACCATTATACAAATCACAAAGTTCTTGTAGTAAAATACCTAAAGAAGTACCATCACTAATAATGTGATGCATATCAAGTAATAATAACATCTTATTATTTGGTAAAAACACTTCCTTAGCCCTAAATAAAGGAGCTTTAGCTAAATCAAATGGTTTTACAAAATCAGCATAAACACTATTCAAATCATTAGAATCTAAACTATCAGTTAATAAAGAAAAATCAATCTTATCTTCTATAATTTGAACAATATCATTATCTTTAATTTTAAAATGAGTACGTAAAACATCATGTCTATCAAGCAAGACCTGAAAACACTTTTGTAATAACTTTGTATCTAATGTTTTATCAACAATAATTCCACCAGCAATATTATATAAAGTAGAATTAGCATCTAAACTTGAAGCATAATAAATTCTCTTTTGAGCAGAAGATAAAGGATAAAAATCCATTTTTTCAACTTTTTCAATATAAGAATTATTAGCTTTTGATTGTGTACTTTGAATGTAATTAGACAAATCTAATATAATTGGTTTGCTCAAAACATCTTTAACATATATTTGTACACCCAATTTATCATAAATCATTGTACAAAAATTCATAGCACAAAGTGAATCCCCACCAAGTTCAAGGAAAGAATCATCAATACTAATAGTATTTACGTGTAAAAGAACCTTTAAAATATCAATCAAAGTAGCATCAATGTCATTACGAGGAGCAATAATTTCTTTTTCCTCATCACAAATAGTAGGAAGAGGTAGTGCATCTCTATTAATCTTACCATTATGATTATATGGAAGAGATGGTAAATCTATAAAATATTGAGGAATCATATAACTTGCTAAATCTTTTTTTAGAGTTAGTTTTAAACTATTAATATCTACAGGGCCACTTTTAACATAGTATGCACATAAAATATCATGGTTAAACTCATCAGTCTTCTTTGCTACAACACATGAAGTAATATTTTTAAAATTCAAAATTTTCTCTTCAATTTCACCAAGTTCAACCCTAAATCCACGAATTTTTATTTGAGTATCAATTCTTTTACAATACTCAAAAGAACCATCTTTATGAAGAATAGCACTATCACCAGAACGATATAAAATTTCATCAGGATTATATGGGTTTTTTATTAATTTTGTACTATTTAAATCAGGTCTATTTAAGTAACCCTTAAATACACCGTCTCCAATAACTCCAATTTCACCAGGTACATTATAAGGAACTAGTTTTAAATTATCATCTAATAAAATCATTTTTAAAGTTGGAATAGGTACACCTATATTAGATTTAGAAAGTAATAAATCTTCATTAGATAGTTCCTTAAAAGTAACATGTACAGTAGTTTCTGTAATACCATACATATTAATTAACTTAGTAAAAGGATATTTATCTTTCCAAGGTTTAATTAAACAAGGTTTTAAAGCTTCACCAGCAAAAATAATATATCTTATTTTTAAATTAGAGTCCTTACGTTTTAATTCCTCTGCTAATAAATTATAAAAATATGTAGGGGTTTGATCAAGAATAGTCACATTCTCTTTTCTTAATAAATTTAAAAATTCAGCAGGGTCTTGAGCAACATCTTCAGGGACTAATATAAGTTTAGCACCATAAAGTAAAGTACCATACATTTCCCATACAGAAACATCAAAGGCAACCGAATGAAACATAGGCCAAACGTCATTTTCGTTAAAGTCAAATTGAAAAGAATCATTTTTTATTAACCTAACAACATTTCTATGGCATAATAAAGCACCTTTAGGTTTACCAGTAGAACCTGAAGTATAAATAATATAAAGTGAATCCTCAGGAGAAATATCGATATTACAGTTTGAAGTATCACTTGTATAAATATTGATATTATCTAAAGAAATATCAATTTTTGGAATGGCAAAAGGCATATCATCTGCAATATTTAAAAATAATAAAACCTTTGCTCCACTATCAGCTACCATATATTTTACACGTTCTTCTGGATAGCCTAAGTTAATGGGTAAATAGCAAGCACCAACTTTAATAATAGCAAGAATTCCAATAACCATTTCTAAAGATTTTGGCATACGTAAAGCAATCACAGTATCTTTCTTAATACCGCTAGAAATTAAATAATGTGCAAGTTGATTAGCTTTTTCATTTAAATCTTTATAAGTTAAAGATTTATCACGAAAAACAACAGCAACATTATCGGGAGTTTTTTCTACTTGTTCTTCAAACAAACTAACAAGAGTTGCATCATAAGGATATGTTGCATCATAATCATTAAACTTATATAAAATATCATATTTTTCCTTACTAGTAACAATCTCAATATCTTTTAAACAAACATTTTCTCTTTCTAAAATTTGCCATATAATATGTAAAATACGATTGTGCATATCTTCTATATCATCATCAGTATATTTAGAAACTCTGTAATCATAAGCAACATTAATACTGCCAGTATCATTCAAATCAAATAAATGAATATCTATATCATCATTAGAATTACCATTAAAGTTCCATCTAGTTGAATAATTTAAGCCCTTTTCAGTAGCAGCTTTTGTTACTTGATAAGAAATAAGAATATTATATAAATTAGGAATAGATGCATCTTTCTTTCTTAAATCCTCCAAGATATTTTGATAATAATACTTTTGGTGTCTAAGCATACCTAAAGAATCTTTTGCAATATTAGAAACAAAAGATTTAAAATCTAAATTATCATCAATTAAAAATCTAAGAGGAGCAGTATTAATAAACATACCAGTAGTATTTTTTTCATTAAAATTAGTTCTATTTAAAATTGGAGTACCAAGTACAAAATCATCAATTCTGCTAACTCTACCAATATAAATAGCATAAACAGCCATAAAAAAGTTAAAAACAGAAACATGATTTAGCTTACAATAAGCACTAATTTTATCCATTAAGTTATTATCAATGTTATATAATTTACGGTTAGCCTCAGGGGAAAAATCGTCCTTAATTTCAGCAATGCTACCAGGAATAGTAGCAAGTTCTGGAACAGTATCAAAAATATTTTCCCAATATTCCTTATCTTTTTTAAATTTATCACTAACTAAATATTCTTTTTCACTATTAATATAATTCAAATAAGAAAAATCTTCATTTTTAGAAACATCCTCGTCATTTAAAAGACAAGAATAAATTCTAACAATATCATTTGCAAGAATTCCTAAACTCCAAGAATCGCCAAATAAATGGTGAACATTAACAATAAAACCACCAGTACTATCCTTAAGTCTAAAAATTTTCATGCAAAATAAATCACCATTATAAATATCAAAAACATGATTTAACATAGTATTTTCAATCTTAGAAATATCATTTTTTGAATCAATATCAACAATTTCAATATCAATACTATTAGGGGAATCATCTAAGTATTGTTTTAGCTCATTATTATCTAAAGCCAATTTAAAATGAAAGCTATCATGATTATTAATAAAAATATACATAGCCTTTTTTAATAAATCGAAATCTAAAACATTATCAATAATAGCAGTTCCGCAAATATTATTAATATTAGTTCCTTTGTAGAATTCTTCCGTAAGTAAAATAGATTTTTGAGGATTAGTTAAACCGTAAAATTCATTCTTCATATATAATCTCCCTTATATTAAACATCCCATAAGAAGACAAAACTCCTTATTATTCCAGAAAATTATATAATTAAAAACAGAAAAAAGAAACCAAATAGTAAAATGTTACCAAAAAAATATGCAACTGTAATATATATGTAATATAAGCATATACATACAGGCAAAAATATAAAATTCGACAATATAATTCAATGATTTAAAAAAGCATATATCACAAAAAGTAAAACATTTGGCATAGGCCATTTATTGAATGTAATAGTTGTGTTTATACTATTGCATTCGTCGTAAAATCTGCATGCGACATTAAATATTCACCGTAAAAATCTGCAAAAACCTTGACTAATAATAAAAACAATAGTTATAATGGTAAATATAACAAATAGATTAATAACAATCAAAAGGAGACAGAAACAATGAATAAAATAGAACCAAGAACATTACCTGGTTTCATGGAACTTTTACCAAATGACCAAGTAAAATTTAATATAATGAAAGAAAAAATAGCACATTCATATGAAAAATTTGGATTTCTTCCACTAGATACTCCAGTAATAGAGCTATCAAATGTACTACTTGCAAAAGCAGGAGGAGAAACAGAAAAACAAATATATCGTTTTGAAAAGGGAGAAGCGGATTTAAGTCTAAGATTTGACCACACAGTACCACTTGCAAAATACGTTTCATTATATCAAGGAGAATTAGCATTCCCATTTAAACGATATGCAATAGGAAAAGTATACCGTGGAGAAAAAGCACAAAAAGGAAGATATCGTGAATTTTATCAATGTGATATAGATGTTATAGGTGATGGAGAGCTTAGTATAATAAATGATGCTCAAATGCCAAACATAATATACAACACATTTAAAGAATTAGGATTTGATAACTTCACAATATGTATAAACAACAGAAAAATATTAAATGGATTATTTGAAAGTCTTGGATTAATAGAAAAAACAGCAGATATCTTAAGAATCATAGATAAGATTGAAAAAATTGGAGAAAAAGCAGTTACCCAAGAATTAAACACACTAGGAGTAGAAAAAGGAGCTCGTGAAAGTATAATAAAATTTGTAACAATCACAGGAAAAACAGACGAAAAAATATCAGCATTAAATGAACTAGGAATACAAAACGAACTATTTAAAACAGGTGTAAATGAGCTAATAGACATAGTAAAATACCTAAGACTATTAGGAATGCCAGAAGAATATTTTACAGTAGATTTAAAAATAGCAAGAGGATTAGACTATTATACAGGAACAGTATATGAAACATTCCTAAATGAATATAGAAACTTAGGAAGTATATGTTCAGGAGGACGATATGATAACCTTGCAGAATACTATACAGATAAAAAATTACCAGGAGTAGGAATTTCAATAGGACTAACAAGATTATTTTACCAATTAAGCCAAATAAACCAAATAAAAGAAACAAAAGAATCAATTTCAAAAATGCTAGTAGTACCAATGGAAAATGAATTAGAAGAAGCTATACAAATAGCAAGTAAATTAAGAGAGTCTGGAATAAATACAGACATCTATCTAGAAGAAGCAAAAATAAAAAAGAAAATGAAATATGCAGATAAATGGAAAATACCATATGTAATAATAGTAGGAGAAGAAGAAATAGAAACAAAAATACTAACATTAAAAAATATGGAAACAGGAGAACAGAAAAAACTAACAATAGATGAAATAATTAATGAAATAAAATAAAAAAGAAATATATCTGTATGGGGGTTGACGCCATCGTCGCTCCATAATACGCATATATAAATAATATAAATCCAAAATTAGATAATAACATGTTTAAAAATTATAAAAAAGGAAAAAATAAAATGTAAGGGTAGTGGGTGCACTTACATTTTATTTTTTTATGTAATATAACATTTATAATATAATAAATCTTCTAAGAATAAGCATAGAAGTACACCCAAGGCTAGTAGCAAACAGGGGGGAACAAATGAAAAGAAAAAGTAAAAGTAAAAATAAAAATAAAAATAATGATAACTACAAAACTGTTGTAGAAACTACTACAATATTAATATTTATTACAATATTGGGATTTTACTTATTCAACATGTACATAAACATAGACATTCGGGAACAATGGGCAAAACCCTACTTATCAAGCAACAAAAACCATACGGAACAGTAGGAGAAGAAACTAATGAAAGTAAAACTATAGCAGATGTATTAGAAGAAACATCAAAAGCAGTAGTTGGTATATCTAAAATACAAGAAAAAGGAAGTTCAATATTTTTGCAAGATGGAAGTACAAAACTAGGATTAGGAACAGGAATAATAGTATCAGAAAATGGATATATCGTAACAAATGAACATGTATCAGGCTCAAAATATTCAAATTGCTACGTCACATTAGAAAATGGAAAAGAATATGTAGCAAATGTTGTATGGGCAGATACAGATTTAGACTTATCAATAATAAAAATAAATGCAAACAATTTACCATATGTAATATTTGGAGATTCAGATAAAATTAGAGTAGGAGAAAAAGTATATGCTATAGGAAACCCAATTGGGTTTGAATTTAGAAGAACAGTGACAGGAGGAATAATTAGTGCAACAGATAGAACAATAAAAATAGAAGAAGATGACAAAGTTTCATACATGGAAGATTTAATACAAACAGATGCTACAATAAATCCAGGAAATAGTGGAGGACCACTAATAAAACCAAATGGAGAAGTAATAGGAATAAACTCAGTAAAAATAGAATCAGCAGAAGCAATAGGATTTGCAATACCCATAAATATAATAAAACCAATAATAAGCAGTTACACAAAAAATCGGTAACTTTGAAGAAGCAAGCATAGGGATATTCGCATACGATAAAAATGTAATACCATATTTAAACTCAAAATTAGATTTAAAAAGTGGAATATATGTAGTAGAAGTGATAAAAAATAGCTCAGCAGAAAAAGCGGGAATAAAAAAAGGAGATATAATACAAAAAATAGATGGAATAGAATTAAATAAAATGAGTGAACTACGAAAATATATCTATACAAAAACGCCAGGAGAAGAGATAACACTACTTGTACAAAGAAATGGAATAACAAGTCCTGTAAAGATAACTTTAGGAAAGAAATAGGTGGGTTGCAAAGCAACCACCTATTTCTTCTATAAATTATATAAATTTCCATCAACACAAAGTCTTGCACGTCCTGCAGTTTTTTCATCAGCATTTAAAGCCTGTTCAATAAAATCAGGATGACTAATTAAAAATTCTTTCATACTTCCATCAGGGTCTTTAATAAAATTGTGAACCATATCAAGTTGAGAATTATCAATAATACCTTTTTCGAAAGCAGTACTAAATAAAGACTCATCAATTTGAACTAAAGAATAAGATTTAATACCAAGGTCTAATAATCTATCTGCTCCACCTTGCATTCTATCAACAACAGAAAGAGACCAAACTAATTCCCCACCTAATTCTTGAATTGCAGGAATCCAAGCACGAATAAAGCTTGAAGCAACAGTAATTAAATCAGTAATATGTAAAACCTTTTTCCCACTAATACTAGAAGAAATAACAGTTTCATTAAAGTTACAATCACTTGTAACACAAGATAAATCTTTAAAAACAGTAATATGTGGTTTGTTTAGCAAAAATGCAATCATATAAGAAAAGAACCAATCTCTTCTCTCACCACCAGAAATATAATCTATATCTTGAACATTAATAGTATTTTTTATAAAAGAAATCATCTCATTAATAACATCACTATAAATTTTATTATTATCATATTGATGTTTAACCATTGCAAATAATTCTTTTGGCATACCAAGTTTATCATGTTTATTTTCATCAATAAACTTTAATAAGTCATTCGCATCTGCTTCACTGCCATAAACAAAATGAGTATTTATAAAATAAGGTCCAATCTTACCTGAAGTATACCAAAAAGGCTTATCTCCTTTAGACACTTTAACAGCATTAGTCTCAAATAAATATGATTTTAAATCACTCATATAAAAAACCTCCAATCTAATAGTAACAATATTGCAACTATTAGTCCAATTTTTATCCTAAACAATAATAAAATAAAAATCGAATAATGTCAATCAAAATTAATAAAATCATATAAAGATATGCTAATGTTCAGTTCTAACTAGCGAGAGTGTAGAAATATATTTATTTTAAAAAGTGGAGTACGTGGAGTCTCCAGAGACCATGACGAGTGTCGAAGCTTTTCAAAATAAATATATTACTACATGGAAGCGGATTGCAAATAAAATAAGTTGTAATAAATCATATAAAAAAACTACCTAATCAACTTATACCAACTCTCATATAAAAATGTAGTCATATTCCACAAACCAATTTTATTAACATCACTCGCAGCAATAATATTCGAGCTACCAACAACTTCACCATTTATAGAATAACTAACCTCACCAAGTTTTTGACCTTTTACAACAGGTGCAACAATACTATCATCTAAAATAATGTTTTGAACTAAATTCTTATCTTCCCCTTTTTTAACCAATGTACCACAAGAACTTTCTAAAATAGCATCAACAGAACCAGTAACCCCTTTATTAACAGTAAGAGACTTAACAGTATCCCCAGTTTTACCAAATTCCTTATAAGAATAATTACTAAAACCATAATCCAATAATTTACTAGCCTCATCAAAACGAACTTTAGTAGTAGGAGCTTTCATAATAACAGCAATCAAAGATAAATTATCACGAGTAGCACTAGCAGATAAATTATAAAGAGCAATAGAAGTAGAACCAGTTTTTAACCCAGTTGCACCGCTATAATTTCTAATAAGTTTATTAGTATTAACAAGACTAGACTTACCATCGCGTAAACTATCCATCCAAATAGTAGTATATTCAGTTATTTTTGGATGCTTAGTTAAAAGTTCACGAGACATAAGACTAATATCATAAGCTGAAGTAACGTGGCCATCCTCATCAATACCATGTGGGTTCTTAAAAGTAGTATCATTCATACCAAGTTCGCGAGCCCTAACATTCATCTGGGTAACAAAAGCATCAGTAGAACCAGCCAAAAATTCAGCCATTGCAACAGTACAATCATTAGCACTAACAACACAAATAGCCTTAAGCATCTCATGAACAGTAAGAGTTTCTCTTGTATCAAGCCATATTTGAGAACCACCCATAGAATTTGCATTTTCGCTACAAGGAACCTTATCATCTAAACTAATCCTTCCGCTATCCAAAGCCTCCATAATAAGTAAAATAGTCATAACCTTAGTAACACTAGCAGGACGTAACTTTTCGTGAATATTATGCTCATACAAAATCTTACCACTATTTTGTTCAATCAAAATAGCAGAACCAGACTCTAAGTTCAAACTATTAGGTTTTTCTTCATCTGTATTAGCATTAACAGAACTTGTAATATCATCACCATTCCATATAAAACTTGTATCCATTGCAAAAACAAAAGAAGGAATAGAAATAAACATCAATAAAAAAATAGAAATAATTTTAAAAATCAATTTATTATTTAACATATCTTAAACCTCCATAAAAAAGCTTACTAAAAAATATGCAGATAAAAAAGTTTATAGAATAGATAAATCAAAATATTATCTGTAAAATAATGAAAAAATAGTAAAAATTTACAGTAAAAAATATACAAAAATACAAATACTAACAAAAAAATTAGGAGGTTTAATATGGATTATAATATTAATTTTCAAGATAATATAAGATATTCAGAATTCAATCAAAGAGCTAAAGGTGTATTAGATTGGATTATGGAAAATAGAGAAAAAGAAGAATGGGCAAAAGATCCAAATGCATATGAATTAACCAATATATATCTATTTGCAGGAAAATATGCTGGAGAAAAACAGCAAATAAATACAGACTCATTAAAAGAAATGTGGAATATACGTTCACAAGATTTTGAAAGATGTGGAGTTTCTAATAATTCATTTATTTATAAAATATGTGAAGATTCGTATTTGTCAGCAATGGAAGGAAAAGCGTTAGTAAATGATGAAAATTCGCACCATGCATTAAGAAGAATGGCAGGAATAGGGTTGTACTTAAAGCAACAACAAAGAGATGGAAATGAAATTAATTATAACAATCCAAGTGAAATTATGCAATTAATGGAGTGTTCAAGAACATTAAAAACATTCCATCCAGACTTGTTTGAAAAATATAGATTTGAAACAAATATAGAAAATATCCTAAAATTGCAACTGAAACATGAATTACCAAAAGGAGTAATAGAAGAGATGAATAACTTAAAAACAGAATTAAAAAAGGATAATTTGGCACAAGAAACAAATTTTAAGGAACAAGAACAAGAGGACATAATAGAATAAAATAATATAATATTAAAAAACTATCATAACATATTTTGGGTTATGGTAGTTTTTATTAAAACATATATTACTACATAAAAACGGATTACAAAAGAGATAGGCTACAGAAACTAACAGAATAAAAATAATCTATCAAAAATATTGTATGGCAATCGCTTAAAAAATTTTTATCTTAGAAAAATCAAGGTTTTAAATTTTTACTAAAAAAATAAGAATCGAGTATTTTCAATATGTAGAAGTTTTTTAAGCGATTGCCATAAAATATTGCAAAAGCCTACGGAAAATGATAGAATAACTAAGAAATAAAATATGAGAGGAGATATTGTTATGACAACTCTACTAAAAAACGGAATAGTAATAGATTACGCATCAAAATTAAACGAAAAAATGGACATATTAATTAAAGATGGAAAAATTATGAAATTAGCAAAACAAATAAACGAAAGTGCAGATAAGATTATAGACTGTACAGGATTATCTATTATGCCAGGAATGATAGATATGCATTGCCATTTAAGAGAACCAGGATTCGAACATAAAGAAACCATAGAAACAGGATCAAAAAGTGCTGTTAAAGGAGGATTTACTACAATTTGCCCTATGCCAAACACAAAACCAACTCCAGATAGCACTATTGTTTTATCTAAAATAATAGAAGAAGCAAAAAGAGTAAATTTATGTAATGTATTACCATTCGCAAGCGTAACAAAAGGAGAAAAAGGAGAAGAACTAGTAGATTTTAAAGAATTAAAAAATGCAGGAGCAATAGCATTCTCAGACGATGGAATGCCAGTAGAAAATTCTGCAATGATTAGAAAAGCAATGATTGAAACAAATAAAATAGGAAGTTTTGTATCAGAACATTGTGAAGAAAAATCAGTATCAAGTGGAGCAATAAATGCAGGACCTATTGCTGAAAAATTAGAAGTAGGAGGAGTCCTACCAGAAGCAGAAGAAATAATGGCAGCACGTGATATAGTTATAGCAGAAACAAACAATTTACATACACACATCTGTCACATCAGCACAAAAACATCAGTAAACATGATAAGAGATGCAAAAAAACGTGGGGTAAAAGTAACATGTGAAACATGTCCACACTATTATAGCTTTACAGTAGAAGAAGTGCTAAAATCAGGGGTAAATGCAAAAATGAACCCACCACTAAGAGAAGAAAAAGATAAAGAAGCAATAATAAAAGGACTACAAGATGGAACAATAGATGCAATAATTACAGACCACGCACCACATACAGAAGAAGAAAAAGCAAAAGGATTAGCGGGAGCACCAAATGGAATAATAGGATTTGAAACAGCCTTAGCAGCAACAATAACAAACTTAGTAGATAAAAAACACATATCATACTTAGATATGACAAGATTAATGAGTTATAACCCAGCAAAACTTCTAGGGCTAACAACAAAAGGTGAAATAAAAGAAGGATATGATGCAGACATAACAATATTTGACCCTGAAATTGAATATACATATGAAAAAGAAAGCATAGTATCAAAATCAAAAAACACACCATTTATAGGAAAAAAATTAAAAGGACAAGTAGCATACACAATAGTTAGCGGAAGAGTTGTATACGAAAGATAAAAAGGTAGGGGTCAAAACGCCCTCGTCGACCCACCAATATACAAATAAAAATAATGCTAAAGTATAAATAAGATATAAATTGTGTAGGGGCAGGCCCTGTGTCTGCCCAAAAAATAAATTAATTATGTAGAGGTTGAATGGTATGCAACCCAAGAGGAGAAAAAACAATGAAAAATGCAATGGACGAATTAATAAACAAAATCAAAGAATTAGATAATCCTACAGTAATAGGATTAGATCCACGATATGATATGATACCAGAATGCATAAGAAATAAATACGAACAAACTATAGAAGGTGCATGTGATGCAATAATAGAATTCAATAAAGCATTAATAGATGCAACATATGACATAATTCCAGCAGTAAAACCACAAATAGCATTCTATGAAATGTTTGGTATTCCGGGAATGAAAGCATTTAAAGAAACTTGTGAATATGCAAAGAAAAAAGAAATGTGCGTAATAATAGATGCCAAAAGAGGAGACATAGGATCAACTGCAGAAGGATACTCTAATGCATTTATTGGAAAAACACCAATAGGAGATAAAAAAGAAGCAATATTTGATGCAGAATTTGTTACAGTAAACCCATATTTAGGAAGTGATGGAATAAAACCATTTATAAAAGACTGTACAGAATATGGAAAAGGAATATTCATAATCTTAAAAACATCAAACCCATCATCAGGAGAATTACAAAATGTAATAACAGAAACACGGAGAAGAAATATATAAACATATGGCAAAACTAATAAACGACTGGGGAAAAGACTTAATAGGAGAAAACGGATATAGTTCAGTATCAGTAGTAGTAGGAGCAACACATCCTCATGAATTACAAGAACTAAGAAAATTAATGCCAAATGCCTTCTTCCTAATTCCAGGGTATGGAGCACAAGGGCGGAAAAGCCCAAGATATAGCACTAGGGTTTGATAAAGATGGAATAGGTGGAATAATAAACGCATCAAGAAGCCTAATGTGTGCATACAAAAAAGAAGAATGGAAAGAAAAATTTGAAGAAAAAGATTTTGCTAAAGCAACAAGAGCAGAAGCAATAAGAATGAGAGATGAATTAAATACAGCAATAAAAAACAAAAAAGGAGAATAAAGTAATGAAAGTAAATTGCAAAGCAGAAATTTTAAAGATAGAAAAATTAAAAGAAGATCTATATAAATTCAGCATAAGAGCAGAAGAAATAGTAAAATCTGCAAAACCAGGTCATTTTATAGAAATTAGAGTAGTAGATGCAATAGAACCACTATTAAGACGTCCAATAAGTATATATAACTTAGAAAAAGAAAAAGGAATATTAGAATTCATATTCCAAGTAAAAGGAAAAGGAACAGAATTACTTGCTAAACGTAAAGTAGGAGAAAAATTAGATATATTAGGGCCACTTGGATATGGAACATTTAGCATAAAAGATTATAAAAAAGTAGCAATAATTGGTGGAGGGATTGGAATATTCCCATTATATGAACTAGCAAAAGAATTAAAACAAGAAACAACTACAAATGTTCACGTATATATGGGGTTTAGAAACAAAGAATTAATAACACTAGAAAAAGAATTTAAAAGCGTATCAAATGAACTAACAATCACAACAGATGATGGAAGCTACGGAATACAAGGATATGCAATAAATGAACTAAAAAAAGACTGTGAAAAAGAAACACCTGATAAAATATTTGCATGTGGACCATTACCAATGCTAAAAGCAGTTCAAAGCTATGCAAAAGAGAAAAACATACCATGCGAAATATCACTAGAACAAAAAATGGCATGTGGAATAGGAGTATGTTTGGGCTGTGCAGTAAAAACAGCAAAAAGTCCAGAAGATGCACCAGTTTATTGGCATGTATGTAAAGCAGGACCAGTATTTAATGCAAATGACGTAGAAATTTAGAGGAAAAAATATGTATGGGTTGATGCCCACATCAACCCACAAAGAGAAAAACAAACCAATAAATATGTAGGGGCAGGCCCTGTGTCTGCCCTTACTAAGAAAGAATACCCTAAAATATGATACAATAAAACAATTGAAAGGCGAACACAGAATACAAAATATAAAATAAAAAAGGAGAAAAACAATGAATACAAGTGTAAATTTAGCAGGAATTCCAATGAAAAACCCAGTAACCGTAGCATCAGGAACATTTGGATATGGAAGAGAATTTGAAGAATTTATAGATTTAAACAAACTAGGAGGAATATGCACAAAAGGAACTTCTCTAAAACCAAAAGCAGGAAACAAACCACCACGTGTATATGAAACAACAGCTGGAATGTTAAACTCAATAGGATTACAAAATCCAGGAGTAGAATATTTCATGAATAACGATTTACCATACTTAAAGAAATTTGACACTGCAATAATCGTAAATGCTTGTGGAAGTTCAATAGATGAATACGTAGAGCTTGCAAAAGTATTAAACACTCTAGATATAGACGGTGTAGAACTAAACCTATCTTGCCCAAACGTAAAAGCAGGATGTATGGCATTTGGAACAACCTATGAAGGAGTAAAACAAGTAACAAGTGAAGTAAGAAAAGTACTAGATAAACCATTAATAGTAAAATTAACACCAAACGTAACAGATATTACTTTACCTGCAAAAGGAGCAGAAGATGCAGGAGCAGACGGAATATCACTAATAAATACACTACTTGGAATGAGCATAGATATACAATCAAGAAGACCACACCTAGCAAACAATATGGGAGGACTATCAGGACCAAGCATAAAACCAGTAGCCGTAAGAATGGTATATCAAGCATCAAAAGCTGTAAAAATACCAGTATTAGGACTTGGAGGAATAGTAACAGGAGAAGACGCAATAGAATTTATGCTAGCAGGAGCAAGTGCAGTATCAGTAGGAACAGGAAACTTCATAGCACCAGACCAATCAATAAAAGTAGTAGAAGGAATAGAAAATTATATGAAAAAATATAATGTAGACGATATAAACAGCATAGTAGGAACTGTGCAAATGAACTAAAAGAGAAAACGATACCCTAAAAAGACAGGGTATCGTTATTATTTGCAACTGTTAAAAACTAAAGAACAACAACTACTCTAAAGAATCAAGATTAATAAACTCTTTTGCTTTCTCTAAATTAACAGAGAAAGGCTCAGGTTCAACATCATTTCCAGAGTAAGAATATAATACATCGATTTGCTCATAAGGAAAAAGGGGATTTCTTCTTATATAAACAAAAGAAATTTCATTATCTGCCCGTAATTTGGTATCAAATTTGTTTGTGGGTAGTAATAATGCTTTAGTAAATGATGTTGGTATTTTGGATATTGCTTCGATATTGTGGACTCTTATTGAATATGTATTAATCTTAGAAAAAAGAAAACCACAAAGAGATATAAAAAATGCAAAAAAAGCAATTAACAAAATAAATTGTGTAGGTTGAGAAAGATCAAGTAACCAAACAACAAATAATAGAGCACTGAGAAAAAAAATAAATATAGCAAGATATTTATTTATTTTCCGTTTTAAAACAGTTAATTCGTCCATATTTCCTCCTTATAATATAGTTTCTAGTAAATAACAGTTGCAATATGTTACAAATGCATAAGCATCTACATAATCATATCACAAATTTATGTAAATTGCAAACATTACTCTATTTCCGCAGTAAAAAAGAGTAAATTCTTATAGTTTACTTGTTAGTTGCTTAAACAATGGTAAATATTGGTAAAACATGTACTTGTTCACATTAGTCTTGTATTTGTACTATTATTTTCCACATAATTATGCTACTTTTATTAATCACTCCAAAAATTTTACTTTTTTAAGCTTTTTTCTTCCATTTTATTTACTTTTATTATATAATTCAATCAAATCTTAGTTGTATTACGCTATGTACTTCTAAGTTTGTGATTGTTGAGATAAGCGTTATTTTAAGGGAATGGCTTATCTCTCTTATTTTTAGCTTTAATTCTTTTACTGCTTTGTTTCCCTTTTCTACTAGTTGCCTTATTATATGTGCTATTTGTATTAATAGATAATGTATTTTTATTGCTATTGCATTCTTACTATACAAATGTCCTATATCAAATGTTCCATTCTTTTGTATGTTAAAACCTTCATTTTCTATTTTCCACCTTTTTCGCCCTATATTTATACTGTTTTCTATATTTTTATTGCTTATTGATAAATTTGTTATATATATGAACTCCGTTTTTTTCTTCGCTTCTATATATTTTATTATATTTACTTTCTCTTCTTGATAATCTAATCCTGTTACAAATTCATAATTCGCTTTATTGCTTTCATTATTTTTTTCTACTACTGTTTCATATTCTCTGTACAACGTTGGTATTGCTCCTTCTTTAAAGCGTATCATATAATTCCATCCATTTTCTTTGCATATGTCCATTACTGGTTTACATGCATACAAGGCATCTCCACTTAACAATATTTTTAGTCTTGGATATTCTTTTTTTAGCTTTTTGGCTAATCTTGCAAATGCTTTCCTTTCACAATCTTGCTTTTCTTCTTCATTGCTCATATTTTTACTTCCATTTTCTACAAATTCACTTCCTATGCTAAACACCATATCTCCAACTACTAATTTCGCTTCTAACACATATGTGCTATATTCTTGGTATTCTTTCCCTTGTTTGTCTGTTTTATTTTTTATCAAACAGTTTTCATTATATTTCTTTCTACTTGTTGCCAGTCCTGTTCCATCTACTATCACATGATAATACTTTCCTCGTATTTTATACTTTTCTATCATCTTTGCTCTTATCATCTTATTTATCATATATTTTCTTATTTCTTCTATTTCTGCTACATCTACTTTTTCAAATACATTATTTATGGTATCACAATGTGGAATTTCTTCTAGCTCTAGTTTGCAGATATTTGCTATATTTTTTATTGCTTCTTCTGTATTAAATTCACTTGTTATTCCATGCATACTTTTTATTTCACACATTAGTCCCATTATCCTTACTATGAATATTACTTTCATCTCATATGTTACATACGATTGATTTCTTAAATCTGTTAACCCTTCAAATTTATCTATTAGCTCTGGAAAATACTGTTTTATCACATTTACTACTTCTTTTAATATATTTATTTCCTTCTTTTTTTCTCTTTTTTCTTTTCTATTCAAAAAACATCATCCCTTTACGATAAATTTTTTCTAATTTTATCATATGAATAATGTTTTTTGTTTATTTTTCAATACTTTTTTATTGCGAAAAATTTTTACTCTTTTTTACTGCTATTTCCGTAAGAAAATTTTGCAAAAAACTTGTAAAAAAAGTCGTAATATAGTATTATATAATGGTATAAAAAAGAAAAGGAGATGCCTTTATGGAAAAAAGTTTTAGCAAGTCATATAAAGAAGCGGGAGTAGATGTAACAGCAGGATATAAATCAGTAGAACTAATGAAATCATATGTACAAAGCACATATACCGAGGGAGTAATTGGAGACCTTGGAGGTTTTGGTGGACTTTTTGCGCCTAATATAACAAATATGAAAAAACCAATTTTAGTATCTGGAACAGATGGAGTAGGAACAAAACTAAAATTGGCTTTTTTAATGAACAAACATGATACAATAGGACAAGACTGCGTAGCAATGTGTGTAAATGATATAGTATGCTGTGGTGCAAAACCATTATTTTTCTTAGACTATATGTCACTATGGAAAAACATACCAGAAATGGTAGCTACAATAGTAAAGGGAGTAACAGATGGTTGTAAATTAGCAGGATGTGCACTAGTAGGTGGAGAAACAGCAGAAATGCCAGGATTATACGCAGAAAATGAATATGACCTAGCAGGATTTAGTGTAGGAATAGTAGATAAAGAAAAAATGATAAATCCAGAAACAATAGAAATTGGGGATGTAGTAATAGGGCTTGCCTCAAGCGGAGTACATTCAAATGGATTTTCACTTGTAAGAAAAGTATTTAATGTAAATGAAGAAAACCTAAAAGAATACAAACCAGAATTAGGGTGTACATTAGGGGAAGCACTAATAGAGCCAACAAAAATATATGTAAAACCAGTTCTAAAACTATTACAAGAAGTAAATGTAAAAGGAATCTCACACATAACAGGAGGAGGATTCTACGAGAATATGCCAAGAATGTTAAATGAAAAAGTAGCATTAAACATAGATAAAAATTCATATGAAGTACCAGCAATATTTAGATTAATCCAAAAAGAAGGAAACATTCCTGAAAGAGATATGTACAACACATTTAATATGGGAATAGGAATGGCAATCATAGTTTCAAAAGAAGAAAAAGAAAGAGCACTACAAATCCTAAAAGAAGCAGGAGAAACAGCTTATGTAATAGGAGAAGTAGTAGAAGGAAATAAAGAGATAAATATAAATTTATAATAAACTATACCATTATAGCGTGAATGAAGTAATATATTTATTTTCAAAAGTGGAGTACACGGAGTCTATGGAGGCTAGTCAAGTGTCGGAACTTTTCAAAATAAATATATTACTTCATGGAAGCAGATAGTAAAACAAATAAATAAAGGAGGCTTACCAAATGGTAAAAAGAATTTATGTACAAAAAAGACCAGGATTTGATGTAGAGGCAAAAGGAATATTAAAAGACTTACAAGAAAATCTACAAATAAAAGAACTAGAAGACGTAATCCTATTAAACAGATATGATGTATCAGGAATAGATGAAGAAACTTATGAAAAAGCAAAAAATACAGTATTCTCAGAACCACAAGTAGATATGTGTTTTGATGAAGAATATGATTTTGGAGAAAATAAAGTATTTGCAGTGGAATTCTTACCAGGGCAATTTGATCAAAGAGCATCATCACTTGCTGAATGTTTACAAATAATAAGTGCAGGAGAACGACCAATTGCAAAATCAGCAAAAGTATATGTACTAAAAGGTAAAATTACAGACATACAAGTAGAACAAATAAAAAAATACTTAATTAACTCAGTAGATTCGAGACTTGCAAGCTTAGATAAGCCAGAATTTTTAGAAGACAAAATGCAAGAACCAGAAGATGTAAAGACAATAGAAGGATTTATAAATATGACAGACGAAGATGCTAAAGAATTCTATGAAAAATATGGATTTGCAATGGATTTAGCAGATTTAAAATTCTGTCAAAAATACTTTAGAGATGAAGAAAAAAGAGATCCAACTATGACAGAAATGAAAATGATAGATACATACTGGTCAGACCATTGTCGTCATACAACATTCCTTACAAAATTAGAAGTAATAGATATAAAATGGGATTTACTAAAAGAGATTTATGAAGACTATATAGCATCAAGAAAATTTGTATATGAAGATAGAAAAAAAGACATATGTTTAATGGACGTTGCAACAATAGCAGCAAAAGAATTAAAAAAACGTGGAATATTAAAAGATTTAGACGAATCAGAAGAAATAAATGCTTGTAGCATAAAAGCAAATATTATGGTAGATGGAAAAGAAGAAGAATACCTAATAATGTTCAAAAACGAAACACACAACCATCCAACAGAAATAGAGCCATTTGGTGGAGCCGCAACATGTCTAGGACGGAGCAATTCGTGATCCACTATCAGGAAGAGTATATGTATACCAAGCAATGAGAGTAACAGGGTGTGGAGATCCAAGAGCGACTGTAGAAGAAACATTACCAAACAAATTACCACAAAGAAAATTAACAAATGAAGCAGCACGTGGATACTCATCATATGGAAACCAAATAGGACTTGCAACAGGGCAAGTAGCAGAAATATATCATCCGGGATATGTAGCAAAAAGATTAGAAATAGGAGCATTAATAGGAGCAGCACCGTCAAAAAATGTAATAAGACTAAGACCAGAGCCAGGAGATAAAGTAATCCTACTTGGAGGAAGAACAGGAAGAGATGGACTAGGAGGAGCAACAGGATCTTCAAAAGCACATACAAGTGCATCGCTAACAACATGTGGAGCAGAAGTACAAAAAGGAAATGCACCAGAAGAAAGAAAAATACAAAGATTATTTAGAAATGAAGAAGCAACAAAACTAATAAAAAGATGTAATGACTTTGGAGCAGGTGGAGTATCTGTTGCCGTAGGAGAACTAGCAGATGGACTTATAATAAATTTAGATAAAGTATCTAAAAAATATGAAGGACTAGATGGAACAGAACTTGCAATATCAGAATCACAAGAAAGAATGGCAGTTGTTGTAAGAGCTGATGATGTAGAAAAATTTGAAAAACTTGCAAGCAAAGAAAATATAGAAACAAGTGTAGTAGCAGATGTAGTAGAAGACCCAAGAGTAAAAATGTATTGGAGAGGAAAACTTATAGTAGATATAAGTCGTGAATTCTTAGATACAAACGGAGTGACAAAAAAAGCAGAAGTACAAATAAATAGACCAGATGGATTAGAAGAATATTTCGCAGAAACAAGAAACGTGGAAGAAATTAGTAATTCTAGTTCTACTGAAAAACAAGAAAATTGCTTTAAATCAAATGGAATTAATTGCCTTAAAGCAAATAAATGGAAAAAAGTAATTTCTAGCTTAAACTGTGCTTCACAAAAAGGGTTAGTAGAAAGATTTGATAGCACAATAGGAGCTGGAACAGTACTTATGCCATTTGGTGGAAAATACCAGCTAACACCAGCGGAAAGTATGTGTGCAAGAATTCCAACATTAAATGGATACACAAATATGGGAACAATAATGTCATATGGATATGACCCTTATCTTGCAGAAATAAGTCCATTTCATGGTGCAGTATTTGCAGTAATAGATTCACTTACAAAATATGTAGCTTGTGGAGGAGATTATAAAAAAGCATGGTTAACATTCCAAGAATATTTTGAAAAACTAAAGAGTGAACCTACAAGATGGGGAAAACCTTTAGCTGCATTACTTGGAGCATATTTAGTACAAGAAAAACTATCTATTGTAGCAATAGGAGGAAAAGACAGTATGTCAGGTTCATATAATGAACTAGATGTACCACCAACACTTGTATCATTCTGTGTAGGAACAGTAGATGTAAATAAAGTAGTATCAAATGAATTTAAAAAAGCAGGTTCAAAAGTATATATATTAAACACTAAATATACTAAAGATTTCTTACCAGACTTTGAAAACTTAAAAGAAAATTATGAAACAATTCATAATCTAATAGAAGAAGGAAAAGTATTATCAGTTGCTACAGTAAGACAATATGGAATAGCAGATACCATAAGTAAGATGTGCTTTGGAAACAAAATAGGATTTGAATTTAAAGTGGATAAATGCCTATTCAAGCCACGTTATGGAACTTTTATAATTGAATCACAAGAAGAATTAAACATAGATAAATTAGAGCTTTTAGGAAATACAATAAGCGAAAAAGAAATAAAAATATCTAACAATGAAAAATTAGACCTAGAAGAATTAATAAAATTATGGGAAGAACCACTAGAAATTGTATTCCCAACACATGCAGAGGTAGGGACAGGCCCTGTGTCTGCCCAAACAGAAAACATATTAAGCGATAAAAAATGCAATATAGTATCACAAATAAAAATAGCAAAACCACGAGTATTTATACCAATATTCCCAGGGACAAACTGTGAATACGACTTAGGTAAAGCATTTGAAGATGCAGGAGCCATAGTTAATACAAGTGTATTTAGGAACTTAAAACCTGAACATATAGAAGAATCGATAGAAGAATTTAGAGAACAAATAAATAAAGCACAAATAATTATGCTACCAGGAGGATTTAGTGCAGGAGATGAACCAGATGGTTCAGGAAAATTCATTGCATCAGTATTTAGAAATGCTAAAGTAACAGATGCAATACATAAGCATTTAAATGAACAAGATGGATTAATGTTAGGAATATGTAATGGATTCCAAGCATTAATAAAACTAGGACTACTTCCATATGGAAAAATTCAAGATATGAATGACACAATGCCAACATTAACATTTAATAATATAGCAAGACATCAATCAAAACTAGTAAATACAAAAGTAGTATCAAAACTATCACCATGGTTTAGTAAAGTAACCTTAGGAGAAGAATTTGTAATTCCAATATCACACGGAGAAGGAAAATTCGTAGCAAACGAAGAAACAATGAAAGAACTAATAAAAAACGGACAAATAGCAACACAATACGTAGACCTAGAAGGAAATGCAAGTATGGATATAGCATTTAACCCAAATGGTTCAGTATATGCAGTAGAAGGAATAACAAGTAAAGATGGAAGAATATTAGGAAAAATGGGACATTCAGAAAGAAGCTATAGAAGAGATATTCTAAAAAATGTACCAGGAAATAAAGACCAAAAAATATTTATGTCAGGTGTAGAATATTATAATTAGAAAAATGTAGGGGCAGGCCCTGTGTCTGCCCTTAATGGAAGGAATGTTATTAAGCTATGGAAAAAGAAATATATGTAACCCCACTCGCAGGGAGATATGCAAGTAAAGAAATGAATAAAATCTGGTCAAGTGATACAAAATATAGTACTTGGAGAAAACTATGGATAGCACTTGCTGAAACTGAAAAAGAATTAGGAATAAATATTACAGAAGAGCAAATAAACGAAATGAAACAAAATGTAGAAAACATAGATTATGAAATAGTTTCAAAAAGAGAAGCAGAATGTAGACATGATGTTATGAGCCATGTGTATGAGTTTGGAATAAAATGTCCAAGTGCAAAACCAATAATACACTTAGGAGCAACATCTTGCTATGTAACAGATAATACAGATGTAATCTTAATGCGTGAAGCACTAAAGCTAGTAAGACAAAAATTAGTGTTAGTAATTAGTAATTTAAAAGAATTTGCATTAAAAAATAAAGATGTAACCTGTTTAGGATATACACATTTCCAACCAGCACAATTAACAACCGTTGGAAAAAGAGCAACACTATGGTTACAAGACCTATTAGAAGACTTAGAAGAATTAGATTTTGTAATAGACAATATGAAATTACTTGGATGTAAAGGAACAACAGGAACTCGGGGAAAGCTTTATGAAACTATTTAAGGATGAAGAAAAAGTAAACAAAATAGATGGTAGTATTGCAGAAAAAATGGGATTTAGTAAAGTATATCATGTATCAGGACAAACATATACAAGAAAACTAGATTCAAGAGTATTAAATGTACTATCAAGTATAGCACAAAGTGCGTCAAAATTTGCAAATGATATGAGATTATTACAACACGAAAAAGAATTAGAAGAACCATTCGAAAAATCACAAATAGGATCATCAGCAATGGCATATAAAAGAAATCCAATGAGAAGTGAAAGAATAAACTCACTATCAAGACATGTAATAGTACTTAGTCATGACCCTGCAATAACAGCTGCTACACAATGGCTAGAAAGAACATTAGATGACTCAGCAAATAAAAGAATCTGTGTACCAGAAAGTTTCTTAGCAATAGATGCAATATTAATTTTATATGCCAACATCACATCAAATATTGTAGTATATGAAAATGTAATAAAAACTAATATGATGCAAGAATTACCATTTATGGGAACAGAAGAAATAATAATGAATGCCGTATTAAAAGGTGGAGATAGACAAGAACTACACGAAAAAATACGTGTATATTCAATGGAAGCAGGAAGAGAAGTTAAAGAATTTGGAAGACCAAATGACTTAGTAAAAAGAATTGCAAATGATCCATCATTTGGATTAACAGAAGAAGAAATAATGAATGCCCTAAACCCAGACAACTTATGTGGAAGAGCACCTAAACAAGTAGAAAACTTCATAGAAACAGCAGTAAATCCAGTGCTTGAAAAATATGGAGATTTAATAAAAGATATAAAAGTAGAAGTAAATGTATAGAATTATTGATAAATTGTAATACAAATGATAAAATATAAATAAAGAGCAAGGGGCAGAACCCTTACTCATGAATGTTGGTTTTGGAAGTTTCCTGTGGTGTAATGGAAACTTCTAATTTTTCTTTTGTAATATGTATATAGTAATTTGAAATACTAGCAAAGCCAATAATTAATGCAATACCAATACAAATACAGATAATTAGAAATCCCAGACTAATATAAGTAAGTTCCATTCTATCACCTCCTAAGATGCATTATACTAACAGTTGTATCTAGCAACTGCGAGTCTCATACAACCAAGATGAATAGTGATATTCCAACAACAAAAACATCATAACAGAACAAATACAAAAAGCAACATTAAATTGTCAAAAAAGAAGAAATAAATTAGATTTATTTCTTCTTTTAATAACTAAAATTCTTTTCCAGTTAATTTCTCATAAGCTTCAATATATTTGGCTCTTGTTGTATTAATAACATCTTCAGGAATTGGAGTAGGATTTTCAGCATCCCATTTATTTTCCTTTAACCAATCTCTCATATATTGTTTATCGAAACTCTTTTGTCCTCTACCAATTTCGTAATCAGAAGCAGGCCAAAATCTACTAGAGTCTGGAGTTAAAACTTCATCACCTAAAACCAAATCACCATTTTCATCTAAACCAAATTCAAACTTAGTATCTGCAATAATAATACCTTTTGTAGCAGCATATTCAGCACATTTAGAATAAATTTCTATAGCAGTATCCCTAACTTTTGTAGCAAGTTCCTCACCAATCAATTTGCAAGTTTCTTCAAAACTAATATTTTCATCATGTCCCTCTAAAGCTTTTGTTGAAGGAGTAAAAATTGGTTCAGTAAGTTTTTCAGATTCTTGTAATCCAGCTGGTAATTTAATACCACAAACAGTACCATTTTCTTTATAACTCTTCCATCCAGAACCTGTAATATATCCTCTTACAATACATTCAATAGGAAGCATTTTTAGCTTCTTTACAAGCATACTTCTACCTTCAAACTCTGAACCTTTAAATTCTTCTGGAAATTCACTTGTATTAGTTGAAATAATATGATTTTTTACAAAATCCTTTGTATAATCAAACCAAAACTCAGAAATTTTATTTAAAATTTTACCTTTATCAGGCACTGGATTTGGTAAAATAACATCAAAAGCAGAAATTCTATCAGAAACAACAAGCATAAGTTTGTCAGCATCTACTTCATAGATTTCACGAACTTTACCACTACTAATTTTTTTCATTATAAAAACCCCTTTTCTTTTTACATTTGTTCTAAATAACCTGCATAACCTAAATCTTGTAATTTTTCATCTTTTTTTGTTACAGCATCTTTTAAAGAAGCTTTAAAGTCAGCAAGTTTAGATTTTACATTTTCATCAGCTACAGCTAAAATAGAAGCGGCAAGAATTGCAGCATTTTTTGCTCCGTTAATAGCAACTGTAGCAACAGGAATTCCTGAAGGCATTTGAACAATAGAATATAAAGAATCTACTCCGCTTAAAGTCTTTGTATGAATAGGAATACCGATTACAGGAACAGTTGGAACCATGGCAGCAAATACACCAGGTAAATGAGCAGCACCACCAGCACCTGCAATAATAACCTTAACACCATTTTCTTTTAAATTTTCTGCATATTCCATTGCCTTTTCAGGAGTTCTGTGCACAGATAAAATTTTCATCTCATATGAAATTCCCATATCCTCTAAAAATTTTGCAGCATCTTTCATAACGGTAAGATCTGAATCACTACCCATAATAATAGAAATATCAAATTTATTCATTAAAAATCCTCCTTAGTACAAATCCAACTTTAATAGATTTGTAAATATTTAAATTTAAAGTTATTATAGCATTTATGTAGAAATTTGTCAGTATTTTTGTAAATGTTTATTTAAAATTTATAAATTTACTAAAAATTATATTTACAAATACATAGCAATTTATGTTATGATATAATAACATAAATAAATATAAGGAGCAACAAATAATATGAAAATTGGAATAGACATAGATGATGTTATAACAAACACATCAGAAAAAATAAAAGAATACTTATATAAATACGAAAAAAGCGGAGATGGAATTAAACATATTGTAGAAGTAATGAGAGGAGAAAGTTCTACTCAAAATATAAAAACTTCTTTAATGAATATATGAGTGAAATATTTTCTTGTGTAACAATAAAAGAAAATGCAAAAGAAGTTATTGAGAGATTAATAAACAATGGACATGAAATTATATTAATAACTTCAAGAGGAGAAGAAAGATTTAAAAACTCTAAAGAGACTACTTTAGAATATTTAAAAAATCACAATATATCATATTCACAAATTATATTGGATTCATTAGATAAACAGATAGCTTGTAAAGAGAACAATATTGATATTATGATAGATGATTCTGTAAAAACATGTGAACTAGTAAATATGACTGGAATAAAAACAATTGTATATACTTCAGAAATTAATAAAAATATTAGTACTAATATAAAAAGAGTTGAAAATTGGTTAGAATTAGAAAAAGAGATAAATAAAAATAATTAAATGTAAAATAGAAATTTGATTTTAAAAACCTTGTAGCATAATGTGGAATTGATACATATTATGTAATGCGAGGTGAAAAAATTGGATTGGTTTGAAAATTTAAACCCAGTGTTACAAACACTACTTGCAACAACATTTACTTGGGGAGTAACAGCATTAGGAGCATTAATGGTATGTTTCTTCAAAGAAATGAATAAAAAGGTACTAGATACGATTTTAGGATTTTCAGCAGGAGTAATGATTGCAGCTTCATTTTGGTCGCTAATAGCACCTGCACTAGATTTATCTTTAGAACTTGGATACATAGAGTGGCTTTTACCAGCAATAGGATTCACTCTAGGTGGGATATTTGTACTATTATCCGATAAATTTTTAGATAAAGCATTAAAAACTAAAAAAAGTTTAAGAAGTGCAGCATCACTAAAAAGGAGTATACTACTAGTATCAGCAATTACAATTCATAACATACCAGAAGGAATGGCAATAGGAGTTGCATTTGGTGGAATAGCAAGTGGAGTACCAGGAATGACACTAATTGGAGCAATAATGCTTGCATTAGGAATAGGAATACAAAACTTCCCAGAAGGAGCAGCAGTATCACTTCCATTAAGAAGTGAAGGATATTCAAGATTTAAAAGTTTCATGCTAGGTCAGGCATCAGCATTAGTTGAGATAGTGGCAGGAATAATAGGTGCAGTATTAGTGATATATATAAGAAGTATGTTACCATTATTATTAGCATTTGCAGCAGGAGCAATGATAGTAGTTGTTGCCAGAGAACTACTACCAGAATCAGTAAAGAATAATAAAAACTTATCAACATTAGGATTAATAGCAGGATTTATTTTAATGATGGTATTAGATGTTGCTTTGGGATAGAAAACTAAAAAATAAGAAAAACGAGGATTTAAAATAAATTCCTCGTTTCTTATTACAAGTAAATAGCTAGTCTTATTAAAAAGATGTAATTGTTTATATATTAATATAAACAATTACATCTTTTAATTATCTTTTGATAAATTTTTTATGTAAATGCATTGGCATTATTCTTAAATCGGTATAAAATAAAAATGTAAAACATATTATTCTTAATACGGAACAATACGAAAAGGAGGATGTAAATGGGATACTTAACAGCAAAACAATTTTCAAAAATATGGGGAATAACAGAAAGAAGAATAATAAAACTATGTAGTGAAAATAGAATTAGTGGAGCAATAAAAAAAGGAATGGTATGGGAAATACCTGAAGGAACCATTAAACCATCAGATAAAAGAAGTAATATTTATAAATATATTAACATACAAAAAAGAATAATGATTGTAAATGTAGAAGAAGAACTTAAGGAGTATTTATTAGAATTAATAAAAAAAGAGGGATACATAGCAGACTTTTGTGACATAAGAGTAAATTTAGATGAAGTATCAAAATATTATGAAGGTCTTATATATTTTCAGGCAAACAATATAGATAAAAATGAAGAACAATTTATAATAAACTTTTTTAATAAATTAAATTCAGAATCCAGTATAGTAATTGTAGATTATAATAATAAAAACAGAAATGAAATAGAAGAAAAGCTAGCAAAAAAACTAAGAAATGAAATTGGAGCAAGAATAAACACATTAATTTTAGATATAAAAAAATATAAAGATATTCTAATTAATTATAATGAGATAGCACAAGATATATTAAATTTGCTAACAAAACTAGAAAATACAACAGGAACAGCGATAAAAACAGATGGAGGAAAAATAGAATTTAATAAAAACGGAAGAACTGATAATTTAGGAACAGGAGAATTCTATAAAGCAATAAACAATTATTTTAAGAAATTAAATAAAGAATCACATTTATGGTGTGCATCGACAATGCTAGAAGATGAATGGACAGAATCACCACAAGAAATGAAATTTAGATTGATAAACTTAGAAGCAGCAAATAGGGGAGTTAATGTAGAAAGAATATTTATATTTAGCAAAAATAAAATAAAAGAATTTAAAAATAATAAAACATTAAAAATATATATGCAAAGCAATATAAAAACACTATTTGTAGACTATGACGAAATAATAAAAAAAGCTCCTAAATTATTAAAAATAGTTGATAATGGATGGGATGGAATCGATAAAAGTACATTAATAGTGGACTTGACAGAAGAAAGTAACGAAAGAGGATATATATCTAAAAATACAAAAGAAGTAATAAAAGCATATAACTGTTTCCAAGAATTAAAAAAATATTCAAAGGATTTGAAGGAGGTTTTGAAATGAATTTAACATATAAAAAAATACAAGAAAAAGAGAAAGACCAATTATTTAATCTTATAAATATAGTATTGGGAGGATTGGATAACCAAGAATATTTTATTCCATATGAACAATGGGAAATAGACAGTATGTTTGATGAAAAAAATTATGCACCATTATATGGAGCATATGAGGGTGATAAACTTGTTGGAATGGCCCAATTATATGTTTCACAAGATATGCTTGCAGATTTTAAAAAGGAATTTGGGCTTGAAAATTATACAGTATGTGAGCTGGGAGGAAATTTAGTATTACCAGAATATAGAGGAAATGGAATAACTACTAAACTACAAACAATAGAATTAGAACTAGCTAAAAAAATTAGGATTTGATTATATAATATCTATGGCTCATCCATATAATATAGGTAGCTGTAAGACACTTGAAAAAGTAGGATTGAAACTTGTAAGGGAAACAAGATTATCTAATGGATTTTTAAGAAAATTATATGTATTAAAACTAAAATAAAAGGAGGATAAACTAATGGATTGGGATTTGACATACATATTATCACAAGTATTTATAATAATTAATTATATACTACTAGCATTAACATATTATGCAAAAGATAGAAAGAAAGTTTTAATATTAAGTTTTTTATCAATTATTGTAACTGGAATGTCATATATATTTCTAAATGCGTGGTCAGGACTTGCAATGTGTGTAATTGCATTAATAAGAAATATAATATTTTTATTAGATGAAAAGAAAAATGGAAAAAGAGAAACAATTAATAAAAATGATATAGTAATATTAATAATTTTATATGTTATATCAATTATTTCAGCAATATTTACATATGATGGATTTTTAAGCTTACTTTCTGTATTTGCAACTGTGATTTACACATATTCTGTATGGCAAAAGAAAACTATTTATTATAAATTATTAGGAATTCCAGTAGGAATATTATGGATATTATACAATTTATATATAATGTCAATATTTGGAATAATATTAGAAGCAATACTATTAATATGCTCTGTTACAGGATATGTATTAGAAATAAGAAAATCAACAATTAAAAAATAATAAACAATGAATTCTTATTATAAAAATTCATTGTTTGCTAAAATAAAAAGCTGAACACAAAAAAGATAGGGCATGCGAATTTTGCATGCCATTGTAAAAATTATTTATATTCTAATACTTCATTTACAGTTATTACAATAGCTCCATTAGGTTCTGTAGCTCCAAAAGCTGAAACATCTCCATTACCAAAAAAGGTATTTCTACATAAATCAAAGTATGAACCATTTTCATAAAATTCAGCAGTTCCAAAAATTCTTAATCCCTCGTAAATTTCATTAAATACTGTCAAAACAACATTGTGATTATATTGTATATTTTTTGGTGTATTCACCATTTCATTCACAGATACAATAATTTTATTATTCTCAATTACCTTAACATCTGCTGCAACTGCTAAATTAGGATTATTATCTTTATTTACTGTAGCAATATGCATAGGTTTACCATCAATCAAATCTTTATATTGAAATAAATTCATATTATATTCTCCCATTTTTATTAAAATTGTATAATATTATTTCGTAATAATTATATCATATAAATTTATAATTGTCTTCATACAAAGGAAAAAAGAGAAATTCTTTTTTAAAAATCCTCTTTTATGCAAGTATAGCACCAAGTACTAAAATACCCAAATTATTATTATAAATTTCATTAAACTGAGATATAGGAAGCGGATTTTCGCCGTAATCCTACTTCAATAGTATAACCAGGTAAATTATAATTCTGTATAAACCAATCTTTATATCCAGCCCAAGAAGATTCTGGAGGAGTTAAATCTAATAAATACCCACTAGTATTTTCAAACTGTTTACCAATATATTCAGAACGAGGAGGAAGATAATCTTGAAACTTCCAATAAATAACTTTACCTTGACTATGGTAAGCCAAAATCAACCTAAAATTATGGTCAAGAGTGAAATTATAAATGGCTCTTGCTTCAGGTGTAGACAAAGGAAAATGACCAACATAATCACGAGGAGCAGGGCTCGTAAAACCTTGTTCAAATTTAATCTCTTTTGCATTCTCCCATCCGTGCAGGAAACTGTAAATTAAGGTCCACACCTGTGAGGTTGATTAACTTCCACATATAAAAATTAGTTAGGAAATATAAAAATATTTACAGTAATTATATATTAAATTAAGTCAAGGAAAGCTATTTCTGTACCAATAACAATATCTTTTATTCTAAAAAAATATACAAATATTAGAAAAAATGCTGACAAATTAAATTGAGCACGTTATACTACCAGTAAATTATAAATATGGAGGTAGTAAATATGTATGAAATTGAAAAAGGAGTTTTAAATAATCTATTTGAAAGTAGAGAATCAAATTTATATGTATTAACAGAAATGGACAAAAAGCAAATTGAAAATTTGACAAAGGATAATGATACTTATGAGAAATTATTTAATATAATTGAGGAGCTATCAGATGATACAAAAAAATTAGACAAAGTTAGAGATAGTTTAGATAGTTATATAGATAGAATAAATATTGCAGGTTCATATGAAAACGAAAAGTTCTATAAAATACGGATTTTCAGATGCAATTAATTTAATTTTAGAGTGTGCAAAATTGCCAAATATGTCAGCAAATAATTTTTTAAATATAAAAACAAATGTTTGACAAAGTGAAAAATATGTTATATAATGTGAAAAAATAAGAGTGGAGTGATACTATATGAAAAAGCAAAAAAAGTATAACATATATACAGATGCTAGTTTTGATGATAAAAGTAGTGTTGCAACATATTCAATTATAATAATGTCAGAAAAAAATTTTAAAGTCATATTCCAAGAAGAGTAGAATAGAAATAAAAAATTCTACTGAAATTGAAGTATTTGCAGTATATCAAGCAATGAATTTGATTTTAAGTTGTTATATAAATAAAAGTGAAAGTCAAGTATTCTGCATAAATACAGATTGCACACAGGTACCAGCATTCTTTGAAAATAAAAACAATAAAATGAAAATATTTAAGCATAATGAAGATATAAAAAGAGATATGATAAAAACATATAATGTAATTTCCACAAAATTAAGTAAAAAGAATTGTAGTTTTTCATTAAAGTGGATAACAAGAGATTTAAATAAAATAGCACATAAACAGACCTATAATATGCTAAAAAGAGTAAGAAAAGTAAATAAGTTAAATGTTTCAAAAGATGATGTACTAATTGATAAAAGAATATTTTGCGAAATTTTGACTAGTTTTGATAAAAAGCAATTATCAATTGTATTATATTTATTAAATAATGTAGGACAAGATAGCTTGATACTAACAACTCAAAAAGCACTTGCTGAGAATTTAAATGTTTCAATTTCAGTAATAAATAAAACAATTAAAGAATTAAATCAATTGAAAATAATAGAAAAGGTAAAAAATGGAAAGTATTTACTTTTAATATGATAATTATATTATTTGAAAATATTTTTTCCTTAAAAGTTAGTATTGATATGGAAAAAAGTTAGAATATGTGGTAATATATTTTTGTTATAACAGTATGGAAAGGATGATGATATTTTGAAAAATAATATATTAAAAGCAATTATTAATTTAGTGCAAACACCCACATTTGAATTAAAAGAGTTTTATAATACTCATAATAGAGCAAATAGTATGGGAGATGCTTTAGAAGAATACATTAAAGATATTTTTGCAGGGACTTATGCTATTACAGATGAACAGAAAAGATTAGAAAAAATTAGTGAAGTATTTAGTTATTTAGGAAATAACTCTAATCCACCAGATGCAATGTTAAGGAATGGAGATGCTATTGAAGTAAAAAAGATAGAGAATAGTAACTCTTCATTAGCTCTAAATTCTTCATATCCAAAACACAAATTGTTTGCTGATAGTACAATGATAAGCAACCATTGTAGAGATGCCGAAGAATGGAATGAAAAGGATATAATATATGCAGTTGGTGTAGTAGATGACAATAAATTAATGAATTTGAGTTTTGTATATGGATTGGACTATTGCGCTAGTGAAGAAACATATACAAAGATAAAAACAAAAATTAAAGATGGGGTTGAGGCTATACCTGGAGTTGAATTTTCAGAAACAAAAGAATTAGGTAGAGTTAATAAGGTTGACCCATTAGGTATAACATATTTAAGAGTTCGTGGTATGTGGGGAATAGAAAATCCATGGACAGTTTTTAAATATGTATATGAAAAAAATTTAGAAAAAGAATTCAATTTTTTTGCAATTATAAATGAGGAAAAATATGCAGATTTTAGTAAAGAAGATAGAAAAGAATTTGAGGATTTTGTAAATAATAGTGAGTTAATTATGGCAAAAATAAAGATTAAAAATCCAGATAATCCAGCAATACTAAATGGAGCATATATAATAACATACAGTAAATAGGAGGAAACATGAAAGTTATTAGTCTTTTTTCTGGGGCTGGAGGATTAGATTTAGGCTTTGAAATAGCAGGCTTTGAAATAGAGTGGGCAAATGAATTTGACAAATCAATTTGGGAGACATATGAAAAAAATCATAGCAATTATTTAGATAAAAGAGATATAAGAAAAATACCATTAAATGAAATACCAGAATGCGATGGAATCATTCGGTGGTCCTCCATGTCAAAGTTGGAGTGAAGCAGGAGCATGTAAAGGTATAGAAGATGATAGAGGAAAACTATTCTATGAATTTATTAAAATTTTAAATGATAAGAAACCAAAATTTTTTGTAGCAGAGAATGTATCAGGAATGCTAGCAGAAAAACATAAAACTGCAGTTCAAAATTTTATAAAAATGTTTAAAGAAACAGGATATAATGTTAATCTGTATCTAGTAAATGCTGCTGATTATGGTGTACCACAAGATAGAAAAAGGGTATTTTACATAGGTTTTAGAGATGATTTAGATATTGACTTTAAATTTCCAAAACCATTAGGAAAAAAAATAAACTTAAAAGATGCTATTGGAGATTTACAAGATACTGCTATACCAGCACTAGAAAAAAATAAAACCAATGGTGTATATTGTAAGTTTCCTAACAATGAATATATGACAGGTGGATTCTCTACCATATATATGTCAAGAAATCGTGTTAGAAGTTGGGATGAACCATCATTTACAATACAAGCTGGAGGTAGACATGCACCAATACATCCACAAGCACCTAAAATGACATTTGTAGAAAAAAATAAAAGAGAATTTGTAAAAGGAAAAGAAGATTTATATAGAAGATTAACCGTAAGAGAATGTGCGAGAATTCAGACGTTTCCAGATAGTTTCAAATTTTATTATACAGATGTAGCTGATGGGTATAAAATGGTGGGAAATGCAGTTCCAGTAAGATTAGCAAATGTAGTTGCTAATGCCATAAAAGATAGTATAAATAAATAGTAATATAAATATTGAATAAAAATAATACATTTTTGGTTGGAGGAAGTAATGCAAGATTTAATTGAAGAAGTCAAACAAATAAACAAAGAAAATGATATATTTGGAACTTATCAAAAAGCTAAATCAATTTGTGAATTTATAGAATTAGAAAGTAATCAAGAACTATTATCTAAGAATAATCTAATTGCAATATATGGCTCATGGGGAACGGGTAAAAGTTGTTTAATGAAAACAATTTTTAATCAACTAAATAAAGATAAATTTGATACTTTATGGTTTAATACATGGAAATACGAAAAAGATGAAAATTTAGCATATTCATTATTTAAGTATATCGGAAAAGACAGATTTTGGAATGAATTGATAAAGTCAGGAAAAAATACTTTAGACAATATTTATGGTATTTTTAAGAGTTTATCTAAAGGTGTAGAACTAAATTTAGGCATTTTAAGTTTAAAACCTGGAGATGCACTGGATGAAGCTGAAATCAAAGATCAAGAAATAAATACTAGAATAGAAAAACAAAAATGTTTATGGGAAAGAATTGATGAGTTTGAAGAAACATTTAGTAAAGTAAAATTTAAAGAAAATAAAAAGATGGTAGTTTTTTTAGATGATTTAGATAGATGCGAATCAGAAAATATAGTTACATTAATATCAGCAGTTAAATTGCTACTTTCTATTAACGACAATATTATATTTATTATTGGCATAGATAAAAAAGCAGTAACATTAGCCTTACAAAATAAATATAACAATGATTATAATAAGGCAGATGAATATTTAGAGAAGATTTTTCCAATAAATTTTGAACTATCAGATAATATACAAACACAAAATTTTCTAAACTATATTAGTAAAATAACAGACTTAAGTGAAGATGATTCTAAAATTATATTACAATTTTTTTATAAAATACACCTTTGCAATGCTAGACAAATTAAAAAAGTATTAAGAAAATATTTCTTAATAAAAAATTATATTATAAGTAAAGAAATAGACATCAAGAATAAATATATTGTCTTGATAGTTTTATATGATATTGTATTAAATATATTTTATAATGATGAATATAAGTGTATGATATTAAAGGAAAAAGAAAAGTTGTATAAAGATATATTATTAATAAGTTATGATAAAAATGGCTTTAAAAAGGAAGGGCGATTTGATAGATACAAAAAAAGTTGCAATGTATCTTATACAGATGGTCAAAAATATGATTTATATAAACTACTTATAAGGTTTTCATCTTATAAAATAGATAATATAGAATTAAATAGTATTAAAACATTAGATGGGAATGCATATATAGAATATTTTAATTGGTTAGGATTATTCAAAAATAATGTATGCAATGATTTTATAGAATTATTACTAAATGAATCCAATATTTTGAAAAATTTTATAAAAGAAAATGAATTTGATGATGAAAAGATATATAATTATTTGAAAGAAATTGATAATATTTTATAGATATACATTTTTAAAATATAAATATTAGGATAATATGTAGACTAAATTCACACAAAAAATTCTCCCAGCGGGCTAAAAAGGTATTAGGAGATTTTCTCCTAAACAGCGAAAAAGGTGTCAAGACACCAAGCTGGCGAATTTTAGGCACCAAAAAATGCCTTAAAATTCGGTACAAAAAAGATATAGTTTTTTATAAATAAAAGCTACATCTTTTTTTGTACCCAAATTTCTTTTTCTGTACCCATTTTAATAAAAAATTTCAAAAACAAAGTATACTCTTTATAAATTATTTAAGTTTGATATTTAAATAAAAAAATTTTGATTATATGAATATCATTCTTAAATAATAATAAACATTATTAAGAGGTGTATGTTTTGGAAAAAGAAGATATAAAAATATACTGTAAATTTAATAAAGCAAAACAACCTATTGATAAAGTTATTTGTAAAATGTTTTACGATTTTGCTGAAAAGAAAACTGATAATAAAAATATTGAAAAAAGAGCTGACAAAATATAAAGACCACGTTATGATAATAGTACTGTAAATATTTTTATGGGAAGGAGTAAAATGTTTAAACTAATAACTAAAAATTATAAAGTTCGGTATGTATATTAGATTATCTCGTGAAGATGGTGATAAACAAGAAAGTGAAAGTATAGGTAATCAAAGAAAAATAATTGAAAGATATTTAAAAGAACAAGACTTGAACATTGTAGATGAATATGTTGATGATGGAGTATCTCGGAACTACATTTGATAGACCAGAGTTTAATAGATTAATTGCAGATATAGAAAATCAAAAAATTAATATGGTAATAACAAAAGACTTATCAAGACTTGGAAGAGATTATATAAAAACAGGTTATTACATAGAAAACTATTTTCCAGAAAATCAAGTTAGATATGTATCAATACTTGATGGAATAGATACATATAGTGAAACAGTAAATAATGACATTACACCTTTTAAAGCTATTTTAAATGATATGTATGCAAAGGATATATCAAAGAAGATAAGAAGTGTTTTTAAGGAAAAACAAAAGCAGGGAGAGTACTTATGTAGCACACCAGCATACCGGATATAAAAAAGATTTAACTAATAAAAACAAATTAGTTATTGATGATAATGTTGTAGATGTGGTAAGAAAAATATTTCATATGTATGTAAATGGAACTGGAAGTAAGTTAATTGTTGAATACTTAAATAAAAATCATTATTTAAGTCCATCAGGGTATAGAAAGACTGGTATTGTTCAAAATGAAGAAAAATCCAATTATTTTTGGAATGCAACTACTATATGTGATATGTTAAGAAATGAAGTTTATATAGGAAATACAGTTCAAAATAAGGTATCTGTTGTTTCATATAAAGTAAAAAAACTTCGTAAAGTGGAAAGAGAAAAATACATAAGAGTAGATAACACTCACGAGCCAATTATTGATAAAGATGTATTTGAGAAAGTTCAAATTATACATAAAGAAAGAGCAAAAAAAGTTGTAAAACAATATGACTATTTATTGAGAGGTTTGATATACTGTAAACATTGTCGGTTGGCAAATGCAAATTGTATTAAAAGTAAATCATAATAGTAACAGACCAAAGATTCCATATATAGTAGATACAGGCTATCAAAAAAGAAGTTGTTATGTACGAAATTTGAATTATCCAAAGTTTGAAAAGAAAATATTAGAAATAGTAAAGCAAGTTTGTAAAATATATGCTAATCGTACAATACTAGAAGAAACTTATAAAAAAGTAAAAGACAAATCAATCGATTTAGTGACATCTGTAAAAAAGCAAATAGAAACAATAGACATTAAAATAACAGAAATTAATAAAAATTTGGATAGTTTATATAATGATAAATTAAATGGCATATTGACTGATATTGATTTTACAAGAATATCTGCGAAGTTTGTTAATGAGAGAGAAAAATTAACAAATGAAAAAAGTAATCTAATGGATAGCTTTCAATACTTACAAGGTCAGCAAACTATTAGAAATAAAAATGATGAAGAACAAATGAATAAAACAATAAATGAGTTTTTAGAGATGAAAGAAATATATAAATCTTCATTATTTAGATTGATTGATAAAATTGAAATAGATAAAGATAAAAATGTTTTTATAACATTTAACTTTGCACCACTGAATACAATAAATGAAAATATAGATGAATTTATTGAAGTAGAAAATATTTTAAACGATAAAAAGGTAATATAATTATGATAGTAAAGACAATAGAAATGTAGAATATAACTACATTATTTTTTGAAAACAAAAAGGTGGAAGTTAATCAAACTTTCACCTTCAATATTAGCTTTCCATCCGCTTGGAAAAGAAATATCTGGATAATTATTTGCAATATTTTTAGCATAATTATAAGCATTTCCAAAAGAAAGATTCCCAGTAACCAAGTTAACACCGGTCAGGGTTCACCATAGGAACAATATAAATAGAAACAGTATCAAAAATTCTGCGAGCACTATATCCATAAATAGTGGAATTATTAGTATAAGCTACACAAAAATCCTCAATAAATTTCATTAAAACAGGAGTGGCAATCCATTCATTGGCATGAAAAGAAGCATTATAAAACACTTCTTTTGGACCTCTACCAATCCTAAAATAAACAAGAGCATTACCAAGAACACTATCGCCAATACTATCTATGTATAAAAAAGGAAAAGCATTCTTTAGTGCATACATATTATTAAGTAAAACATCATAACTATAAGAAACATTAGTAGAAACAATACCCATATAATCACCTAAAACATATTATGAAAAAATAATAAAAAAGTTACAAATAATCTATTGTACTAAAAATTTCTACAAAATGCTTAGCAGTTTTAGCGTATTTTAAATTTGAATCTAAATATTCCCTTTTATCAGTAACAAAAATAAGCAACCCGATCTACAATCTTATTATGAATAATAGGCAAAACAATTTGAGATTTATATTTAGAAATATCATCACCTTCAACAATAGGAATAATAGTATCCATAGAAATATTCATATAATCCACATAATATGGGTCAAAAGTATATAAATATAAAAGTTTTTTTAAACTATCATGTAAATTTTTATTCAAATAATCATTATCATCAGTAGAGGCTACAAAAACAACTTTATTTAAATCAGTTAAAATAATAGTTGAACGAGACAAAAGCATGGAATTATTCAAAAATTCAATTAAATTATTCGTAATATACAACTTCAATTACCTCCTATATATATATTATAAGTTAAGTTTTACTAAAATGCAACAAAATTATGGCAATCGCTTAAAAAACTTCTACATATTGAAAATACTCAATTCTTATTTTTTTTGTAAAAATTTAAAACCTTGATTTTTCTAAGATAAAAATTTTTTAAGCGATTGCCATACAACAAAATACATAAAAAATCTGCATGTATACATGGTTAAAAACTGCATACCATATTCGTATAATTTTTCTAGTAGAAAAATAAAGGAGATAAATATGGGAGCATTTGATAGATTTTGGAAAAGAGAGCCATTACTAAAAAAGACAATAGAGATAGATGATGACCTATATGAAAAAATAGATATATTATCTAAAAACGTATATCATACATCAACAAATCAGTTAATCAATGGATGCATAGAAGAACTATTAAAAACAAAAAACGTAAAGCTATATGAAAAAGAAACAGATAAAATGTCAGTACAACATTCATTATTAATAAGAGAATCATTTTTTAAAGGTTTAGAAGAATTAAGAGAAAAATACAATATATCTATTTATAAACTAGTAAATATAGCAATAAAAAATGCATTAGATGAAATATAAGTAAAAAAAATATTATGGTGTGAGTGTTTTATATGTCTATTAACATAGCTAAATACAAAAGAATCTACTAGAGAAATGAGTAAACAAAACATTGATAATCATGTAAACATGCCAATATGTCGAAATTGGATTTGAAATGTCGAAAAAAATAGGATATTATTTCTAATATGAAAAAAGAAGAATTATATTACCAAATGTTAAACATTGGAATAAAAGTAAAGAAGATAAAAAACATAGATGAGAAGTTAGATAAAATCGTAGAAAAATACTATGGTAGAAATATCTATTTTAATCCATATTTAAATTCAAAAAATAAGCTAGCAAGAATGATTATAGAAGGAGAATTTCCTACAGTAGAAGAATGGAATAAAATAGCAGAAGAAGAAGGGTATCTATCACATATTTCACTAGAATATATAGGGGAATGCAATTGGAAAGAGTTAAAAATTAAATTAATAAAAGAAATAAAACAAATATTGCTAGAATAATATTTATTATTCTAGCAATTATTTTATCCAACAGACTCTTCATTATTTTTACAAAGAATTTGAGAAACAATATTAATAGGTTCATCATCTTCCTCATGTTTGGAAGCAAATCCAAAGAATCCTTTTTTCATTTTGCTTTTTGCTACACTATAATCAACAACAGAACTTCTTTGTTCATTAGCTTCAGCACGTTTTGTATGTATTATCTTATTATCTTTAGAGTTATCATCTTCTTTAACAGTCTTCTTAACTTTATCAGTTTTAGCTATTTTAGTAGAGCTATCCTTAGATTTATCAGTTTTAGTAGCTTTAACAGCTTTCTCTTTAACGATTTCATCTTTTTCAATAGCCTTATCAGTTTTAGCTACTTTAACAGTTTTCTCTTTAACGATTTTTTCTTTTTCAATAGTCTTATCAGCTTTAGTAGCTTTAACAGCTTTCTCCTTAATAGCTTCTTCTTTTTCAATAGATTTATCAGCCTTGTCTATTTTAATAGAGTTATATTTATTATCAGTTTCATTTTTATCAATAACTTCAATAGTTTCAATAGGTTTATTAGTAGTTTCTAAATTATCAGCTATCGTATCTTTAACAGTATTTACATCTGCTATATTCTTTTCAGTAGTAATACTATTATCTAAAATTTCATTATTTTGATTCATATTATTAGAATTTGAGTTATTTAAATCATATACATTCTTTAAGTAATCTTTCATTCTAACAACTTTATCATCTAATTTCCTAATATCTGTAACCTTAATATTTCTTTCAGTATTTTCTTTAACCATCTTTTTAATTAAAGTTTCATTATCCTTAGATTTTCTTTCTAAATAATCAAATTTAGAATTTATAGTTTCCAATTGTTTATAAATATTTGAAACAGCTGATAATACATCATTATTATTAATATTAGAAATTCCATCTTTCAAATTAGTAAACTCATTGTTTTGGGAATTAATAGCATTCTCATAAGAAGATTTGATAGTATTTAATTCATTTAAAAGTAAACTAAAATTATCTTCCAATTTAAAATTAGAAATCGTATTATCAAGTTCTGCTCTAAAATTAGCAATTTTATTATCAAGTTCTGCAATATATTCAGTTTGAAGCATAATAGCATCTTGATAAGTAGCCTTAATACTATTTAGTTCATCCAAAACAATATTAAAATCATCATCAATACCAAGATTAGCAATCCTATTATCAAGTTCTGCAACACATTGAGTTTGATAATTAATAGCATTTTCATAAGAAGATTTAATATTATTTAATTCATCTAAAATATTATTAGAATTATTTTCAAGTCTTTCATCGATGTATGCATTTTGATAAATAATAGAATCTTCATAAGAATCTTCAATATTATTTAATTTATCCAAAATAGCACTTGAATTATTTTCTAACTTTTTATCAAAGTGTTCATTATGAGAACTAATGGAATTCTCATAAGAAGTTTTCATATTATTTAGTTCATCTAAAATAGCATTTGAATTATTTCTAACCTTTCTTGCAATATATTCATTTTGAGAGCTAACACCATCTTCATAAGAAGTTTTAAACTTATACAATTCATCTAAAACAGCATTAGAATTATCTTCAACTTTGTCAGAAATGTATTCAGTTTGAGAGTTAACAGCATCTTCATAAGAAGTTTTAAACTTATACAACTCATCTAAAACAGCATTAGAATTATCTTCAACTTTGTTAGAGATATATTCAGTCTGCGAGCTAATACCATCTTCGTAAGAAGTCTTAATATTATTCAATTCATTTAAAATAGAATTAAAATTATCTGTAACATTAAAGCTTGCAATCCTATCATTTAAGTCAGCAATATATTCATCAATATATTCAGTTTGAGAACTAATAGCATTTTCATAAGAAGTCTTAATATTATTTAGTTCATCTAAAATAGAAGCAGTATTAGTATCACCATCAACATCAATATTAGAAATCTTACTATCAAGTTCTGCAATATAATCATTTTGATAATTAATAGCATCTTCATAAGAAGCCTTAATACTATTTAACTCATCTAAAATAGCATTTGAATTTTCTTCTAATCTAAAATTAGAAATTTTATCATCTATTACAGCGATATATTCATTTTGAGTATCAATATTAGTTTGATATAATTCTTTAATATTTTCGATTTGTTTCATAATAGAAGAAGCATTTTCGTTTTTATAAACCACATCAAGAGAATCCTGTACAACATTTTTGTAAAGTCCCTTAAGTTCAGCAATATCCTTAGAATTATCTAAAAGTATATTTGAAAATTTAGATAATTCATTATTATTATAACTATTACTGTTATCTATATTATCTGTATTAGGAGTAAGTTCTTCTTGTAAAATTTCAGTATCTAGCAAAATATCATCACTTATACAAAGTACATTATCAAGCAAAGAATCATCAATATCGTCATTTAAATCAAAACCAACATTAACTTCATTATGATTTCCATAGTAATATTTATTTTGATAAGACTTAGCACTTATTGGCATCTTATTAATAATAACACCGCCAATATTTCCACCAACAATTGTAATAGATTTCTTAATTTTATTTAAAGTGTCAAGTTTCGTCATCTTGGCAGCGGTAACAATAACAGTGGTATCAACAATCTTAGATAAAATAACACTATCAGTTACTAAAGTACAAGGCGTTCCATCACAAATAACCATATCATACTGAGTATTAAGAGCTTCTAAAAATCTTCTCATATTAATAGAAGATAACAATTCAGAAGGATTTGGTGGAACATCACCAGAAGTCATAACATGTAAATTAGGAACACCACTCTTTTGAATATAATTATTAATATTAACAGAAGTTCCATTAATTCCAATATTAGATAACACATTAGATAAACCAGCATTATTCATAAGATTAAAAATTTTATGAACTCTACCTTTTCTCATATCAGCATCAACTAAAATAACCTTTTTACCAGATTTTGCAAAAGAAACAGCAAGGTTAGAAGAAACAAAACTTTTTCCTTCACCCATAGAACCACTAGTTACTAATATAGTATTAAGTTTCTTATTTTGAATTGAAAACATAATATTAGTTCTAAAAGTTTTAAAGCACTCAGCAATAGGAGATTTTGGTTCTGCATTAACAATCAATTCACTAAAGGTTTTAGATTGATTATCTAAATATTTAGGGATAGTAGATAAAACAGGAAGTTTAGTATAATATTCCACTTCATGTTCAGATTTTATAGTAGTATCAAGTAAATAGACAATAACAACTATTCCTAAACTTGCAAAAATTCCAATAAATACAAATATGGTAATATCCTTAAAATGATTAATATTATAAGGGATATCATTAACTTTAGCCATATCAATAGTATAAACATTATTCATATTATATAAAGATTGAACTTCATTAGAAAAAACATTTAGTAATTCATTAGTAATACTAGCAGCTAAAAATTTATCTTCATTAATTACACTAATTTTAAATACTTCAGCATTATTAACAGCCTCAACAGAAACAAGATTAGATAAATCATTTGCAGAAATATCCAAATCTAAATTATTAATAACCTGTTCTAAAACTTTAGTACTTTTAGCAATTTTAGTATAAGTAGAAAGCAAATTTTGGTTTAAGGCAATATCAGCCTGAGTTATAGAAAAATCATTATTTTCAGTTCCCAAATTTTCATTTTGTACTAAAACAACAGTTGCAGAAGAGTTATATAATGGAGTTACATAGTAAAAACTATAAAAACAGCCCATTACAATAAAAAGTATGAGTACAAAACAAATATATAATTTACAATTACATAAAATCTTAAAAAACCTATTAATATCAAAGTTTTCCATTCCCATCATCACCTTATGATATCTTATCATATTATAAAAAAAGTGTCAATTTAAAATGAAAAATAATACATAAAAATGAGAAAAGTAGATTAATACATAAGAGTAATTCTATTTCCAGACTTTTCGATAAAGCCCTCTTCTTTCAAAACTTTAAGTTCACGCATCATAGCACTTCTATCAATACTTAAATAATCTGCCAAATCCGTAAGAGAAAAAGGTATTTTAAAAGACTTACTCATATTTCTCGCAGAAATAATATTAAAATATCCAAGCAATTTATCACGAATAGTACGTTTACTTAAAAGTTCAATCCTCATATTCAAATCTATAATCTCATTTAAAAACAATTCAGGTAAATTAATAAGTAGATTATTATGAAAAGTACAATTATTTTTACATTTTGTTTTAATATCATCATAAATAAAAAATAGAACAGAAGAAGTAGCCTTTGCTTCCACAAGTAGCTCATTATTAGTACTTACAGGATAAAAAATTTCACCAAAAATATCATTAGTATTAAAATGCTCAACAATAGTTCTATTACCATTATAATCATACCTTACAAGGTCAGCTTCACCAGATAAAAGAATGCAAAGTTGATTACGCTTAGCAATATAACTAGTTATAACTTCACCCTTATGAAAAGACTTCTTTTGGACTTTTGAACACTTTGAATCCAAATCTTTAACAAAATCAGCAACACAAAAATTATTATCCATAAATTAGTTTCTCCTTAAAATAAAACTATAAGAACCATAAAATTATATATTTTACATTATACATAAAACCAGAACAAAATGCAACAAAAAACAAAACAGCAGAATTTAGCCAAAAATCGACAAAATAGACACGTAATAAATTTGTAATATAAATGAAATAAATTAAATTTTGCTAGAAACAAACACTTTCTAAAATTAAAATAAAAATCTTTTGATAATCTGTTGCAATTGCAACGGTAAAATAAAAAAGTTAAGATATAATAAAACCATAAAATATGGGGGAGGAAATGGGCATGAAAGTTATAAAAAGAGACGGAAGAGCAGTAGATTATGATAGAGAAAAAATAGTAGCTGCAATTGAAAAAGCAAATAATGAAGTACGAGCACGTGAAAAAGCAACTAAGGAGGAAATAAAAGAAATACTTCATTATATAGAAGAATTAGATAAAAAAAGAATGCTAGTAGAAGACATACAAGACATAATAGAAGAAAAACTAATGGAACATGGAAAATATGAACTAGCTAAAAAATATATAGTATATCGTTATACAAGAGCCTTAGTAAGAAAACAAAACACAACAGACGAATCAATATTAGGATTAATCAAAAATCAAAACAAAGAACTAGCAACAGAAAACTCAAACAAAAATGCAGTACTAGCATCAACACAAAGAGATTATATAGCAGGAGAAGTATCAAAAGACCTAACAAAAAGAATATTATTACCAGAAAAAATATCAAAAGCACATGAAGAAGGTGCAATACACTTCCATGATGCAGACTACTTCTTACAACCAATATTCAATTGTTGTCTAGTAAATATAAAAGACATGCTAGAAAATGGAACAGTAATGAATGGAAAACTAATTGAAAGCCCAAAAAGTTTTCAAGTAGCATGTACAGTTACAACACAAATAATAGCAGCAGTAGCATCAAACCAATATGGAGGACAAAGTGTTGATTTAAAACACTTAGGAAAATATTTAAGAAAAAGCAAAGATAAATTCACAAAAGAACTAAAAGAAAACTATGAAGGAAAACTACCAGAAGAAATAATAGAACAAATAGTAGACCAAAGATTAAGAACAGAGTTATCAGCAGGTGTACAAACAATGCAATATCAAATAAACACATTAATGACAACAAATGGACAATCACCATTTGTAACACTATTCTTAAACTTAGATGAAAATGACGAATACATCGAAGAAAACGCAATGATAATTGAAGAAATACTAAAACAAAGATATAAAGGCATCAAAAATGAAAAAGGAGTATATGTAACACCAGCATTCCCAAAATTAATATATGTATTATATGAACATAATTGCTTAAAAGGTGGAAAATACGATTACCTAACAAAACTTGCAGTAAAATGCTCATCAAAAAGATTATACCCAGATTACATATCAGCAAAAAAAATGCGTGAAAACTATGAAGGAAACGTATTTAGCCCAATGGGATGTAGAAGTTTCCTATCACCTTGGAAAGACGAAAATGGAGAATATAAATTTGAAGGAAGATTTAATCAAGGTGTAGTAAGCCTAAACCTACCACAAATAGGAATAATAGCAGATGGAGACGAAGAAAAGTTTTGGAAGTTATTAGATGAAAGACTAGAACTATGCTATGAAGCCTTAATGTGTAGACACTATGCGTTACTTGGAACAAAAACAGATACAAGCCCAATTCACTGGAAATATGGAGCAATTGCAAGATTAGAATCAGGAGAAACAATAGATAAACTATTAAAAGGTGGATATTCAACCATATCATTAGGATACATTGGATTATACGAAGTAACAAAACTAATGAAAGGAGTAAGTCATACAACTGAAGAGGGAGAAGAATTTGCATTAAAAGTAATGAACCATTTAAGACAAACAACAGACCGTTGGAAAAAAGAAACTGGAATAGGATTTGCACTATATGGAACACCAGCAGAAAGTTTATGCTATAGATTTGCAAGAATAGATAAAGAAAGATTTGGAACAATCAAAGACATAACAGATAAAGGATATTACACAAACACATACCATGTAGATGTAAGAGAAAAAATAGATGCATTTGCAAAACTAAAATTTGAAAGTCAGTTCCAAAAAATATCTTCAGGAGGAGCAATCTCATATGTAGAAATACCAAATATGAGAAATAATCTAAAAGCACTTGAAGAAATAGTAAAATTCATATATGATAATATACAATATGCAGAATTCAATACAAAATCAGATTATTGCCATGTATGTGGTTTCGATGGAGAAATAATAATAAATGAAGACAACGAATGGGAATGTCCTCGGGTGTGGAAATAAAGACCATAACAAAATGAACGTAACAAGAAGAACATGTGGATATCTAGGAGAAAATTTCTGGAACGAAGGAAAAACAAAAGAAATAAAATCAAGAGTTTTACATTTGTAATTAGAAGTTGGAAGTTAGAAGTTAGGAATTATTAAATTATCTGTAGTGATAAAATCAAAATAGGAGGAAAGCAATATGCACTATGCGACAATAAAAGAATGTGATATAGCAAATGGACCAGGTGTTAGAGTAAGTGTATTTGTAAGTGGATGTAACCACCACTGCAAAGGATGCTTCAATGAAATAGCATGGAACTTTGAATATGGAAATGAATTTACAGAAGAAACAATAAATAAAGTATTAAAAGATTTAGATAAAGACTACATAGAAGGGCTATCATTACTTGGAGGAGAACCACTAGAACATGCAAACCAAAAAGGACTATTACCACTAGTAAAAAAAGTAAAAGAAAAATTTCCTGAAAAGAGTATATGGTGCTATACAGGATTTGATTATGAAAAAGATGTAATGGGAAACATGTACAAAAACTGGGACGAAACAAAAGAACTAATAAATAATATAGATGTAATAGTAGATGGAAAATTTGAACAAGAATTAAAAAATCCATCATTACAATTTAGAGGTTCAAGCAATCAAAGAATAATAGACGTACAAAAAAGTGTAAAAGAAAACAAAATTATTTGGGCAGATTTAGATAAAGGCGAAATAAAAATGGCAAATTAAATAGTAGGGGTTGCAAGCCATGCAACCCTTTAAAATTACAAAAAAACACAAAAAAAGTGAAAAAAATATATACAAAAAAAAAATTAGTGTTATAATAAAAAAGTATTAAAAAATGATAAAAAGGGGTTTAAGTTATGGAAAATATTAAAATCTTTTCATGTAGCAAATCAGCTGAAAGTTTTACAAAAGAAATATGCGATTCCCTAGAAGTACCAATGGGAAAAATCGAAACAATAAAATTCAAAAATGATAATAACTTTGTACAAATTTTAGAAACAGTTAGAGAACAAGACGTATATATAGTACAAACAACAGAACCACCAGTAAACGAAAGAGTAATGGAACTATTAATAACAATAGATGCAATAAAACGTGCATCACCAAAAAAAGTAAATGTAGTATTACCATATTACATATATTCAAGATCAGACAAAAAAGACCAACCACGTGTACCAGTAACAGCAAAACTAATGGCAGAATTAATTGAAGCAGCACGGAGCAGACAGAGTAATTACATGTGATTTACACAACCCAGCAATACAAGCATACTTTAGAATAAATTGTGATAGACTATCAGCTGAAAACCTATTAGAAGCATATTTTAAAGAAAAAAGTCTAAAAGATATGGTAATAGTAGCAACAGATGCAGGAAGTTCAAAAAAAGCATATAAATATTCAGAATTTTTCAATTGTCCAATAGCATTAATAGATAAAAGAAGAGCAGGAAATGATGATAGAGCTATAGCATCAACAGTAATAGGAGATGTAAAGGACAAGCAAGCAGTAATATTTGATGATGAAGTAGATACAGCAGGTTCAATGATAGAAACAGCAAGAATATTAGAAGACTTTGGAGCACGCGAAATATATGCAGGATGTACGCATGGAGTATTATCAGGACCAGCAATAGAAAGAATAAAAAATTCTCCAATAAAAGAACTAGTGGTAACAAACACAGTTCCAATACCAGAAGAAAAAAGAATAGATAAAATAACAGTACTATCAATGGCACCATTATTTGCAGAAGCAATAAAAAGAATAAATGAAGCAAAACCTTTAGGAGAACTATTTAAAATATCTTAAGTTAGTATTGACAACCACTTGTAACATAGAGTATAATGTTATTCGTATTAAGAATAGGGAAAAATTACAAACTAAAAAATAAAGCTAACCCTGAATAAAATTACATACTGTGTATAACACCGGAAGGAGGGGAATAACATGTCAGAGGTAAAAGTAAATAATGGAAATATAGAGGACGCATTAAAAAGATTCAAAAGACAATGTGCAAGAAATGGAGTTTTACAAGAGGTACGTAAAAGAGAACACTATGAAAAACCTAGTGTAAAAAGAAAGAAAAAATCAGAGGCTGCAAGAAAAAGAAAATTTTAATTAAAGAATAGAGGTTGGAAGTTAGAAGTTGGAAAAGCTAATTTTCAGCCTTTTGATTTATAAAAAAGATATAAAAATTAAAATAAGAAAGGATGAAAACAATGTTAAAAGAAAAATTATTAGAAGACTTAAAAAATTCAATGAAAGAGAAAAATGAAATAAGAAAAAACACAATACAAATGGTAAGAGCAGCAATCTTACAAGTAGAAAAAGATAAAGGAATAACACTTGAAGACGATAAAATAATAGAAATAATAGCAAAAGAAACAAAAAAGAGGAAAGACCGGATTAGGAGATTATGAAAAAAGTGGTAGGGAAGATTTAATAGCACAAGTAAAAGAAGAAATAAGCATATTACAAGAATACCTACCAAAACAGCTATCAAAAGAAGAAATTAAAGAAATAGTTAAAAAAGTAGTAGAAGAAACTAAAGCTACTGGAATGAAAGATATGGGAAAAGTAATGAGCGTAGCAAAAGAAAAAATAGGAGCAGCAGCTGATGGTAGAACTATAAATGAAGTAGTAAAAGAAATATTAGCATAAAAATTGGCAAAATGTATTTACATTTTTAATAAATATGTTATAATATAATATATAGAGAGAAGAAAGCTAAGCTTTCTCCTCAGTGTTGTTAGAATTGAAGTTAGTTTTGTTGGGACGTACTTCAATTCTTTTTTTATGTATGCAAATACTATAATTAACTAATGCAATTAAAGATACTGCGATACCAGTAGAAAGAATTACTAAAGATACTCCAATACATAATTCCAACTATACTCACCTCCTACACTAGCATATTTAACATTACAATTTAGTAATGCTAATGAATACTACCATAAAGCAATGGTGAGAATTCTAGCAACAAAAACAATTTATCACAATCACTACAAATAGTCAATATAAATTTACAAAAAAACAATACATTATAATTATAAAATAATAAAAAACTATTGTATAAAATTACCAAAATATATTATACTATAAACATACAAAAATAAGAAAGGGAGGATAACCTTGAATTATCGAAAACAACAAATAAAAGAAGGGATAAACCTTCATACTATAGAAACAAACAAATTTAAAACAAACCTATTAAGTGTATTCTTAACAATGCCATTATCAAAAGAATTAGTTACAAAAGAAGCATTAATAGCATCAGTATTAAGAAGAGGTTCTAAATTAATGACAACAAGTGAAGAAATAAGCATTACACTAGAAGAAATGTATGGAGCATCTTTCAACTGTGGAATTGAAAAAATAGGAGAAAACCACATAATAAAATTCTATTTAGAAACAATAAATGACGAATTTCTACCACAAAAAGAAGAAATATTACAAAAAGGACTAAATACACTATTTGAAATAGTATTTAATCCTCTAATAGAAGATGATAAATTTAAAGAAGAATATGTAAAACAAGAAATAGACAATCTAAAACAAATCATAGAAGGAAAAAGAGACGATAAAGCGAGATATGCATTAGAAAGAACAGTAGAAGAAATGTATAAAGATAAACCATATGGGATATATAAATATGGATATATTGAAGACCTACAAAAAATAAACTCTAGAGACCTGTATAATTGCTATCAAAACATGATAGGAAACTGTAAAATAGATATATTTGTATCAGGAAATGTAAATATAAACAATACAAAAAATATAATAGAACAAAATGAATTAATAAAAAATCTTACTGAAAGAAAATATACAAAGCTAGAAGAACAATTATTAGAAAAACAAAAAGAGCCAAAAGAAATCAAAGAAGAAATGGATATTACACAAGGAAAAATGGTAATAGGACTTACAATAGAAGACACAAACAAAGATGAAAAATATGTAGCACTTGTATATAATACAATACTTGGAGGAGGAGCAAACTCTAAACTATTCCAAAATGTAAGAGAAAAAGCAAGCCTTGCATATACAGCACGGTTCAAACTATCTAAGACAAATGAACAACATATTCATTCGAGTAGGAATAGAAATTCAAAATTATGAAAAAGCCCTAAACATTATAAAAAAACAACTAGATGATATGAAAAACGGAGAATTTACAGAAGAAGACCTACAAAATGCAAAACAAAATATAATACAAACAATAAAATTTATACCAGATGAACAAGATACAGGAATAACATACTACTTCGGGCAAGAACTTTCAGGAAACTATGTATCATTTGAAGAATACGAAAATAAAGTAAAATCCATCACAAAAGAACAAATCACAAAACTTGCAAACAAAATAAACATAGACACAATCTATTTTTTAACGAGTAAATAAATATATAACATTCTTCTATAAAGATAGTAGATTCCAATGGTCTAATTAGATTTTTTAGAAGTGAGCTTGTGTGGGGACCGACAAGCTACATAGTGTTATAAAATGAGTTTTTAAACAAATTTTATTACACTATGTGTGCAGTTGGGACGAACGAATAAAAAATATAATTAGACTATTGGAAGCGGACTGCAAAAGTAAACAATAAAAAATGAAGAGAACAAAATTCTTCGAATTTTGAGGAGGAAAAAGGATGCAAATTATAGAAAACTTAAAAGTAAAAGAAAAAGTTTTTACTGAAAAATTAGAAAACGGCCTAACCGTAATGATAATTCCAAAAAAAGACACAACCAAAAAATACGTAATATTTGGAACCAACTTTGGCTCAATAGATAACCACTTCATCATGCCAAAAAACAATGAAGAAATCACAATTCCAGATGGAGTAGCACACTTTTTAGAGCACAAACTATTTGAACAATCAAATGGAACAAATAGCCTAGATGTTTTATCGAGCTTAGGAGTAGAAGCAAATGCCTATACAACAAATGACCACACAGCATACCTATTTGAAGCAACAGATAACTTTTATCCAGCCTTAGATGAACTAATGAACTATGTACAAAACCCCTATTTTACAGACCAAAATGTAGAAAAAGAAAAAGGAATAATAGGTCAAGAAATAAACATGTATGATGATGAACCAAGCTGGCAAGTATATATGAATGCAATGAAACTAATGTATAAACAAAATCCAATAAATATAGACATAGCAGGAAGTATAGAATCAATCAGCAAAATAAACGAAGAAATATTATACAATTCATACAATACATTTTATAACCTATCAAACATGGTATTAGTAGTATGTGGAGACTTCGTACCAGAAGAATTACTACAAGAAATCAAAAACAGAATAACAAAAAATGAAGAACAAGGAGAAATAAAAAGAATATATCCTAAAGAACAAGATGAAATAGTAGAAAAAGAAAAAATAGTCACAATGGATGTAACAAATCCAATATTTGCAATAGGATTTAAAGATAAAATTGCATCAACAGAAGAACTAGTAAAAAAACATATAGCAATAGAAATAATACTATACATGTTACTTGGAAAAAGTTCAAAAACATATAAAAAACTATACGAAAATGGTGACATCATGTCTCGGGCCAGACCTAGATTATGAATTCTCTAAAAACTATGCACATGTACTAATAACAGGAATGGCAAAAAATCCACAAAATGTAGTAAAAGAGTTAAATGATGCTATCAAACAATATAAAAAAAGTGGATTAAACCAAGAAATATTTAACAGAATAAAGAAAAAAATATATGGAGACTATGTAACAGAATATAACGAAGTATCAAACATAGCAAGAATGTTTTTAGCAGATTATTTTAAAGGAATAAATAGCTTCGATTATTTAGAAGAATATAACAGTGTAACAACTGAATACGCAAACCAAATTTTAAAAGAAGTATTTAGAGAAAATAACATGGTAGTATCAATTGTGAAAGGAAATTAAAATGAATACAATAACATTTCCATTATTGAATTTAGAATTAAATATAAATAAAACCGCATTTACCATATGTGGCGTGCCTGTATATTGGTACGCCATTTTAATCGTTGCAAGCATAGGAATTGCCTTACTATTATGCAAAAAGCAAGATGGAAAATACGAAATAAAATTTGAAGACATAGTAACATTAAGCATAATACTAATACCAATATCATTTATATCAGCAAGAATATACTATGTAATATTCAGTTTAAAAGACTATAAAAGCATAGTAGACATATTAAACATAAAAGACGGAGGATTGGCAATATATGGAGGAATAATAGGAGGTTTAATAACAGCATACATATTTTGTAAAAAAAGAAAAATAAACCTACTAAATCTTCTAGATTATATAGTACCATTTCTAGCATTAGGACAAGGAATAGGAAGATGGGGAAACTTTATAAATGTAGAAGCATATGGAACAACCACTAATCTACCATGGAAAATGGGAATACAAGGTCCAAACGGAGTAGAATATGTACACCCAACATTCCTATATGAATCAATTTGTAACTTTATAATATTCGTAGTATTAAGCAAAATATCAAAAAAAAGAAAATATACAGGACAAATAACATATTATTACATAGTAATGTACTCATTTATAAGGATGATAATAGAAGGGATAAGAATCGACAGTTTAATGTTATATAATTTAAGAATATCGCAAATTTTGTCTTGTATACTATTTGTAGTATTTTGTATAATAATAGCAAAAAAAGAAAATAAATGCCTTAAAAACAAATAATAGATTACTAAAAATCGCATAATGTCGCACGATTCCTAAGAAAAATGCTGTTTTTTTATTGACTATAATGTAAAAATATGGTATTTTTAAAATATACAAAAGAAAAAAATGCTTAAAAAGGAGAGTGTGCATATGCTAAATGATGAAATATGTAAAAAAAGAGACGAACTAAACAAAAGCATAGAGCAAGGAGACGAATATAGCAAAATATATAAATTAAGCGTAGAATTAGATGAACTAATAGCAAAATATATAAACAACGAAAAGCTAAAAGAAACAAACGATAAATAATAAAACAAAAGATAATAGATACAAAATAGAACAGTAATAATATTTATTTTATAAAAATAAGTATTATTAACTGTTCTATTTTTACACAAATATTACAAAAATATGTATTTTTCAATAATTACAACAAAAAGATTGTCAATTATTGAAAAATATTGGAAAATAATATATAATAGAATTAAGTATGTAAAATATAGTAAGGAGAAAGTAATGAATAAATCAAAAAAGATAGTAAGTATAATTATAATAATAATTACTGTTATGTGTTGTAGTAATATAAGCTATGTTTATGCTACAGGTAAAGGTGGAAGTAGCGTAACAGATAAACATGATATAAATTATCCAGTAATAGATCCAAACGACTATAAACCAACAGATACAACAGGTGGAAACACACAATTCATAAGTATGGGAAATGTTTTAATAGGTACTATGAGGGTAGTAGGGACAGTAATAGCAGTAGTTGCTTTAATGGTAATAGGTCTTAGATATATGTTTGGAAGCACCCAAGAAAAAGCATCATATAAAGAAACAATGATACCATATTTAATAGGTGCAATAATGCTATTTACAATACCAAATATATTAGGAATAATATATGATTTAGTTAAAGGAATAAATTTTTAAACCATAGGTGGTGAAATAAATGAAAACATACAAAAAAATAATATGTATTATAATAATATTAGTTTTAACTATGATTACTACTAATTGTTATGCTCAAACAGAATTATACGAAGGTGATGAATTATATCCAATTGTAGGAGAATTAATAAGGTATTCTAACGAGCTAGGTAATAGAGAAGAAGAAGCAGTAAAAGAAGCCAAATTGGCACAGAAAATAATAGAGGTATGCGGTAACAATGAAAGACTAATAGAGAACCTAAAGAAATCATATGGACATGATGAGGGAGATTGGACTGGAGGAACAATGGATTCAATACATTATAAAGCAGCACAAGCAGCATTAACATCAGTTAGAACTGGCAACAGCGTATCTGTACCAAAAGAAGAAGAAAGAAAAACATTAAAAGAAGAAATTGACGCACTTATGCCAAAGATTAATACAATGACATTACAAGAATTAAAAGATTTAGATGCGAAGATAAAAGAATATTTAAAATCAAGTAATGATAACGACCTTATAGCAACTTATGCAGCACCAGTATCTCGTAGAATTAAAGAAATGGATTCTACATATACAACTGCTTATGATGAAAAACAAGAAGAGAAACAAGAACACGAAGACCTAAATAAGGATAAAGATAAACAACATGGACTTTTAGGTTCATCAAATCCAAATGGTTCTCATACAATAGATGAAATACTAGGAGAATCAAAAGACTTTATAAATCAAGGAAAAGATGCAGAAAATAAAATATCTACGAGCAATTTACAAGCAGGTTCTAATACATTGTATAATATATTATTAGGAATAGGAGTATTTTTAGCAGTAGCAGTTGGAATGTATTTAGCAATTAAATTTATGTTAGCAAGTGCAGAAGATAAAGCAAAAGTAAAAGAATCATTAGTGCCATATATAGCAGGATGTGTTGTAATATTTGGAGCATTCACAATATGGAAACTAGCAATAGTGCTACTTTCTGGAATAGCATAAATGTTTAACTATTACAGAAAAAATAGACAAGTAGGGGGCCCAGTCTTCGAAGAAAAAACTGTAAATTGATTCCTTTAACAAGGGGGGCACGTGAAAGTGTGACTGGTGGGGTCTTAAAATAATCCAAAAAATGATAAAATTTACATAAATTCGAAGTTTTTTCAAAATAAGTATAGACAAACTAGAAAAAAACAGTTATAATATATAATATACAAGTATAAATTTTATTTAAAATAAGTTTTTAATATTAACTCATAAACGAGTAATTAAAATAAAAAAATCACAAATAAAATAATAGGAGGAAAATTATGAAAAAGACAAACAAAATAATAGTAACATTATGTATTATATTAACAATGATAACATTATGTACAACCGTATTTGCAAACCCATTAAAACCAACAGATTTATATCCAGATGCTGGTATTACAGTAGGAGGACAAACTGAAATTCAAAATTTAGGTAAACAAATTGTAGGACTTGTACAAACAGTAGGTGTAGTTATAGCTGTTGTTATACTATTAGTACTTGGTATTAAATATATGATGGGTAGTGCAGAAGAAAAAGCAGACTACAAGAAATCAATGATACCATACATAGTAGGTGCAATATTAATATTTGCTTCAACTACAATAGTTAATATAGTATACAATTTAGCAATTGGATTAAATGCTAAAAATGGTGTTACTTAAATATAGAAGAAATAATCATAAACAAAAGATACTAGGGATATAAGAAATCCCTAGTTTTTTTATGTACGACAGGCATGTCGTTTAACTAATCGGTGAAAGTCCGTAGTGG